>JBBSME010000239.1:0-1518 GCA_038233335.1 Acidimicrobiales bacterium | reverse complement strand
ACCGCCCTGCTGCGTGTCCGCCTCCACCGCGCGCGGCGACGGTTCGCCGCCCACCTTGGGACCGCCACACCGACCGGTCGTCCGCCCCGACGGCTGCTGGCCGCGCCCGCTGGCGTCCCCGTTGCCCACCGCCCCCATCACGCCATCACCGAGGAGATCTGACCATGCGCACACAGTCCCCCACTACGCCCCCGTCCACCGAGGCGCTGCGCCGCATCGACCCCGTCAACGGCGACGCGATCAGCCGTGCCTGGGCGGACAGCCCGGCGAAGGCGGCCCTGCTGTCTGAGATCACGGCACGACCCATCGGGACAGGTGACGTCAAGCCGGCCGTGGTCCAGATTCGCCGCCCCCGGCTGGCAGCGGTCGCGCCCCGTCTGGCCGTCGCCGCAGCCGTCCTCACCGTGGCGGTGACCGGCGTCCTCATACAGGGGGTGACCGCTCCTGACCCCGCCTACGCGGTCCGCCAGACCCCCGACGGACTGGTCCACGCCAGCTGGTCAGAGGACTTCCAAGACGGCAACGGGCTGGCCGCCCGGTTCGCCGAGTTCGGCGTCGACGTGGAGGTGGTGGCGCTCCCGGCCTCCCCGAGCGCCGTCGGCACCGTGGTGTCCTTCGCCACGGGACCCGACATCGAGGGCGAGGCCACCTCTGTCGTCCCGCCGGGCATCACCTACCGCGACGACGAGCCGGGCCTGACGGTCGACCCCTCGGTGTACAGCGGGACGCTACGGCTGGACATCGGTGTCGCGCCCGAAGGTGACGAGCCGTACACGGTCGCGGAGGAGGCGTTCGAGCCCGGTGAGGTCCTCGCGAACGTCCACTGCACCCTCGGCGAGCCCGTGCAGGCCGCGGACCTGGCTACCCACATCGACCAACTGGGCCTGGCCGTCATCTGGGAGGTGCAGACCCCTGACCCCAGCCGTCCCGACAGCGCCAACTCGATCGTGGTCGACACCACCCCCGACGGCACGGTCCTGCACGCCTACGCCCGGGACAGCCAGACGGTGCGCGTCACCGTGCGACCCGCGGGCGTCGAGTTCCCCGCCGGTTTTGGCTGGGAGCCTCGCCTGTCCGACGTCCCCTGTCCGACGCAGTAGCACAGGCGGGGTCGTCAGTGGCCGCCCGCCGGGCATGAGACCGGGGTCGACGGTGACCGCTGAGGCTGACGCGTTCGCGGACCCCGGATGGCCTTTGAGCAGGTCTGTGGGTGGCTGGCCAGCGACGGGGCGGCCGGTCTGACCCACGGCGAGTTGGAGGCCCAACTCGACACCGCCGGCCGCAAGGTGTTGTGTCAACTGCTCCAGGACCACCTCGAACTACGGGCGACACCGACGGCGTCGGCTGCGAAAGTTGAGCGAACCACGCAGCGACCCCCTCCCCCACTTCGCTGCGCGGCCCTTCGGGCCTTGCCCTGCCGCCCGACCCTCCTGTTGGCAGCCGGGCTCTGTGACTGGACGTTGGAGGAGGTTGATCTGGTCAGGATGGGTGTCATCGACGGAGCGTGAGGGTGGGGGT
>JBBSME010000238.1:0-1608 GCA_038233335.1 Acidimicrobiales bacterium | reverse complement strand
GCGTGCGACCCTCGGCCGCGCTGGCGCCGGGCTGATCGACCAGCAAGCTGGCCCGATCAGCGGGCGTGGGGGCTCCGGCGGAGCCTGTGCCCCCTCCCGCACCCCCGCCGGGCTCGAATCGGATCGAACTGTTCGGCCGACCCGCAGGTCGGCGGCGGATCTAGCCGCGATCTAGCCGTCGGCTGCGTCGAGGGCGGCGAGCCACTCGGACCAGTACTGCTTCCATTGGGGGACGTCGTCGGCGGAGGGCAGGCGCTCGTGGGCGATCGAGATCCGCACCCTCCCGTCGTCTCGCTGCTCGAGGGCGATCTGGGCCACGCCGGGACCGATGGCGATTCGGGGGACCTTCGACGTGGGCCGTGACCGGAGCTCGGTGTCGAGGCCGGGGAACAGGTCGCGCCGGTCGTCGTCGTCCAGGAGGAGCGCACGCAGGGCCTCGGCGTCGACGGTGACGGTGACGGTGCGGGTCTTGTCGGCGCTGAAGGTGCCGTCGGCCCGCTGGTGGGGGAGGCGCAGGCCGGTGATGCGCTCGTAGCTCACGGTGACGGCCTGGGCCCACCAGCCGTCGATCCCGTGGTCCTCGCGGACGTGGGTGGCGATGGCGGTGTGGCCGTCGGTGTTCGCGGGCCAGGCGTCGATGAGGTCGCACCACTCGTCCCAGCCGCGGCCGGTGGCCTCGCGGATGGCGTCGTCGCTCATCTCGGGTTCGGCCACCCAGGTCCGACCAGACGGGGACTCCGCCTTCTCGATCAGCTGGCGGCGGGCGGCGCCGTACTTCTCGCCGGTGGCCGCCATCCGCTCGCGGATGCGTCGCTTGAAGGATTCCTGTCGGGTCATCGGTGCCTCTCCTGTCCTCGCGTGCACGAGCTCACCGGGGAGCATTGTCGCCCGACGCTGGCGGGGGAGCCCGAGGGGGCAGAGGCTCCGCCGGAGCCCCTTCGGCCAGGGATCGATCCAGCTTGCTGGTCGTTCCCTGCGAGGGCAGCGCAGCCGAAGGCTGCACGATCAGCTCGGGCGAGAGGCTTTGCATCGAGCACGAATACCTCAACAGGCGCGGAAGACGATGCCGGTCTTGGGCTTGGGGTGGAAGAAGGTGGTCTTGGCCGGCATGTGCTCGTCGGAGCGGGCGTTCTCGGCGATCTGGGCCACGCTGGCCGGTCGGAGCAGGAGGCCCGCGTCGGCGCCGCCGCCCGTGACGGCTCGCTGAACCAGGTCGACGCCGTGCTGGAAGCGGACGTCGACGCCCTCGACGTCGACCAGGGCGTGGGCCACCCGGGCGCTGTCCAGGTCCTCGACACCGTCGAAGGCCTCGACGCGGGGGACCATCAGGGTGGCCGAGCCGTCCGCCTCGACCAGGGCCAGGGCTCTGGCCTCGTCCATCCGGGCCAGCACCGAGCCGTCGGCCACCTCGTCGGCCGGGATCGGGGCCCCGACGGCCTCGAACGAGGGGTCGAGCGCCACGCGGAGGGCGGCGACGTCGAGGCCGTCGACCAGGCGGTGGATGGGTCGCACGGTGAGCTCGTCCGCGGTCAGCTCCACCACCAGGGCCATGAAGGCATCGCTGCCCAGCTCCGCGTCGGGCCCGGCTGCGGCCCGACGCTCGTCCCG
>JBBSME010000237.1:0-1616 GCA_038233335.1 Acidimicrobiales bacterium | reverse complement strand
TTCATCCCCATCGGGGTGGTTCCTCTCGTCTGCGGTCGGCGCCGAGGGCCCCCGGGTGGGGCCGCGCCCGACCGGCTCCGATCATGCCCCATGACGCCCCGCCGCGAGGAGTGCGCCCTGTGCCGCTGGGCTGGGGGACCAGCGGTCTCCCTGGTCAGGGGGGTGGTGGAGCCGAGCGACGGTGTCCCGCCGCCGCGGCGACGACGGTGGCGGCCACGTCGTGGGCCCGGACCATGGCCGCGCCCGCGGCGTAGCACCACACGGCGGTGGCCACCGAGCCCTCGATCCGGTCGTCGGTGGGCACGACCGCCTCACCACCGTCGGCCCGAGCCAGCAGCTGGCCGAGGAACCGCTTGCGACTGGTGGCGACCAGGACCGGGAACCCGGTGGCGACCAGCCGGTCCAGGCCGGCCAGCAGGGCCAGGTTGTGCTCCGTCGTCTTGCCGAACCCGATCCCCGGGTCGATCCACACCTCTGCGACCCCTGCGTCGCGGGCCACGGAGGCCCGCTCGACCAGGAAGTCCGCCACCTCGGTGACGATGTCGACGTACGTTGGGTGGCGCTGCATGGTGCGGGGATCGCCGAGCATGTGCATGGCCACGAAGCCCACCCGGTGGGCGGCAGCCACCTCGTGGAGCGACGCCGACACGTCGTTGACCAGGGTCGCGCCCGCGCCGACGGCGGCGTCGGCAACCGCGGCCTGGCGGGTGTCGATCCCCACCCGCGCCAGGGGGCTGAGGGCGGCCACCACCGGCAGGACCCGGGCCAGCTCCTCGTCCTCTTGCACCGGGTCCGCGCCTGGGCGGGTCGACTCACCGCCGACATCGATCACGTCGGCCCCCGCCGCGATGAGGCCCCGACCGTGGTCGATGGCGGCGGCGTGGTCGAGGAAGCGACCGCCGTCGGAGACGGAGTCGGGGGTGACGTTTACGACGCCCATCACCAGCCCCCGGTCCGCGGTCATCCTCGGCAACCTAGGACGTGGCCCCCGCCGTCGGCCGATGTCGGCCCGGCCACCGCCGACGGACGCTCAGGAC
This sequence comes from Acidimicrobiales bacterium, assembly GCA_038233335.1. Lineage (GTDB taxonomy): Bacteria > Actinomycetota > Acidimicrobiia > Acidimicrobiales > Iamiaceae > Iamia. The sequence goes on along the minus strand of JBBSME010000237.1, from coordinate 579 downwards.
CGCTGACGATCACCGTCGACGAAGAGGTCGACCTTGCGATCGTCGAAGGCGACCAGGCCGGCGACGGGCAGAGCGTGGCGGGTCGGGAAGTCGTACCCCCACGCCGCGTCCTCGGCCACCACCGCTCCCACCTGCGCCGTCCACCAGCGGCTGGTGGTGCCCTTGTAGGCACATCCCGTGACCGTATCGGTCGGCTCCAGGCGCGACCAGTCGAGGGCGGTCTTGTCCAGGTAGTACCGGGGCGGGAGCCCGGTCTCGAACACGATCACGGACCCCGGCGCCTCGGCCAGCACGGCCCCGGCCAGCTCCACCCGGACCGGCCGCGACGACCGCACCGCGTCGACCCGCACGTACGGGCTGCGTAGGTGGACGAAGATCTCCTCGTCCTCCTCGAACCAGCGGTCGAGGGCCGGCCAGTCGAAGCGGAAGGTGTCGGCCAGCGCCTCGTCCACCGGCTCGACCAGGAGGCGGGCCGCGTCGGGCCGCTGCTGCCCCTGGGCGCGGATGGCATGGAGGGCGACGAGGCCCCGATCGGTCGCCTCCGTGGCCCCGGAGTCGACCAGCAGGTCGGTCCGCACG
>JBBSME010000236.1:0-1693 GCA_038233335.1 Acidimicrobiales bacterium | reverse complement strand
GGGGTCGGCGTCGGGAGCGGCTCGGGCAGGACGTCAACGGGGGCCTCATCGGCGTGGCCCGCGGAGCTCGGCTCCGCGGCCGAAGCGGCCCGGCTGCTCTCGGCCACCTGGGCGCCCAGCTCGGCCACCTCTCCCAGAACCTCGTGCCACCGCGGATGGCCGGCGCGGTCCCGCGGGGCGCCGGCGCGAGAGTCGCCCGCCTTGCCCGGCCCGCGACGGGCGCTCACCGATGCCGCCTGGCGGCGCCCCACCAGGAGCCACGGGAGAGTCGTCCGTGGTCGCGCTGGTGGTGACTCACGGGGGTGGTGCGGAGCCGTCCGACGGCGACCGCCGTGGCTCGGCAGCCGCACCGTCGCTGGGCGCGGGCACCTCGTGGACCTCGTCCAGGGCGAGGCGCAGGGCCTCCATCTCGGTGACCAGGCCCTCGACATCGCCTCCGACGGTTCCGACGCCCTGCGACGCCGACCCCGTGGTCGACAGCTCGATGGCCCGGGTGACCGTCTCGTCCAAGCGGGCGTCGAGGAGGCGTAGGCGGTCGACGGCGTCGGCGATGACGGCCTCCATCCGCTCGGCACTGGCGATCTGGGCCCGTAGGGCGTCGGCGGTCTGGGCCAGCCTGCTTCCGGCCGCCCAGGGCTCTGACGCCTGCTCGTCGACCGCGGCCAGCTCTCGTCGGGCTCCGTCGAGGTCGACCCGTTGGCGGGCGCCCACGAGGGTGTTGCCCTGCTGGGCGATCCGCCAGATCTCGCCGACGCCGTCGTCCAGCCGGCCGCCGATCTCGGTCAGGTGCTCCCGCAGAGGGCCCTTCCCCATCGAGCCGACCGCACCGTCGAAGCGGCGCCGGGCGTCGAGCGCGTCGGACACGAAGCGGCGCCAGGGCTCCTGGACGCCGAAGGGGTCGGGGTTCGGCCCTCGCTCCTGTCGGGGCACGGCCAGCAGCACCCGCCCCCCGTAGGCCGTGGCCCCGGCCACGGCCCCGGCCACGATGCCCAGGGGCAGGGCCAGGGGAGCGGTGGCCACGACGGCGACCGCCGCGACTGCTCCGGCCAACATGATCGAGCTGGGCGCGGTGACGGCTCGGGCCACGGGGGGCGACCAGAAGCGGTCGCGGAAGCTGAGCCGGGCCACGCCGGACCTAGAAGTTGCTCACCACGGCGGTGAACACCTTGGTGATGGTCTCGGGGTCGCTGGCGTCGTAGGCGGTGGAGTTGGTGGCCTCCGCGATCTGGTTGAGCACGTCGAGGTCGGCGTCCTCCCCGTAGGCGATCGGGAAGATGCGGATGGGCGTGGCCAGCTCGCCGGTGGCGGCCCGGGTCAGGTCGGCGAGGAGCTGCTGGAGCTGCTCTTCGTCGTCCGAGGTGTCCCCGTCCTCGTTGAACCCGTCGGTGAGGACCACGACGGCGTTGATGCGGGCCGGGTCGTAGGCCTCCACGGCATCGTCGAAGGATTGCTGGGTGACCTCGTAGAGGGGGGTGCCGTTCAGCGGGAACTGGGCGTCGATCTCCCGGCGGAGCTCCTCCCGGTTGTCACCGATCCGGGACGGGGGGACCACGTCGATGAAGGTCTGGTCCTGCCCGGGGCCGAGGTCGGTGGTGAAGATGCGCAGGCCGACCTCGTCGTCGTCCTTGAACTGGCTGAGGGCCTCGATGGCGGCCCGCTTGGCCAGGGCCAGCTTGGTCTCGCTCCCGGCCGG
>JBBSME010000235.1:0-1828 GCA_038233335.1 Acidimicrobiales bacterium | reverse complement strand
TCCTCTGGGCCGGCGGCGGGTGCGCGGCGGCTCGTCGTCGTCGTAGTGCTACCGACGGTAACACCTGACGGCCGGGCCTGACGAGAGGACATGGGTCACAGGAGATCCCCCCCCGTGGCCATGGCCTGGGCCGGGGCGGCGAGTTCGATCGGGGCACGGGCCACTACGTGGACAACGTGGTCGTGTACCTCCACGAGCAGACCCCGTGAGCACCGACCGCCGCCGGGCGGGCCTGGCCCCCACCCTCGCCCTGCTGGTCGGGGTGGCCGTGGCCGCCACCGCCGCCCCCTTGGTGAGCGGCGCGAGCACCGATGACGGCGGCGGGGACCCTCCACCCGCGCCGACCACCACGACGGTCGCGCCCAGCCCCGAGCCGGTGACCGCCGCGCCTCCGGCCGGGCCCTCGGTGTCACCGTCGTTCCAGCAGGTCGCGTTCACCGGGTGGGGCGATGGCTCTGTCGAGCCGGCCCGGACCCTGCCCGCCCCCGGCGACGACGCCGAGGTCGACCTCGGCGTCGAGGTCAGCTACAGGGTCAGCGTCGAGGCCGACGGCGACCCCGACCAGCGGGCCGTCGAGGACGGCGTCGGCGGTCTGACGGCGGAGGACCTCACCTACTGGGCCGAGGTCGGGGGTGGGCCGATCGCCGGCCCCCCGATCACCCCGACGCCCGAGGGCGTCGTCGAGGTCGGCTGACCGACCTCCTCAGCCCCGCAGTCGGGCCTTGGCCTCCCGCTTGGCCCGGGTCAGCGCCACCCGCTGCGGGTGGTCCTTGTAGAAGGGGTCGAGGGGGAAGCAGCCCGACACCAGCCCACTGCGGGGAGCGGTGGTGCAGTCGCTGAAGGTCCGGCAGATGAGGCGGCTCTCGACCGGTCGCCCGGCCAGCACGTCGGCGGCCAGCTCGGGGTAGGACAGGACCATCCGGCCCAGCCCGACCAGGTCGGCCCCGCCCCCGGCCACGATGGCCTGGGCCGCGTGCGGGACCCACTGCTGGAGGTAGGACAAGCCACTGCCCACGATGGTTAGCCCCGGGTGGCGTGCGGTCACCTCGGCCGTGGCCGCCACCTGGCGGGCCACCCCGACCAGTGGGTCCTCCGGGGGCTGGTAGCCGTCGGACGGCGGGAAGTAGGCCGGTCGTTGGACGTGGGGGTTGTAGTACGGGCTGCCTGCGGTGGCGCTCACCAGCCCGATCCCCAGGTCCTCGATGATGTCCAGCAGGGCGTGGGGCTCGCTCAGGTCGATGCCGAGCCCGGTCCCGTCGCCGCCGAAGGCCCAGGCGTAGGGGCCGGATCCGTCGGGGACCCCGACGCCGTCGCCACCGGCGGTGAACGGCATCAGGTCGAACACCGAGAGGCGGACGGCAACGGCCAGGCCCGGCGCCCGGTCGCGGACACCGGCCACCACGGAGCGCAGGAAGTGGGTGCGGCCCTCGAGGCCGCCGCCGTAGGGACCCGGCCGGTCTCGCGCGCTGAGCAGCTCGTGGAGGAGGTACCCGTGGCAGTGCTTGACGTCGACGAAGGCGAACCCGGCCTGCTGGGCCAGGACGGCGGCGGCCACGTAGTCCTCGACCAGGGCGTCGAGCTCGTCGTCGGTCAGCACCGCGTCGGAGCCGACCCCCAGGCGGGGGTCGAGGGCGGGGTGGGGGTAGGCGGTGCGTGGCGCGGGAGATCCGTCGGGCCGGCTCCACCGGCCCGAGTGGGTGAGCTGGAGCCCCGCCAGCTGGTCGGCGGCCAGCAGGCCGCGGAGGTCGGCCACGTCGTCCACCGTGGTCTCGTCCAGCACCAGCTGGTTGGGGTTGGCCCGGCCATCGGGGCGCACCGCGGTCGCCTC
>JBBSME010000234.1:0-1868 GCA_038233335.1 Acidimicrobiales bacterium | reverse complement strand
GCTGGAGGCCAGCGGGCACGGCCGGGTGGTCGCCGTCTCCGGGGCCGACACCGTCACCTGGATCCCGGCCCACGGCATCCTGGCCGCGGCCAAGTCGGCCATGGAGTCGATGGTGGCCTACCTGGCCTGTGAGGTGGGCGAGCGAGGCGTGTCGGTCGTCGGCGTCAACCCGGGCTGGATCGACGGGGACAGCCTCCAGGCCATGCTCGGACCGTTCTACGAGTCCGCCTCCGAGGTCGAGCGCCGGACCCACCCCATGCGGGCCACCATGAGCCCCGACGACGTGGCCGAGGCCGTGGTCGCCCTGTGCACCGATGCCGCCCGCCTGATGAGCGGGTCGGTGGTGCGGGCCGACGGCGCCGGGGTCTTCGCCTTCTGCGGTCGCTACATCACCCTGTCGGCCGAGGCCGCCATGGTCGGCTCCGAGGGCCTGGCCGACGCCGCCGGTGCCGCTCCCAGCGTCATCCGCAACGACCGGCCCTCAGGCTGAGGAGCCGTGCGGACAGTCGCTCGCCTCCGGTCCTGATCCCCGGGTGGAGCGGTGCCCTCAGCCTTCGACCGCGGCGGTGAAGGCATCGACGACCGGGTGGGTCGCGTCCTCGGGCTGCGCCTCGTTCTCCTGTCCGAGCACCCAGACCGTGTCGGCCCGGCGGGCGATGAGGTAGAAGGGACCCGGCCCGTCGTCACTCGTGCTGTCCAGGCGGACCGCCTCGTCGCCGATGTCGGCCTCGACGGGATCCTCGTCGATCGTCCGGTCCTCGTCGACGCAGCCCGCGGTGGACGCCACGTACTCGTCGTAGAGCGTCTGGGCGTCCTCTGCTGAAGACAGCTCGAGGCCGAGCACGTCGAGCTGCAGCGCGGGGATCGACTCGGAGTCGTACTCGACGGCCACCGCCGACACCGGATCGACCGATGACGTGCCGCCGTCGCACAGCGGGAGCCCCTACTCGGGGATGGACTCCTCACCCGCCTCGCTGCGTGCGAAGTCCGGGACCTCGGGAAGGCGATCGGCCAGCGCCGATCCGCTCCCTCCACCGCCGTCGGTGGTGGTGGTGCCGACGGTGGTGGGCGCCGGGCCACCGCCGGTCGCGGCCGTATCGCCACCGTCGCCCTCGGTGGTGGTCGACAGGCTGGTGGTGGACGGGTCGGTGGCCCCACCACCTCCCTCCTCGCCCTCGTCGGAGCAGGCACCCATCCCCACCACCAGGACCAGCGCGGCGAGGGCGGTCACGCCCCGCCGGGCCGAGGCGGCCTGCGAACGGGGGCGAGGAGGAACGGTGAGATGGGGCACCCTCGGGCCGTACCCGAGCGTGACCGGCCGCGACCCGCCCGATGGTCGGCTCTGCCGCTGGGGGTGGCGGGGGTCTCCCCCGCACGAAGCGGGTTGTCGGCGAGGGACGAGCCGTCACCCGCTGGGATCCCTCGGCGCGAGCGCAGCGAGCACGACAAGACTCGCCCGAACGGAGCGAGCGTCAGCGAGCGAGTGAGGGCGAAACTCAGGCGTCGTAGTACTCGGCGCCCAGGTGGGTGATGGACTCGTCGCCCATGAGGTGGCGCAGGGTGTTCTTCAGCTTCATGAGCTGGATGAAGAGGTCGTGCTCGGGGTACAGCCCGGGCTGCGCCGGCTGCGGGCTCTTCCAGTAGAAGCTGAGCCACTCCTGCACCCCGTGGAGGCCGGACCGCTGGGCCAGGTCGAGGACCAGGGCCAGGTCGAGGACGAGGGGGGCGGCGAGGATCGAGTCCCGGCAGAGGAAGTCGACCTTGATCTGCATCTTGTAGCCGAGCCACCCGAAGATGTCGATGTTGTCCCACCCCTCCTTGTTGTCGCCCCGGGGCGGGTAGTAGTTGATCCGCACCACGTGGTGGAT
>JBBSME010000233.1:0-1909 GCA_038233335.1 Acidimicrobiales bacterium | reverse complement strand
GGTGGCGTGGTGGGTGGCGTGGTGGGTGGCGTGGTGGGTGGCGTGGTGGGTGGCGTGGTGGGTGGCGTGGTGGTCGTCGTGGTGGTCGTCGTGGGCCAGGAGCCGACGACGCCAGGATCCGGAGCGGGGTTCGACGCCACTACCGATCGCACCTCGACCGAGTCGCCCGCACCGCCCACGGCGAGGGCGCCGGCCACCAGAGCGGCGATGACCACCGCGGCGGCCGCGCCCGTCCACCAGGGGGGCAGCCGCGCCGGACGGGAGGGTTGATCAGCAGCGCTGTCCCTCGGTCCGTTGTCGCGGGGCTCGACCTCGTTCACCGCTCCGAGAGTAGATCCCGATCCGCGCCCCCGCACCGCGGCCCCCGGGGCCGTCAGCGTCGCTCGGCTCGGCCCACGAGGTCGTCGGGCCGCCACGGGGTGCGGGGCAGTCCCTCTCGGGTGAACGCGGCCGCAGCTGCCGCCAGTGCGTCGGCGCCGCCGGGCGTCGGGAGCCCCAACGAGGCGATCAGGCCGTCCCGCACCTCGACTGCGCCCACCCCGGCCTCGGCCAGGTCGGCCAGGGTCACCGCACCGTGGCGTTTGGCCAGCCGCTCGCCGTCGGGACCGACCACCAGCGGCACGTGGAGGTACCCGGGCACCGGCAGGTCGAGCAGCCGCGCCAGGTGCGCCTGGCGGGGCGACGACGACAGCAGGTCGTCCCCCCGGACCACCTCCTCCACCCCCTGGGCGGCATCGTCGACGACCACCACCAGGTTGTAGGCCGGGAGCCCGTCGTTGCGACGCAGCACCACGTCGTCCACGGTGCCGGTGACCTCGCCCACGAGGGCGTCGTGCACCGTGGCCCGGGCCCCGGCGGCCCGCAGCCGAAGGGCCGGGGGACGGCCCTCGTCCTCCCGCTCGGCCCGCTCCGCCGCGGTCAGGTCGCGGCAGGTGCCCGGATAGGCGCCCTCGAGGAGGTCGCCGTGGGGCGCGCGGGTGGCCTCTCGGACCTCCCGCCGGGTGCAGTAGCAGGCATACGTCAGGCCCTCGGCCTCCAGCCGGGCCAGGGCCTCGTCGTAGTGGTCGCGCCGGGCCGACTGGCGCACGACCGGGCCGTCCCAGTCCAGGCCCAGGGCCATCAGGTCGGCCAGCTGCCCGCGCTCGTGCTCAGGCCGCGACGCGGGGTCGAGGTCCTCGCTGCGCAGCAGGAGCGTGGACCCGTCGGACCGGGCCGCCAGCCACGCCACCAGGGCGGTGCGCAGGTTGCCCAGGTGCAGCGGCCCGGTCGGGCTGGGAGCGAAGCGACCGATCGGCACGCGCCGATGCTCACACATGGGGCGTCGATGCTCGGCCCGCCGCCGGTCGACGGAGGCTGAGCAGCCTGAGCGGCCAGCGCGGCGCGACCTCGGATCCGACCTCGACCGGTGGCACCCTGGGGCGATGGGCGATCTGTCCTCCGCGCCGGGCCGCCAGGAGCGGCGACGGCGCATCCTGGTCCGCGACGGCAACCGCTGCGTGTGGTGCGGGCGTGACGTGGACGTCGGCCTGGTGGGGGCGACCACCGAGCACCTGGTGCCCCGCGTCAAGGGCGGGCCATCGTGGATCGAGAACGAGCTGGTCGCCTGCGCCCGGTGCAACCGCTCGCGGGGCCACACCACACCGGCGGAGTGGTTGGAGGAGTGCCGCCGGCGCGGCTGGGAGCCGGACGTCGGTGCCGTGCTGCGCGGCCTGGAGCGCCTCGAGGCCGCGATCGGCGAGCGAGGCGGCCAGCGTCGGGCCCGTCCCTACCTGCGCAGCCAGCTGCGCCACCTCCGTCGCCTGGGGTGAGCAGCGGACGGTCGGGGACCCGCACTCATGTCGGTGGCGCGGCGGCCGAGGATCGGCGACCCCCCTGCCGTCGGGCAACGGTTCGTGCTGATGAGACTCAG
>JBBSME010000232.1:0-1923 GCA_038233335.1 Acidimicrobiales bacterium | reverse complement strand
TCCTCGCCAACCTGCTGCTGGAGTACGCCGGGCTCGACTTCTCCATCTCCAGCCACGCCTACGGCTCGACCTTCTACCTGATGACCGGGTTCCACGGCCTCCACGTGTTCGGCGGCATCTTGTTCATGTTCGGGGTCATCGCCCTGCTGGCCGGGCGCAGCAAGGCGCCCGCCGCGCCCCCGGTGGCGGTGGTGGGCTACTACTGGCACTTCGTCGACGTGGTGTGGGTCATCATGTTCCTCACGCTCTACGTGCTCGGCGCTTGAGATGGCCCCCTCCGATCCCGCCGCCCCCCACCGGGCAACGCGCCGGCGGCGGCTCATCCCCGTGCTGGGCTGCCTCATGGGCGCGGCGGTGGTGCTGGGGCTGTCGACGGGCTCGGATGCGGTCGCCTCCGAGGGCATCGCCACCCAGGCCGAGCCCACCGAGGACCAGCTGCTGGCCCGGGGTCAGAACCTCTACGACACCAGCTGCGTGAGCTGCCACGGCGTCGACGGCGCCGGTCTCGACGCCCCCAACGGCGACCTGCGGGGCCCGTCGATCCAGCAGGCGGGCGAGGCCGGGGCCTACTTCCAGCTGACGACCGGCCGCATGCCCCTGGCCGACCCGTCCCGCCCCCCCGAGGCCAAGGAGCCGGCGTTCTCGCCCGACGAGATCGACGCCCTGGTCGCCTACGTGGCCACCCTGGGCGAGGGGCCAGCGCTCCCTGACATCGACCTGTCCGGGGCCGACCGACCGACCGGCGGCGTGCTCTACCGGGAGAACTGCCAGGCCTGCCACTCGGCCACCGGTGCCGGCGGGGCGCTCAGCTACGGACGCGCTGCGCCCTCGCTCAGCACGGTGACGCCGCTGCAGATCGGCGGAGCGGTGCGCTCCGGCCCGGGCCAGATGCCCCGCTTCGGTGACGACATCATCAGCGAGCAGGAGCTCAACGCCATCGCCGACTACGTGATCTACCTCCAGGAGCCCGAGGACGCCGGCGGCCTCTCGCTCGGCCGTCTCGGCCCCATCCCCGAGGGCATGATGGCGTGGATCGGAGGGCTGGGGACGCTGCTGGTCGCCCTCACCTTCATGGGCCACCGTCGGCTCACCGCGATCCGGGTGAACCCCATCCCCCCGGGCGAGCACGTCGACGACGACGACCCCGACACCCCCCAGGAGGCCGGGCCGTGACCGACGCTGCCAACGGTGGAGCCGATCCCGCCGACGACGCCGACGCGGTGGCCGAGAAGGGGTGCATGGGGTGCCCGGGGGCCGAGTCCGAGGCGGCCCGGGCCGAACGGGAGGCCCGATCCCGTCGGGCCGAGCTGCTGGTCGCCTCCGGGTTCCTCGTCAGCGCCGCGGCCGCCATCGCCCTCGGGGTCGTCTACTGGGTCGGGGGGCAGACGCAGCTGGAGGGGATCTTTCTGGCCGTGGCCCTGGCCGGGCTGGGCATCGGATTCATCCTCTGGTCCAAGGAGTTCATGCCCCACCAGCCCGTGGTCGAGGCCCGCCACCCCATCGCCTCCAGCGAGGAGGAGATCGACGCCTTCCGGGAGGAGTTCGAGCAGGGCGAGAGCATCCTCACCCGCCGCAAGCTCCTCGTGCGCTCAGCGGGGGCGGCCATGGCCGCTCTCGGCGCCGCCCTCCTGTTCCCCATCCGCTCCCTCGGCCCCCGTCCGGGCAAGGGCCTCAAGACCACCCCGTTCAAGGCCGGCACCCACCTGGTGACCGCTGACAACCAGCGGGTCAAGCCCGAGGCGATCAACCTCAACGGCGTCCTCACCGTGTTCCCCGAGGTGGCCAACGACCCCGACGCCGTGGGCGAGGTCGTCGCGCCCGACGTCCAGGCCGACGCGGCCACCCTGCTGATCCGGCCTGACGAGCCGGTGGACCCCGTCGAGGGGCGAGAGGGCTGGACCCAGGACGGGGTGGTGGCCTACT
>JBBSME010000231.1:0-1983 GCA_038233335.1 Acidimicrobiales bacterium | reverse complement strand
GTGCTCCTCGACCCCGGTCTGGCCCAGTCACTGCGAGCGGCGGTCGTCGAGGTCCCACCCGAGACCTTCCGCCTGCCCCAGCAAGACCACGCCAACCCCCACGGGAACCGCCCCAGCCTGGCCACCCGGGCCCGCGCTCGGGTGGCGGCTGCCCTCGCCTACCGCCCCGGCGGCGCCGACATCGACCTCGAGTGCCTCCTCGCCCGCCACGCCGGCGTGGATCTCGCACCCGTGACCCGGCGCCGGCGCCTTGCCACCTGGCTCGATGACCTGAGCGCCGATCTGGTGGCCATCGCAGCCCGCTTCGGCGTGGGCTTGGCCACGGCCCCTGCTCGAGCCCGACGCGCTCTGTCCACCGTCTTCTGCCTCATCGCTCCAGAGCACCGAGTGTCGCGACGACCGGCGTCCTCCGCCGTGCAGCGTCGGGCGCCCCGGCCGCCCCCCACCTAGCCGCCCGCTCGTTCGCGTCGCCTGAGGGTCATCCCAAGCATCACCGCGCCCCAGCGCAGCCAGTGAGCCCTTGTTGGGCGTTGGTGGCCCTGTCGCACCCTGGAAGAGGGCCGCTGCAAGGCGCCGCCGCTTCCCCCTTCACGGCCGCTGAAGCCGCCTCACCCTCCGTCGAGGGCGGATCTGCCCCCATTCCAGTCGCGTGCTCTTCCTGACGTCCCCGTTTGGGCCCTATGCCGTCGCGCGGTCGAGCGGCGAGGTGCTCTCGCAACGACCACCTCGGCCCAATACCCCCGCGACCACCCACCACCACCGTCGCGACCGGCTCTGGAGCCTTCCCAAACCCCCCGAGCCGGCGGAGGCTGCTGGCGTCTGCCCATCCCCGACCCAGGAGGAACGAAACGATGACGCCCCCCGCTGCCGCGCTCACCAGCTCGCCCCGTCCGGCTGCCGACGACGGGCCGGGGCCCGCGGCGGCCTCGACAGAGCTTTTCGAGACGATCGACCTCGCCGATGTCCGTTCCTGCCTCGAGGCCGACGCCGCCGCCGTCCTGATCTGGCTGTCCGACCACGCCGCTGGCTGGGCCGCCACCGACCAGGACCGAGCCGCGCTCTCGGCCGTGCTCACCCGACGATGAGCCGTCGAGCCCTTTCCTTTCTCTCCGAGGCGGTAGGCGCCCACGGCCGCCCCCTGGACGCCGGGCGGGTCGAGGGGCCCTTGAGCCAGGCCGAGCTCGCCCGGCGTCGGGGCTGCTCCGCCGGCACCGTCGCCTACTACCTGCGGGAGGCCGGCGAGGTCGTCGTCGCCCGAAGCAGAAGCGGCCTGGTCGTCGACCTGGTCGCTCTCGACACGGCCACCCACCGCCTCGCTGGGTCACCCGGACGCTTCGTGAAGCCGCACGGTCCTGGTTCCAGGCACCTCCGCGTCGCCACCTCGTCGACGTCGACCACGGAGATGTCTTCTCCCCCGCCGTCGGCGTTGTCGGGGGCTCAAGTCGTCGAGGTCGTGTCCACCCTGGCTCAGTGCCTCACGCAGATCGGCTCAGAGCTCGGAGCCCTGGGGAACCAGCTGTTGGCGGCCCTGGAAGCTCCCGCGAATCCCGCGAACTACGCCGGGATCCCGCGAGAGTTCGCGGCGTCGGCCGCGGTCCCCGCGAACGTCGCGGGCGGGTTTTCCTTGGAATCAGTACCTAGGAAGGAAGAAAGCCTGCCTTCCTCGGTAGGACCAAGGACCCGCGAACCTCGCGGGTCGGCTCCCGACGTCGGCTCACCGACCGGCATCACCCCCCTCCCCTTTTCCCTGGTGGACGAGCTGGTCGGCCCCTTGCGCGCCTACGCCCGGCGCTGCGGTCGCCCGGACATCCTCGACGACAACGGCCGGCACTTGTTGGCCACGCTGACCGAGCCGGAGCTGCGCCATGGTGTGCAGCGGGCCCAGCGCGAGTGCGAGGCCGACGACAGCATCCGCAAGCCGCTCGGTCTGCTGGTGCACAAGGTCCGCAACGCCAGGGAGGACTTCTTCGCCGCTCCCCCGGC
>JBBSME010000230.1:0-2014 GCA_038233335.1 Acidimicrobiales bacterium | reverse complement strand
CGTCGTGCAGCCGGTTGGGGACCAGCCGGGTGGGGATGCCGATGTAGCCCCACCGGTTCGGCGTCCGGGCACAGATCCATCCCCCGCACCGCACGATCCGGGTGAGCTCCCGTCCGCACCACGCCGGATCGGTGATGTGCTCGAAGGTGAAGTCCGACACCACCACGTCGACGCTGGCGTCGTCCAGGGGCAGCGGCTGGCCCTCGGTTATCACCTCTGCCCTGGTGAGCTGCGGGTTCTCCCGCACCACCGGGTCGACGTCGAGGCCGATGAGCTCACCGGCCACGTCGCGCAGGTCCTGGAGCTGCCGGCGCACGGGGACGGGGTCCTCCGCGGCCTGCCCCCGCCCTGCCCCCAGGTCGACGACCACCGCATCGGCCGGGCACACGGCGCGGACGCGCTGGTAGAGCTCGACGGTCCCGTCGACGCGGGAGTAGCCGCCCGCGGCAACCTCCGGGTAGAGGCGCCGGGCGATGTCGCGGTGGTCGGTGGTGGTGGTGGACACGGACCTCGGGTTCCTCCCATCTGCCCGAGGCGCCGTGGGCCCGGGTCGACCCTCACCGGACGAGGGTCGGCCACATCCTACGCTGCAACCCTTGTCCGGCCCACACGATGCCACGCCTCGCCACGTGGAGGAGGTCGTCGACCTCCCCCTCGCCGGCTCGGAGTCCGGCCCGGGCGAACCGAAACCGCCGTTGGCCGAGGGATCCGGCCCGTCGGGCCGACGGAGGGCGCTGTGGGGAGGCGCGGACCAACTGATCTACGGCCTCACCAACCTCGTCCTGGCCATCATCGTGGCCGGATCCGTCAGCGCGCGGGAGTTCGGGGGCTTCAGCGTGGTCCTCGTGGCCTACACCATCACCCTCGGGGTGGTGCAGGGGCTCACCTCCGAGGTCTTCACCGTCCGCTTCAGCGCCACTCCGCCCCCGGCCCGTGCCGCCGCGCTGGCCCGGGCGTCCGGCGCGGCCGTCGGCATCGGGGTGGTCGTCGGCGGGGTCGCGCTGGCCGCGACCCTGGTGGCTCGCGGGCCGGTGGTCGCCGCGCTCTGGGCCTTCGCGGTGATCGTCCCCGCCCTGTACCTGCAGGACCTCTGGCGCTTCGCCCTCTTCGCCGTCGACCGGCCCCGCGCCGCGGTGGCCAACGACCTGCTGTGGGCCCTAGTCCAGGGGGCGGCCCTCGTTCTCGTTCGCGTCGCGGGCTCGGGGTCGGTGCCCGCGTACATCCTGGCCTGGGGCGCGGGTGCGGTGGCGGGGGCGGCCCTGGGGGCGCTCCAGCTGCACGTCCGCCCCCGTCCCCTTGCCACTGCGTCCTGGCTGCGGGAGCACCGGGCGACCGGTGGACGCTTCGCCGGGGAGTTTCTGACGCTGTTCGGATCGGCCCAGCTGGTGCTGGCCATCTTGGCCGCCACTGCGGGACTGACCGAGCTGGCCCGCGTCCGCGCCGGGCAGGTGCTGTTCTCGCCGGTGCAGGGGATCCTCAACGCGGTCCGGTTGTCGTTCACCCCCGTCGCGGTGGGGGTGTGGGTCCGGCGTCCGACCCACCTGCGGCGCTTCACCCTCCGCCTCTCACTGGCCCTGACCCTGATCGCCCTCGTGTCGGGGCTGGCGGCACTGCTGATCCCCGACTCCGCGGGCCGGGCGCTGCTGGGCCAGTCGTGGAACGGCGTGCGGGCCGTGCTCGTCCCCCTCGCGGTGCTGAACGTCGCCCTCGCCGCCAGCCTGGGCCCCTTGACGGCGCTGCGGGCCACCCACGACCCGCAGCGCAGCTTCAAGGCCCGGTCCGCGACCGCGGCCCTGGTCGTCGTGTTCGGGTCGGCGGGGGCCCTGGTGGCCGGGGCCCCGGGCGCGGCCTGGGGGATGGGGGCGGCCGGGCTGGCCGGGCTGGTCCTCGTGTCCCGGTACGCTGCGGCCTCCGTCGCGTCCGGTCTCACGTCGCCCACGGCGCCCCCCGACACTTGATCGTGTCCTCGATCGCAGGAGCAGCGTGACCGCGTGAAACCACCCTTCGTCATCAT
>JBBSME010000229.1:0-2074 GCA_038233335.1 Acidimicrobiales bacterium | reverse complement strand
CGTCCAGCACCGGGCCGGTCCCGTCGGGTCGGCGCAGTTCCACCTCCCAGGTGTCGTCGTCGTGGCGGGTGGACAGGTGGACGACGACGGGTCGGTCGCCGCGGCGGCCGTCCAGCGCCGCCGGCATGGTCGGGCTGGTGTTGACGACCACCAGGTCGCCGGCCCGGAGGTGCTCGGCCAGGTGGTCGAACCGGGTGTGGGTCACCACGCCGGGGCGCGCGACCAGCAGGCGCACGTGGTCGCGCGGGATCCCGCGATGCTCGGGCGGGACCGTGGCCTCGCGCGTCGGTGGCAGGTCGAAGTCCAGGCGGCTCGCGGTCGCGGTGGTCATTCCGCCTCCTCCCGCACCACGCCGGTGGCCGGGTCCACGTCACGGGCCCGGTGGCGACCGCTGGGCAGGCTCGCGGCGACCAGCGCCAGCAGGTGTGGCACGACCGTTGCTGGCTCGGGGCGGTCGCTGATGTCGTCGTCCGGGAACGCCGCCTGGTGCATGTCAGTGCGCAGGTCGCCGGGGTCGACGGCATGGATGGTCAGGTTGGGGTGTTCGACCGCGAGCACGGCTGAAGCCTGGTCGAGGGCGGCCTTGCTGGCCCCGTAGCCACCCCAGCCCTCCCATGCCCCGACGGCCGCGTCGGAACTGATGTTGAGGATCGTGGCGGTGGGTGCCAGGTGGGCGAGCACCGCTCGGAACACCGCGATCGGCGCCACCGTGTTGGTCGCCAGGACCGCGGCGAACTGGTCTGGATCGAGGTCGACCAGGCGTGGGAGCGGGCTGGGGCCCAGCGCGCTGGCGTTGTTGACCAGCAGGTCGACCGGGCCGAGGTCGGCGACGGCGGCGGCCAGCTCGGCGCGATGCTCGGGGTCCGTGACGTCGCCCACGCGGACGGTGACGACGGCGGGGGAAGGGATCGCGTCGGCCACGGCCAGCAGGTCGTCGCCGCGGCGGGCGTCGAGGACCAGGTCCCAGCCGGCATCGGCCAGGCCGAGCGCCAACGCCCGTCCGAGGCCGCGGGAGGCGCCTGTGACCACCGCCAGCGGCCGCCGCCTGTCATGACTGGCGTCGTCGCGACGGGCGGGCAAGCCCGGGTCGGTGCTCGTGGAGGTGCTGGAGGACGCGGTCACGATGGTCCCTTTCCGGTCGTCCGTCGGGTCGGCCCCGGCGGTGGTTGGTCATCGGAAGCAACATAGAAGTTGAAGTTAACTTGAAGTCAAGTGCCCGGTCGGACACACTGGGCAGACGGCGACCCAGGAGGCCAAACATGACGTCTCGACTGACCGTGACCGAGGTGGCGGAGCGCAGCGGTTTCGCGCCGTCGGCGCTGCGCTACTACGAGGACCGCGGGTTGGTCGAGGCAAGCCGGACGCCCGGTGGCCGGCGACGCTACGAACGCGACGTCCTCCGTCGGCTGGCGTTCATCGCGGCCGCCAGGCACGTGGGGTTGAGCCTGGACGAGATCCGGGCGTCGCTGGCCCTGCTGCCCGCGGCTCGAACCCCCACCAAGCGCGACTGGACCCGGCTGTCCCGGGACTGGCGTGCCCGCCTGGACGCCGAGATCGAGGCGCTCGAGGCCCTTCGCGACGGCCTCGACGGCTGTATCGGCTGCGGGTGCCTCAGCCTCCGGCGGTGTCGGTTGTCCAACCCTGACGACGTGTTGTCCAGCCGCGGTCCCGGCGCCGCCTTCCTCCCCGCCCCCCTCCGCCCCGCCGACGACTGACCCGACCCACCCCCGACCCCCGACCGACCTCATCCCACCCTCGGCCACACCGGACCCCCGGCCCCGACCTCCTCCCACCCTCGGCCACACCGCGACACCTCCCCGGGTGGGCGTGGTTCCGGCCGCATGTTGCCGGATCCACGCCCGGTCGAGGGTCGTTGGGGGTCCGCGTGGATACGGGGGTCACCGTGCCTCGAAGAGATCGCGGGTGCGGGGGTCGACGGGCTCACGGGCTGCCAGGGGTCGAAGCGGTGGCACGGGCGGCAGCGGTCGACGCCGCGGTACGGGCTCCACGGGGGTCCGACGGGGGGACCTGGGCGGTGCCCGGTGCGGGGGGTCAGAGGCGTTGGAGGGTGGCG
>JBBSME010000228.1:0-2087 GCA_038233335.1 Acidimicrobiales bacterium | reverse complement strand
GGGAGCCCGGCGGAGCTGGTCGCGGGGCCGGAATGGGAGGACCTCGGCACTCGGTGGCTGACCCTCGAGCAGTACTTCAAGCCATACCCCGTGTGTCGGTGGTCCCATCCGGCGGTCCAGGCGGTCCTGTCGCTGTCGGCGGAGGAGACGGCGATGACGGTCGAGGCGGTCGAGTTGATCGAGGTCACGACGTTCGAGGCCGCCACCCGGCTCGGCATCCGACGGCCCCAGACCACCGAGGAGGCGCAGTACAGCCTCCCCTACGCCGTCGCCGCAGCGCTCGTGCACGGCGACCTCACGCCGAACACTGTGCTCGACCCGCTCGGCGCACCGGACGTGCAGGCCATGGCCAACCGCGTGCGCATCATTGAGTCCGACACCATGACCCGCGAGTTCCCGGCCACCCGCCGCGCCGACGTCCACGTCGGGCTCAGTGACGGCCGACACCTTCGGTCCGGACCCACCACCGCCGACGGCGACCCGGAGTCACCGATGGACGACGACCTGCTCCTCGCGAAGTTCCGCCACTACACCGCGCCCCTCGGGCCGGACCGGACCGAACGACTTGCGACCACCCTCATGGACACGGCGGCGACCAGCATCGGCAACCTCCTGCCGCTCCTGACCGACCCGTTCTGACCCCCGGTCGCCTCACCCAAGCTCGGGGCCATCTCGGCGGCGGAACCGCCGATCTCAAGCGCCGCGTTCGAGCCCGCTCGACGGGCCAACGAGGAACGCCGTGGCAACAGCTGCACCATCACCGAGAGGTCCTCGAACAGGTGCCGAACGGTCTTGTCCAATCGGCACCGTTCACCCTTGTGCATCCACCGGCACCGTGTAGCTCAACCGGTGCGCCAAGCCAGGTGAACCAGGACGGTTCACCGACCGCACCACGCTCACAACTTGTGCATCCGACAGCGGACGATGACGCTCCAGGCCGCCTCACACAGCCCGACGCGCAGGTCGGTGATCAGTGTGGCGTTCTCGGTCGAGCCCTCGACGACTGGTCGCCGACGCGGCCTGCTCGACCCGCTCGCGACCGGCTCCAGGCCGGCGCCGTTAGCGGCGACTCGAGAACCCGCCAGGGTCCGCGCTCCATCGTTTCCCGAGAACCTCGGTGCTGCTCAAACAGCTCGCAGACCGGCACCGCCACCTCCCCCGACGACCGCCCAAGGTGACCGAACCCCTCTCACGGCCGTGGCGCGCGGCCACCCGCTCGGCGTCGTGTCGCCCCGCCGGCCGCACGCCGCGACCACGTCGTGGCTGCCTGGCAGCTCGGGGGACCCTGGGCCTGGGGCTTGATGCACCACCTCAGGGATAGGCAGGTCATGCGCGGGCGAGGGTGAGGCTCTCGCCGCGGGCTCCGCCCATCCAGACGTCTTGGCAAGCTGCAGCCATCTCCGGGAGGCCGTCGATGATGGTGGCGAAGACGTTGCCGGGGACCCAGCCTTGGTCGGCGTTGATCAGCAGGTTGTTGCGGCCGTAGAAGATGGCCAGGTCGACGATCGAGTTCATCGCACGATGCTCCTCGGTGACCTCGTAGCCATAGGCCGGATTGCCAAGGTCGTCGCCGTCGAAGGTGAACCAGCAGACGTCGCCAGGGATCGGTGTGATCGTGGTGTTCTCCTTGCCCGGATCGTCGGCGACAAAGGTGGGGTGTAGTGCGTAGATCTCGTTGCGGGCGTACTTGCCGTGAAAGACCGGCGCCGACCGCGGCAGGTGGTCCCAGACTGCGGCGGCGGTCCGCGGGCACTCCTCGTCCAGCAGCACTGCGGTGCAGGTGACCTGTCGGAGGTCGAGGGTGAGGGTGATGTGGCGAGGCATCGGGTTCCTTCGGTCAGTCGGCGATCAAGGTCGGGGTGGCGGTGTGCCAGTCGGTCAGCTGTTGGTAGGCGTCACCGACGCGCAGCAGCAGTGTGTCGGCGTGGCGGGCGCCGACCAGCTGGAGGCCGATCGGGCGCCGGTCGGCGGTGAGCCCGCACGGCACCGAGAGTGCCGGCTGCTGGGTCATGTTGAACGGGTAGGTGTACGGCGTCCACGACGTCCACAGGTCGCTCGGCCACCCGTTGGGCGCGTTCTGTCCGGTC
>JBBSME010000227.1:0-2196 GCA_038233335.1 Acidimicrobiales bacterium | reverse complement strand
GGCTTCGTCGTGGACGTTGAGGTCGACGACGAGGTCGACGACGAGGTCGACGACGAGGTCGACGACGAGGTCGACGACGAGGTCGATGACGATGACGATGATGTCGATGATGACGATGTCGACGATGACGTGGTGGGCGCGAGGACGGAGGTCACACCGCAGACGGACTGGCCGACGGTCAGGTCGCCCGTGGCCAACGGCCCGAGCAGGCGCTCGTGCGCCGCGTTGACGGTGATCGAGCCGTCCCCGTTGGTCACCTGCTCGTTGAACGTGTAGGTGAAGCTGTCGGTCGCGTTGCCGATGTGGACGTGGCCGGAATAGGAGGTGTTGGGGGCCGGGTTGTCCGGCAGGATCACCTCGACGGGCGCGTGGTCGGGGATCATGTTGGTGGGGTCGCTGTCGCCGCTGTCGGTCTGCAGCGTCCCGCCGGTGATCGTCGTCGTACCGCTGACGCCGGACTCCGAGGCCGTGCAGCTGCTGGCCAGGTTGGCGGCCGTGAACGCCTCGTTGCCGGACGCTTGACGTTCGCGATGTTGGTCGAGCTGGTCACCGACCCGCTCGCCCCGAGCGTCCCCTGGGTGCTGACAGTGATCCGGCCTGAGGAGAAGACGGTGGCTGGGCCGGTTCCCGCGTTGCTGATGGGGACGGTGGCGGTCTGGGGGCTGTTCGAGGCGTCCGCCGACAGCGTCACCAGAGGAGTCTTGGCCGCCGGGCTGCAGGGCTGGCCGAAGGCCGTCACGACGCACTGATAGCCGAACGCGCTGCCCTGGACCGATGTGACCGTCCGATGGCTGGCGCTCGACGTGCCTGAGAAGACGTAGGTCCCGCCTCCCATGGCCAGGGCGGCCGCCGCCGCCAGCACTGCCGGTCGGCTGGCCCGACGTGATCGACGCTCTTCCAAGACGTGCACCCCCTGCTCGTTCCCGCGCGACTGCGCAGAAGATGTCGCATCTTGACACCTTCGCACCCTTCACCACAAGTACGAAGGTCCTCTGCGGCGAAGTTCACGCGGGGCCGCTAGCCGCTACAGCTTGGCGGCCAGCACGTCGATGGGCTTGATGTCGGGCGGGGAGGCCAGCAGCTCGTCGGCCTTGGCCATGAGGGCGGCGGCGATCGGTCCGTCGAGGTGGGCCTGGCGGCCGTCGGCGCCCGGGAACACGTCGAAGATGCCGAAGGTCGAGTCGTCGATCTTGACGGCGAACCAGGCCGTGGTGTCGGGCTCGGCCTGGGCCAGGGGCAGGGCCGAGGCGAGGAACGAGGCGAGCTCCTCCTCCTTCCCGGGCTTGGCGACGAGGGTGGCGAGGAGTCCGACGGTGACCATCAGCGCAACCTACCGGCGGTCGGCCCGCTACACCTCGGGCGCTCAGACCTCGGCGGAGCCCTCGTCCCAGGTGACCCACAGGCGAGGCCCCTCGACCCGGGTGAAGGTGCAACCGAGCACGGCGCTGCTGGCCGAGCCGTCGGGGTGCTCGATCTGCACCATCGTCGCCTCATCCCGGCGCCGGTAGAGCTCGACGCGACGGTCCTCGTGGACGACCAGGGCCTCGGTGACGCCGCGAGCGGCGTAGAAGGGCAGTTTGGTGTAGCTGTCGTCGCCCTTCGAGCGCACCTCGACGACCAGCTCGGCCGATGTAACACCCGCATCGATGAGATCGTCGGGCCGGCAGTGCACCTGGTCCGGGACACGCCAGTCGTCATCGGCGGCGAAGACGCCTGTGGCCTCACACGAGCCCACCAGGCCGCGTCGTTCGCCGAGGACGACCAACACCCGGAACAGGCCGCTGTTCAGCAGGTTGTGCCACATGCGGGGCGGGTTCACCAGGTGCCACTCCCCTTCCCAGCACTCGTCGAGCCGGTGCTGGCCGAGGCGCTCTCGTTCCGCCAGGAACGCCTCGTCGACGCCCAGAAGCACCGCTCGCATGACGCCGAGGCTACCGCTGATCGAGCCTGCATCGCGCCGCGACAAGCCCCGCCGAGCCTGCCTGACGTCAGCCCTCGGCCGCCTTGGCCGCGATCCACTCGTCGAGGTGGGGGGCCTCGGCGGCGATGGTGGTGGAGGGCCCGTGGCCGGTGTGGACCACGGTGGTTCCCGGCAGGACGAGGAGGCGGGTGCGGATCGACTCGACGATCGTGCCGAAGTCGCTGAAGCTGCGGCCGGTGGCGCCGGGGCCGCCCTCGAAGAGGGTGTCGCCGCTG
>JBBSME010000226.1:0-2246 GCA_038233335.1 Acidimicrobiales bacterium | reverse complement strand
TGACGACGCCGGGGCACGGCCGCCCGCGCTCGGCTGCCGTACCCTCGCCGACATGGCCGATGCCCCCGTCCGCGTCGCGCTGGCCCTCGGCAGCGGGGGTGCTCGGGGCTATGCCCACATCGGCGCCATCGAGGTCATCGAGGAGCGTGGCGCCGAGATCGTCAACATCGCCGGCTCGTCCATGGGCGCCCTGGTGGGCGGGCTCCGGGCCGCTGATCGCCTCGGCCCCTACATCGACTGGGTCACCAGCCTCCGCCAGCTCGACGTGGTCCGGCTGCTGGACCCGTCGCTCTCGGCCCCCGGTGCGATCCGGGGCGAGAAGATCGTGGCCCGCGTGCGCGAGCTGGTCGAGGACGCCCTCATCGAGGACCTTCCGGTGCCCTTCACCGCGGTGGCCACGGACCTCCTCGGTCGCAAGGAGGTCTGGTTCCAGCGGGGTCCCCTGCACTCGGCCATCCGGGCCTCCATCGCCATCCCCGGGATCATCACGCCGGTGATGCTGAACGGCCGCCTGTTGGCCGACGGAGGAGTGCTCAACCCGGTCCCCATCGCCGCCACCGCGGGGGCCACCGCGGATCTCACCATCGCGGTGTCGCTCGAGGGCGCACCGATCGGCGACGGCGGGCACGAGGAGCTCGGCGCGCCGGTCCGGGAGACGGCCGAGGTCCGACCGGTCGAGGAGTGGACCGACCGGTTCCGGTCCAGCGCCTCCCAGCTGCTCGACCGCGACGTGGTGCGCTCCATCCTCTCTCGGTTCGGGTCCTCCGGGGAGGGCGCCGAGGTCGGGGAGGACGGGTTGCTCCCGGATCCGGTCGAGGGAGAGGACGGCGAGCCGCCGACCGAGCCCACCGAGATCGTGGAGGAGCTGTTCGGCCCGCTGCCGGCGGGGCTGGGCAAGTTCGACGTGATGAACCGCTCCATCGAGGCCATGCAGACCCTGCTGACCCGTTACCGCCTGGCCGGCTACCCGCCGGACCTGCTGGTGGAGGTCCCCGGCGACGCCTGCCGGAGCCTGGACTTCCACCGCGCCGACGAGATGATCGCCCTGGGCCGTACCCTCACCGCCGAGGCCCTCGACCACGCCGGACTGCTCCCTGTGAGCACATCGGCGGATGACCCGCCCGACCCTGAGGGCAAGGGGCGGGCGGACCTCGGCGCCGCGTCGATCGCCGCTCCACCGCCCCAGGACGGGTGACCGGGTGAGGTGAGCTCCACCCACTGGTCAGCTGTCCGCCAGTGGTGCCGTCGTTCGGTTGACCAGCCTTCCGGCGGGCAGTGACCCGGCTCACCCATGTCGGCCTCGGCCGACAGATCGGCTTGGTCCCATGATCGGCTTCATCGTGTTCGGACTCGTGGTGGGGGCAGTTGCCCGCCTGGTCATCCCGGGACGTCAGAAGATGAGCATCTGGATGACCCTGCTCCTGGGCCTGGCCGGGTCGGTCATCGGTGGGCTGATCGCCAACGCCCTGGGCACTGGTGACATCTTCGAGCTGAACGTCCTGGGAGCGATCGTGGCCATCATCTCGGCCGTGCTGCTCATCGTCGTGGTGGAACGGGCCACCGCGTCGTCCCGCACCACCTGATCGCGGTCCGGAGCCACCAGGCTCGGTCGGGGGTCGAGACTCCCCGCTACTGGGCCTCGATGTAGGCGGCGAGCTGGTCGAAGGCCATGGTCCAACCGGTGGCGCGAGGGGAGTCGGCCGGGCTTGATGTGCTTGGAGATGGTCGGGAGCACAGGTCGAAGGGCTCGGCCACCCTTGGGGTGGTGCGGCCCGGCGCCGTGCTGGTCATGTGATCTCGGTACCGTCGGGGCGGGTGACGTGCCAGGTGCCGGTGGGGTCTCGGTGGACCTGGTAGCCGTGTTCCTTGAAGCGGTTGTGTCTCCCGCAACCGGGACCCCCGTTGCCGGGGTTCGTACATCCGCCGCCGGATCCGTCGGCCCGGGTGGACCAGGGTCTGAGGTGATCGGACTGGCAGTCGGTCACGGGCACCTGGCAGCCGGGCCAGAAGCAGGTGGTGTTCGAGAGCTTGACGGCGAGGGCTGCGGGACCGGCGAACAGGCGCCGCTTGCGGCCTAGATCGATGACCACCGAGTCGGCGCCGACGACGACCCTCCGGATGTGGCCGATGAGGGCGGCGGCGACGGCTTCGGTGGCCTCGATGGGGTTCCCGTCGAGGGTCGAGCACCGGTACTTGGGGGCGGGGAAGGGCGAGAAGGCCGGATCGTGCTCCTCGGGGGGTCCGCC
>JBBSME010000225.1:0-2295 GCA_038233335.1 Acidimicrobiales bacterium | reverse complement strand
GGGAGGCCCAGGCCCTGTACGGGCGGTTCGGCTTCGCTCCCGCGGGGGTCCGCAAGGGGTACTACGTCGACAACCGGGAGGACGCGGAGATCATGTGGGCCATCGAGGTGGCCACGCCGGCCTACGCCGAGCGGCTGGCCGCCATCGAGGCGTCGCTGCCCAGCCCCAGCCTGCTCCAGGGGGTGCGCTCGGCATGAGCGTCGACGGCCCCCGCCTCCCCGTGCCCGACGACGAGCTCCCAGTGCTCGGCATCGAGACCTCCTGCGACGAGACCGCCGCGGCCGTCGTGGTCGGCGGTACCCAGGTGATGTCCTCGGTGGTGTCCAGCCAGGTCGACATCCACGCTCGCTACGGCGGCGTGGTCCCCGAGGTGGCCAGCCGGGCCCACGTCGACCTGCTCACCCCGGTGGTGGCCGAGGCCCTGGTCGAGAGCGGCGTGGCCGACGACGAGGTGGGCGCGGTGGCTGCCACCTACGGCCCCGGCCTGGTCGGCGCCCTGCTCGTCGGCGTGGCCACGGCCAAGGCCCTGGCCCTGGTGTGGGACGTGCCCTTCGTGGCCGTCAACCACCTGGAGGCCCACCTCCACGCCGCCCTCCTCGACGACCCTGACGTGGAGCTCCCGGTGGTGGTCCTGCTGGTGTCGGGCGGCCACACCCTCCTGGTGTCGATGGACGCCCCCGGCTCCTACGAGGTCCTCGGCGGCACCCTCGACGACGCGGCCGGCGAGGCCTTCGACAAGGTGGCCCGCTACCTCGGCCTCGCCTACCCCGGCGGCCCGGCCATCGACCTGGCCGCCCTGCGGGGCGATCCCACCTCGGTGCCGTTCCCCCGAGCCCTGCGCGACGAGGGACTGGACCTCTCCTTCTCCGGGCTCAAGACCGCCGTGATCAACCACTGTCGACGCCACCCCGACGTGGCCACCGACGACGTGGCCGCCTCCTTTCAGGCTGCGGTGGTCGACGTGCTGGTGGCCAAGGCGCTGGTAGCGGCCGAGGAGGTCGGGGCCAAGGGCATCTGCCTCGGGGGCGGTGTCGCGGCCAACTCCCAGCTGCGACGGGACATGACCGCGGCGGGGGAGCAGGTGGGACTGCGGGTGTCGTTGCCGTCGCCCGCCATGTGCACCGACAACGCCGCCATGGTGGCCGCGGCCGGCTGGCACCGGCTCCGCGCCGACGGGCCCAGTCCCCTCGACACCGGCGCCGTCCCCGGCCTCGGGCTCTGACGCTCCGGCGCGCTCAGCCCCTCGACCGGGTCGCCCTGCTCGGGCAGTGGCCGTCCGTCGCTGGCGGCCTGGACGTCCTGGGCGTCGATGCCCTCGGCCGCGCCTCCGCCCTCTGACGAGCTGCTGTCGCTGCTGGCGTCGCCGCAGCCGACGAGGAGGACCGCCACCGCGACCACCGCCGCCGCCGCTCTGATCGGACCTCGTCGCATGGCTGCCCTTCCTCCCGGTCGCCCCATGCTGTCACCCGCGCTCTGCGGTCGGGGGTCGTCCCCGGTTCGACGACACCCGGAGTCCGCCGGTTCCCGACCGATCGGACCCTTCGGCCACGGAATGCCCGACGGGGTCCGCCCGTTGGACGCGACCGTCGGGCCGCGCCCGACCTCCCCCACGAGAGGCCCACCCATGACCCTGACCCTCGGCGCCGCCCCCCTCGGCACCCGCCCGCCCGAGACCGCGAACTACGCGATCGACGGGCCCGCCCACCGCCTGCTCCTCACCGAGTTCCCCCGGCGGGTCCGGGCCACCTTCAACGGGGCGACGGTGCTCGACACCACGCGGGGCCGGCTCCTGCACGAGAGCAACATCCTGCCCGTGCTCTACGTCCCGACCGACGACGTCAGCCAGGACCTGCTGGTGGCGACCGACCTGTCCACCCACTGCCCGTTCAAGGGCGACGCCAGCTACTGGTCCCTCGTGGTCGGTGACCGCACGGCCGAGAACGCGGTGTGGGGCTACCCCGAGCCGCTGGACCAGGCCGCGTGGCTCCTCGGCCACCAGGCCTTCGCCTTCGACGCCGTCGACGCCTGGTTCGACGAGGACGAGCACGTCGAGGGCCACCTGCGCGACCCCTACCACCGGATCGACACCCGCCGCAGCAGCCGGCGGGTGCGGGTCACCGTCGGCGACCTGGTGGTGGCCGAGTCGAGCCGGCCCGTCGTGGTGTCCGAGACCGGCCTCCCCAACCGCTGGTACCTGCCGGTCGGTGACGTTCGGACCGATCTCCTCACCTCCTCCATGACCCGCACCCACTGCCCGTACAAGGGCTGGTCCACCTACTGGTCGATGGCCGACGG
>JBBSME010000224.1:0-2444 GCA_038233335.1 Acidimicrobiales bacterium | reverse complement strand
CTCGAGCTCGAGCTGGAGGGTCTCGGTGAAGTCCTTGATCGGGCTGATGTCCCGGAAGGTGTTGGCCAGACCCTTGGCCAGGAACCAGTCGAACGACGTTCGCTGGATGGCGATCAGGTCGGGGAGCTCGAGGACCTCGTCGAGGTTCGCGAAGGAGTAACGGTCCCGAAGGGTGGGGCGGGCAGACAAGGACGTCTCCTCGGATGGAGGGGCGATCACGCGGTGATGTCCGTGCTGGCGCGCTCATCCCCGGGGCCGAAAGACAGGGGGACGAGGCGGGCAGTCACGGCAACGGACCACACTAGGGGTCGACGTGCCGGTGGAGCAACCCGCGAGGGGAGAGCCTGGACCCGGGCGGCGGCCCGGTCCGGAAGTCCCGCGCAGAGTAAGCGCCCGAGCCCAACAGGTCAAGGATCTCGGACGGTCTGACCACGCTCCGTGCCCGGATCGTCACGCGTCAGCGATCAGCCGTTCCCCGCTAGGTCCAAGAGGTCGGCGGTGACCGCTGCCAGTCGGGCGCCGGCCGACAGACCTTCGGCCGCATCCGACAGACCCGCGCTCCATGCGTCGGACAGCGCAGCCAATGCGGCCGCCGACTGGGTGACACCGTCGAGGCCCCCGTCGAGGCCCCGGGCACGGCCCGCCAGCCTCCGGGCATCATCAGCGGCCGCGTCCAGATTGGTTGCGGCCCGTCGCAGCGGGTTCAGGTCGGCGCCCACGCTCCCGTCACCCATGCTGGGCCACCACGTCCGATCCAGCCGGCACCGGGTACGTCCGCGCCGCGAGGCGGACCTGGCCGTCGAGGAGCTGATCGGGGACGGTCACGGCACCGACTCAGTGCACCGAGTCGGCCGGCTCGGGGGGACGATGGTCCTGCCAGCGGCCCTCGGGTGACTGGTCGTTGGGGTTGGTGGGGCTGCCCCCGAGGGGCCACCACCCGGGGGTCGAACCGAACCGCTGGTCCTCATCGGCCCAGGGCTGGGCATCAGCGTCTTGGAGGTTCAAGCCCGCGTCGACCTCGATGTTGGTCTCGCCGGGCTTGCCGCCAGCCAGGTCGTTCAGGGGGCCCTCCGCCTCGTCGTAGCTCCCGGGCTTCGGGTAGCTGGCCGCGCTGCCCAGGGCCGGCCAGACCGCGGGGCGACCGTCGACCCTGCGGGCCTCATCCCACGGCAGAGCAGAGATGGGTCCGTGCTGCCGGTACCCGACGTGGCTCGGCCGACCGTCGGATCCGAGCTGGACGCTGACGCCCTCCCAGTCGCCGGGATGGACCTGGATCCCCTTGTTCCGGAAGTCGTTGTACCGGCGCCAGAACCAGTAGTCGATGCGCCCCGAATCCCGGTCGTAGTGGTAGTACACCGGCGCGCCCTGCCCCTCGCCTCCCACCCAGTCCGGATCGCCGATGGGGAGCTCCTTCCCCTGTGACAGGTAGGTCAGCCAGTCCTCGGTGGCGTCGGCCGGGAGGTACTGCTCGTCGGGGTGGAACATGAACACCGGTGCGTAGCGGGCGACCACCGCGGGCGCTCCAGTGGGTCCACCACCCCCGGGCGCGCCCGGCGAGGCGGAGTGGCCCGGCGCAGCACCGGCGGCGGCGTCGAGGGCGCCCGAGGCGCGACGATCAGCGCGCGCCACCTGGTCGCACAACCGCTCAGCCCGTTGCTCAGCGCGGCGCCGCACCTCGGCGGCTTCGCTCTCCAGCCGAACCGCATCCCGCTCGGCGTCGAGCAACGAGAGCGGCACCATCCCTCCCAGCGGTGGCGCTTGGGGTGCCAGGGGACTGGGGGGATGGTCGGCCTCCCATCCGGTGCGGGCAGTGGTGGCGCGGGTCCGGGCCACGCCGGCGGCGTCCTCGGCCTCGCGCACCTCCCTCGCCATCTGGCGGATCTCCCGTTGGGCGTCTCCCAGCTCCTCGCCGAGGCGACGCACAGGGCCCACCGCGGCCTCGATGGGGCCGGTGCCTGCCTCCAGGGCCGCGGCGTGGGTACCCATGGCCCCGTGGTAGGTCGCCGACGCCGGACCAGTCCAAGACTCGATGTGGGAGAGCTCGCGGGCGTGGCCAGCGACGTTACCCACCCCGGTGGCCGTGGCCCGCAGCCGGCCTGCCGCCTCCTCGACCTGACCCGGATCACCCTCGGGCCACGGCAGGCCTTCGGGTCCAGCACCAGCCATGCCAACCTGTGTAACCGCTCAAGCTGGCCCCGAAACGCCATCGAACAGGCGCGCTGACGCGCCGACGGGCGGGGTCGATGCCCGCAGGCACCGGAACCCGCCCGGCGGCAGGTCAGAATGAGCGAGCTACTTGAGCTCGACGCTGGCGCCCTCGGCCTCGAGGGCCTCCTTGGCCTTGTCGGCCTCGTCCTTGGGCACGTTCTCGAGGATGGCCTTGGGCGCCGCATCGACGAGGTCCTTGGCCTCCTTGAGGCCCAGGCTGGTGAGCCCGCGCACGG
>JBBSME010000223.1:0-2488 GCA_038233335.1 Acidimicrobiales bacterium | reverse complement strand
TGCGCTGTCGCCGTGAGCGCTCGCCGGACCCGTAGGAGGCCAGGTCGGCCATGAGCGCGCGGCACCACTCGTCCCTGTGGGTCAGCGTCGCCGACCCCGAAGGTCTGGCGGCTGCGATCGGCCGCTGAGCCCAGCTCGGATCCCGCCGCGGTGGCGGGTGATCGACCGGACCGGAGCGGGCTCAGGCCCGGACGGGGGCCTGGGCGTCGGCGGCCACGGGGGCCGGGAGGAGGCGGGCGACGGTCTGGAACGAGGCCTTGGCGGCGAAGACGAGGACCCATGCGGCGAGGAGGACGATGATCATGGAGGGATCATGCGCCCGCGGGACCGACCTGACCACTGGCCGGGCACCCCTCCCCCCTCCTCCGACGGTGTCGCCCGCGGTGCGGACGGGCCTGGGAGACTGCGCCGGTGAACGCGACGTGCAGCGTGGTTCGACGGGTGGCCCTGGCCGGGGCGGTCGTGCTTTTGGTGGCCGCAGGGTGCGGCGGCGGTGGTGACGACGACGACGAGGGGGCCGACACCACCTCCACGACCACAGCGGCCACGACGACGACCACCACCGTGGCCCTCGACGATGACCTCACGCTCAACCAGATCCAGGTCATCGGCACCCACAACAGCTTCCACCAAGCCGCCCCGCCCGAGGAGCACGCCCTGCTGGAGGCGCTCAACGCTGAGCAGGCGGCCGAGCGCCTGTACTCCCACCCGGCGCTGACCACCCAGCTCGACGAGGAGAAGGTCCGCCAGATGGAGCTCGACGTCTTCGCCGACTCCGAGGGCGGCCTCTACGTCGATCCGGCCCTGCGCGGTCAGGCCGGGCTCCCCCCGCTGGTCGAGGAGGTGCCGGAGATGGCCGAGCCGGGCACCAAGGTGCTCCACGAGCAGGACGTCGACTACCACTCGGCCTGCCCGACGCTGGTCTCCTGCCTCACCGAGGTGAAGGAGTGGTCCGACACCAACCCCGACCACGTCCCGGTGGCCATCAGCATCCAGCTCAAGGACGGACCGCTCATCTTCGACGTCCCCGACCAGGCCCGCCCGGAGCTGTGGACGCCCGAGGCCCTCGACGGCCTGGACGAGGAGATCCGCTCGGTGTTCTCGCCGGACGACCTGATCGTGCCCGACGACGTACGGGGCGACCGCGCCACCCTGGAGGAGGCCGTCCTGGACGGGGACTGGCCCACCCTGGGCGAGAGCCGGGGCAAGGTCATGTTCCTGATGATCAACGACGAGCCCTACCGGTCCCG
Source organism: Acidimicrobiales bacterium (assembly GCA_038233335.1). Taxonomy (GTDB): domain Bacteria; phylum Actinomycetota; class Acidimicrobiia; order Acidimicrobiales; family Iamiaceae; genus Iamia. The sequence continues at coordinate 1,238 of JBBSME010000223.1, read as the reverse complement.
GTACCTCGAGGGCCACCCGAGCCTCGAGGGCCGGGTGCTCTTCACCAACGCCGAGCCGGGCCAGCCCGACGCCTCGTACGTCGGCGTGGACGATCCGATCGGGAACGGCGACCGGATCGACGAGCTGGTCACCCAGGGCTACCTGGTCCGCACCCGCTCCGACGCCCCCAACGAGGAGGCCCGCACCGGCGACACCGCCCGCCTGGAGGCCGCCCTGGACTCCGGCGCACAGTGGATCAGCACCGACCACCCGGGCCCGGACGGCGCGGCTGAGCAGTACGGCAACGACTACGTCGCCCAGCTCCCCGGCTTCGTGGCGGCGCGGTGCAACCCCGTGACCGCCCCGGCCGACTGCGACGACGCCCGCATCGAGCCCTGAGTCCCAGACGGCGCCCGCCCGAGGTCCGTGGCGCCGCGACCCGCGGGTGGCGGCGATGCTCTTGATCCTGACCGCGGTCGCCGGTGGCCTCGACGCGGCCGTCTGCACGCGGCGAGCTACACCGTGGGGGTCAGTACCCCGCATCCGCTCGAGGGCGCCGGACGCGGGTCCGGCTCGCCGGCTCGGTCGCGGCCACCCCTGGCCGAGCATGCTCGCCTGCAGGCGACCGCATCCTGGACCATGCTGGCGGGCATGAGCACGGCACCGGCCGGTCCCCGGGGTTCCGTCCCCCTGTGGGTGCGCCTCGCCCTCCTGGCCCTTGGGCTGCCGAACGTCGTCACCGGCCTGTGGGCAGTGGTGGCCCCGCTGGGGTGGTACGACCAGTTCCCCGGGTTCGACCCGCGCCTGATCTCGGCCGAACCGCCGTACAACGCCCACCTGGCCACCGACGCCGGGGCCGGCCTGCTCGCCTCTGGCGTGGTCCTCCTCCTGGGGGCGTGGCTGGCCGACGCCCGCTCCGTGCAGCTGGCCCTGGCGGCCTTCGCCACCTTCGCCGTGCCCCACGCCGCCTACCACGTTCTCAACCCGGCTCCCGGGCTCACCACCGCCGAGGACGTGCAGAACGCCGCGCTCCTGGTGTTCACCGTGGTCGCGACCGTGGGGCTGTTCGTCGCCGCGCGACTCAGCCGTCGCCGCGTGGCCTGATCACCGCCGAGGCCCGACCCAGCGTCGGGCCGGCCTCAGCGCCCCTTGGACCGGAGCCGGGCGTGTCAGGTCATCTCGGTCCGCGGGTCCAGACCAGCCGATGGACGAACGGCGTGAGCGGCGTATCACTCTCCTGCTGCAGCCCCGCCTCGGC
>JBBSME010000222.1:0-2555 GCA_038233335.1 Acidimicrobiales bacterium | reverse complement strand
TGTGGGCCAGGACGGCCTCCAGCTCCACCCGGCTCATGTGGTCCAGCAGGCCGCGGGTGACGGCGATGGAGGCGTGCTCGGCCATGCGTCCCGCCGCGAAGGCGTTCACCGCCGGGTCGTCGATGAGGTGGAGGGTGGGCTTGGCCACCCCGTTGGCCGCGCACAGGCCGTCGAGCAGGTTGTGGAGCCGGGCCTCCGCGTCGCGCCCGACCGGTTGGGCGCCGCTCATCCGGATCACCAGCCCCGGCGCAGCCCACCAGGCTCCCGCGGTGACCGCGCCCGCCACCACGAGGGCGACGACGACGCCGATCAGACCCAGCCCGCCGAGCAGGGCGAGCAGCGCCAGCACGATGGCGACCAGGCCGAACGATGCGCCCAGGATGAGGGAGCAGAGGCGCTTGTTCTGGGCCGCGAGGTCGTCGACGGCCATCAGAAGCTCACCGAGACGGGGCCCCGGGCGTCGCCCTCGGCCTGGAAGTACTCCCGCTCGCCGAACCCGGCGGCCCGGGCCACGACGACGGAGGGAAAGGTCTCGATCCGGGTATTGTAGCTGTTGACGGTGTCGTTGTAGTACTGCCGGGCGTAGGCCACCCGGTCCTCGCTGCCGGTCAGCTCCTCCTGCAGGGCGAGGAAGCTCTGGTTGGCCTTCAGCTCGGGGTAGGCCTCGCTGAGGGCGAACACGTTGGCCAGGGCACCCGAGACCGCCTTCTCGGCCGTGGCCTGCTCGGCTGGGGTCGTGGCCTCGACGGCGCGGTTGCGGGCGGCGATGACCTTCTCCAGCGTGTCGCTCTCGTGGGCGGCGTAGCCCTTCACGGTGGACACCAGGTTGGGGATGAGGTCGTGGCGCCGGTTGAGCTGGACCTCGATCTGGGCCCAGGCCGACTCGACCCGGTTCTTGACCTTGACCAGGCCGTTGTAGGTGGCGATCAGATACCCGATGGCGCCCAGGACGACGACCAGCACGACGATCAGGATGATGATGGCCACGCTGGTCCTCCTGCATCGACGCCGACCGCGGGGGCGGTGCGCCCGGTGGTCGACGCGATCCTAGACCCCTCCGGGCGCGCTCCCCCGACCGACCCACCCCTTCTCGCGACGATTCCGACACACGTGCGTGTCGGAATCGTCGCGGGAACGACGGGCGCGTGTGGGTCAGCGGGCGACCTGGGCGTAGAGGTCGAGGTACCGCTCGGCCAGGCGGTCCATCGAGAACTGCTCGGCTCTCTCCCGCCCCGAGCCCACCAGGTCGCGGGCCCGGTCGCCGTCTACCAGGATCGAGCGGAGGGCGTCGGCCAGGGCATCGGCGTCGCCGGGGGGCGTGAGGAGGGCGTCGGTCCCGGGGCGGGCCACGTTCCGGTAGCCGGGGAGGTCGCTGGCCACGATCGGGGTGCCGGCGGCCATGGCCTCGAGCAGCACCACGCCGAAGGACTCCCCCCGCAGTGACGGGGCGCAGTAGACCGACGCACCCCGCATGCGGGAGGCCTTCTCGGCGTCGGTGATCCGCCCCAGCCACTCGACGCGCGGGTCACCCGAGGTGCGCCGCACCAGGGCGTCGGTGTCGGGTCCGTCGCCCGCCACCCACAGGCGCACGTCCCGGGGGAGGTGGGTCATGGCCGTGAGCAGCACCTCGAGGCCCTTGCGCTCCTCGTGGCGACCGAGGAAGAAGATGGTGGGACGGCCGTCGGACGGCGTGGGCTCGGCCTCGGCGAAGGCCGGGATCTCGATGCCGTTGAACACCCGCTCGTAGCTGCCCCGGAGGTAGGTCGAGGCCAGCTCCTCGGCGTCAGCCGACACCGCGCAGCGCAGGTCGAGGCGCCCGGCCAGCCACCGCACCATCGGGCGGAGGCTCTTGTAGGCGCCCGACACGCCGGCGGCGTGGAAGGTGCCGACCAGCGGGGCCGGCTTGACCACGCAGGTGGTGATGCACACGCCCGGGCCGAGGGGCTCGTGGACGTTGATGACGTCGAAGGCCTCGTCGTTGGCGGCCCGGATGAGCCGGAGCTGGGCCGGGAGGTCGGGGGCGACGGGGGCGATGGACCCGTTGGCTGCGGTGGGGATGCTGTTGCCCAGGGGAGTGACCCAGGCGTCCGGCGGGGGGCCATCGCACGGCGCCATCACCCGGGTCGGGTGGCCGTGGGCTCGGAGGGCGCGGGCCAGCCCCAGCACCTGGGTCTGCACGCCACCGGGGACCGTCAGGCTGTAAGGGCACACCAGTCCGATCCGCACGGCCGGGAGGTTAGGAGGTGGCACCTCCCCCGGCCCCACTGCCGACCATCCAGCCCATCCCTCCGAAACTGTGCCTGAGTCGCGCTCGGCGCGACTCAGGCACGCAGTTTCGAGGACGGGGAGGGCAGGCCCCCGTACCCTGCGGGCTCGTGGCCGCCGATGACGATCCGACCGAGGTGCTGCGCCGTGGGCTCGAGCCCGCTCTGGCCGAGGCGCTGGGCGACGAGGACCTGGTCGTGCACGGGCTGGAGCGGCTCTCCGGCGGCGCGTCCCGCGAGACGTGGAGCCTCGTCGCCCGCGGACCATCGGTCGGCGAGCGGGACCTCATC
>JBBSME010000221.1:0-2601 GCA_038233335.1 Acidimicrobiales bacterium | reverse complement strand
GCCGTGGTCATGGGGCCGGAGATCATCACCCGGGGCTGGATCCACGCCGATGAGGCCGAGGACATGCTCGACGAGTGCCGTCAGGTCGTGGCCCAGGAACTCAAGGAGGCCCTGGCCTCCGACCCCAAGGGCGACCTCGAGGCCTACTCCCGGGTGGTCCGCAAGGCCACCGGCCGCTTCGTCAGCGACCGCACCCGCCGGCGCCCCATGATCGTCCCCCTCATCATGGAGTCCTAACCGCTCGACGGGGACCAGGGGCGGCATCGCCAATAGGGGCGAGCGACCTGCTGTGGTCCTCCTAGCGAGGACGCAGGATGCTAGTGCGGCCCGTGTTCCATGCGGCCGAGCAGGTCGGCGACGACGTGAAGGCGCCCTCCGTACGGCTCCAGCCACTCGGGGGGTTGTCTGACTGGAATCCAAGCCAGGCTGTGTCGGCTGCTCCGGCCCCGGTGTGTTGCCTGTGGCCGATGACGTGTTCGAACAGCACGGCTTTGGGGACTAGCCATGCGTGAGCGTCAAGGGGCGTGACTCCCAAGCAGAACAGCTGGTCGTAGGCCTGATCTCGCACCTGTTGGAACTTGTACCCGTCGTTGGCCCACATCGTCGAGAACTTGACCTCCACCCTGTACCCGTGGATGACTCGGTCGGCGTCACTGTTAGGGCTGCCGGTCACATCGAAGCCCTTCGCCGCGCACCAACCCGCAACGAGCTTCTCGCCGATCGCACCGACCTGTCGTGAGGGGCGACCCTTGATCCACGCGAATGGGCTCCCCTCCCCGTTCCGTCCTCGGACAACAGGCGATGGGCTTCCTCGAGCTTCGGGCCAAGGAACGCGATGTAGTCGTTGAACACGTCTGGATAGCCCATCCGGCTTACCTCGGTGGTTCGATACGATTGGCCGCCGAAGCCGACTCGGTCACCGTCGGTCGATCGAACTGTCTGAAGTGTCCGACGCTGCTGCACCTTGCCGGTGTTGAAGGGGGGATCGACATAGATCAACTGAAACTTGCCGTCCGGAAGCTTCGGAAGCACCTCGGCGCTGTCGCCGTGGACGACGTGATCGTCTGAGGTGTCGAAGTCGATCATGATCTGACCCTACCCGTGGGGTCTGACAGTCACCTGGGTGCCATGGCCCGCAGAAGCGGTGCACGCCGGGACGACAAGTGGCCTCCCGATGTCCGCGGGTGGGCAGACGGGCACTGGTAGCGTCGAGATCCTGTGACTGCCACCAGCCGGAGCCCCCGCCCGGCGGGCCGGGGCCGGTCCGGGGGCAGCGGCTCCCGGTCGAAGCCCGGGTCCCGCGCCAAGGCCTCGGGCCCGCGCGCGGGCTCGTCGAAGGGCCGCCCCGCCAAGAAGGGCCCGGCCACGAAGGCGGGCTCGTCGGGTGGCCGCCGCACCACGACCGCCAAGGGTCGGTCGACCGCTGCGACCAGCGACCCCACCCTGGTCCGGGTGGCCCGGGCCACGTCTCGGGCCACCGAGGGCCACCGGGCCGACCTGGCCGGTCTGGCGCTGCTGCTGCTCGCGCTGCTGACCGCCTTCGGGGTGTACGGCGGCGATCTCGGCGGCCCCCTGGGCCGGGCCACGGCCCGAGGCTTCGGCCTCCTGGTCGGCGGTGCCCGCGTGCTCGTGCCCCCGGCCCTGGTCGTCGCCGGCGGCCTGCTGATCCGAGGTCGAAGGGCGCAGCCCGAGGCGGATCCCGAGACGGGCGAGGTCCCGCCTGGGGCCCACAGTCCCGCGCGGCGGGCGCTGGGGGGCGTGTTGCTCGTCGTCTCCGGCCTGGGGCTGCTCCACCTGGCCAGGGGGGCGCCCTCGCTCGATGCCTCGGGCGACGACCTGGTCGCCGCGGCCGGCTTCTTCGGAGCCGCCATCGGCGAACCCCTCATCGGACTGGTGGCGACCGGCGGTGCCCTCGCCGTGCTGGCGCTGCTGCTGGTCGCCGGGGTGGTGCTCGTCGCCGACCTCACCCTCCGGGAGGCCGGGCAGCGAGCCGCCGGCGTCGTCGGGGCCGCCCGCCCCGCGGCCACCGCCGTGGGCCGGTCGTTCGGGTCGCTGTTCCGCCTGGATCCAGAGAAGCCCGGGGGGGGCGACGAGGTCCCGATCGGGGGGGTGCTCGACCTCGCCGACGGCGCCGCGTCGGCGCACGGGATCTACGACTTCGAGGCCGAGACCGACCCTCCCGCCCCACCACCGCCGCGCCGGCGCAAGGCGGTGGCGTCCGAGCCAGCCGCAGAGCCCGAGCACCTCGCGATCGACCTGGGGCCGTCGGCCACCCCCTCGGCGTGGAAGCTGCCACCGGCCCGGGTCCTCAACCGGGTCGGGGCCCAGGCCGTCGATCGCAAGGCCATCGAGGACGTGGGCCGGCACCTGGAGCATGCCCTGGCCGAGCACGGCGTCGAGACCCGCCTCTCGGGCATGACCGTCGGGCCCACCGTCACCCGCTACGAGCTGGAGCTCGGGCCCGGGGTCAAGGTGGCCCGGGTCACCAGCCTCCACCGCGACATCGCCTACGCCATGGCCACCCCCGACGTGCGGATCCTGGCCCCCATCCCCGGCAAGCAGGCCATCGGCGTCGAGATCCCCAACGCCAGCAAGCAGCTG
>JBBSME010000220.1:0-2671 GCA_038233335.1 Acidimicrobiales bacterium | reverse complement strand
GGCCTCCACCTCGCCGACGTCGAGCGGCTCCTCGGCCTGCTCGACCGGCTCGTCGACTCCGGCAGGTCGGTCATCGTCATCGAGCACCACCAGGCGGTCATGGCCCACGCCGACTGGATCATCGACCTCGGCCCCGGCGCCGGCCACGACGGAGGCCGGATCGTCTTCGAGGGCACCCCCGCCGACCTCGTCGCCACCCGCTCCACCCTCACCGGCGAGCACCTGGCGGCCTACGTCGGCCCCTGACCGAAGCCCTAGTCTCCGGCCCGCCTGGCCGCCCTCCGAGGACCGCCTCGACGATGATGACCAACTGCGCTGCGTCGACCCTCAGGCTGCTGGTCGGATGTCGACAGAGGCGAAGAGATTTGTGCTGATCATGCCTCGGAAGCCCGCCGGCAACGGCTGAGGCAGCTGGCAGACGATGATGGTCGGCTGGAACTGGATCTCGACCGGCCCCGGCTCGTTGTAGACGTGGTCGAGTTCCAGCGTGAACTCCCCAGCAGGTGTCTCGAAGCAGGGGTGATGCGTCTCGTTCAGCGCCTTGACCAGAGTTCCGTCCCCGGGGTAGAGGACGGCGATGCAGCACCCGAGGCGTCCGTAGGTGGCGGTCATGGAGAGGTGAACGACATCGCCAACCCGGGGACTGGTGGGCGAGATGCGCAGCGTGGCGGCGATGCCCTCCGCCGTGATGCTCCAGGAGCCCGGACCCTCGACCACTGCTCGAGGGGGCCAATCGATCGGACCGGGCGGGGCCGGCGCGGCCAGCGGCATCGTCGGGGGTGGGCCCGCTGTTGTGACCACCCGACCGGGGGTGGTCGTGTCCGAGCTCTTCAGGGTCCGTGGCAGGACCGGGAGCGATGCCAAGGTGGTGGTGGGGGCGGCGTTGCCGGCCGTTGCTGGGCTCGTCGTCCATGGTGTCGCGGCTGGCAGCAGCAGGCTGCTGGAGATGGAGAACGGCTCCTCGTCGGAGGGAGGGGGCGAGGAGGACGACGAAGCGCTCACGGCGAGGCTCTGCGCCTCCGGTTTGGCTGATTCGATGTCCCGGGCCGCGGCAGTGCCGGCGAGGAGAAGGAGAGCCGTGCAGGTCCCAAGGGTCACGATCACCCGCTGCGACATCATCCTGGTCACGGGCATCTGAGAACCTCCACCATCTCGATGGCGCTCGTCGCGCACCGGCGTCCCGAAGTCTGCCGTTGGCCCCGGCGATCGGCCATGGCCCACAGGCACCATTTCCGCAGTCCCTGTTGGGTTCCGAGGAGTAGTCATCTCGGCCACCCAGCCTCCCGGGCTGCGGGTACCGCCCCTGCGTCCCTAGTGGCCGCCACGGTCACGTCCTCCTGGGGGCCCGACGCGGTGGTCCTCGATCACGTGCAGCCTCACCGGAGGAGCCTGTCCCCACGTCGAGGATCTCGCTACTTCAGGCGGTCTGCTGGGTGGTGAGGGCGCGAACGCGGGCCAGGATGGAGGCACGGTCGAGGGGGCTGAGGAAGGGTGGCGGCGGTCGCATCGGCCACGGGGGTGGCGGGGGTGGTCGTTTGCAAAACGCGGCCGTCGGGGCCAGTGAAGCTGAGGCCGCCGTCATCCTGGCGCTCGAGCTGCCAGCCGTCATCGTGCACCCGGTGATGGTTGGGGGTTCGATCCCCGCCGGCCCCACGGGATTCTCGTCTCAGCAAGCTGAGGGATTATGAGTCGTCGCCCAGCCGTTCGCCCGGTGCCAACACGTGCCCTGACCTGCGGTTTTGTTCGGCGCCAGTCCGCCCCGTGCCGTTGGATGCCACCCCCGTGACGCCCAGGATGTTGGATGAAATGTTGGATGCCGACCGTCTTCGAACGACGAGCGGGCGCTGGAACCGGTTGAGGGCGTGAGCCTCGCGAGGGCTCCACCGGGGGTACCGGCCTCCCTCATCGGCCGAGGTCGCGGATCTCCCACCCTACGGTCTGCCCGTCGGCGAGGACCTCGAAGAGCCTTCCCGCCGGCCGATGCTGAAGGAAGTCATCGAGCGCCGCCTCCCACAGCTCGACCCGTCTGGCGATGGGGACCGCCTGGGGGACCCGTGAGATCACGACGGTGCCGGCGGTGTCGGCCGGCAACTCGGCGAACTCGGTGTCGTTGGGTGAGGAAGAACAGATCGGCCTCGACGGCCAACCGCAGACGGATCGCCTCGTCTGGCAGGCCACGGAGCCCCAGGGCGATGATGTGCTCGACGTCGTACCCGGCCTCCTTGAGCCGCCGGTACAACCCAAGCACCCCTGGTGGTTGGTGGCCGTCACCGGGGTGGGAGGGGACCGCCGTCGCGACCCAGGCCCGCCCGTTCGCCTACACCGACCGCTTGAGATTCCGCTATGACCGCATCGCCCAGATCGACTCGTACGTCCTTCCGTCGCCCTGAGCGGTCAAGGCTCGGCCGGCGTGGGAGAGCCGAACCAACGCTCGAGTGCCCGAGGCAACTCCGGGTCCGCGAGGTCACCGACCCACGCGACGTGCCCGTCCGGTCGGATGAGGACGGCCGGCGGTTCGGCAATCTCGCCGCGATCGGGATCTCCCAGACGCCGTCGTAGCATGCGTCGACGAACCGGACCCGACCTGCCCACGGCGTGACGTCGAACCCGTCGGATCCCGTGAAGCTGAGAAGCACCGGCCGGGCCTCGTGCAGCAACGCGAACACGCGTG
>JBBSME010000219.1:0-2753 GCA_038233335.1 Acidimicrobiales bacterium | reverse complement strand
CGCCACGCCCACCTGGGCCTTGCCCCAGTCGTCGTCGGTCATCCCGACGGCCCGGAGCATCGCCCGGGCCGGCGCCCGCTCGAACCCGTCTGTCACATCTCGCGAGGTCGGCTTCATGTCGGGACCGTCCACCATGCCGGTGAGGCTACGCGGAGGCGGTGGCAGCCACGGCCTGCTTTGCCGTGCCGTCACGAGCGACGGGGGGAGCAACCAGAGCTTGGGGCCTCAGCCGGTGACGATGGCCTGGATCTCCTGGACGGGGATGGTCCGGCTGGCGCTGGTGACGAGGCGGTCCTCGATGGTCCCCGACTCGCCGCCGGCCGTCCACTGCGCCGTCCACTTCTGGGTGACGGTGATGGTGACCTCGCCCCGGTCGATGTACTGGTGGCGCAGGTCGCCGGTCGGATAGGGGCCGCCCTGGTTGGGATGGTCCTCGGTGACCGCCTCACCGTGGGGGGAGCTGTCGGGCCTGGGGTCGCCCCAGTCGACGTCGTACACGCTGGTGGCCTCGATGCGGACGTCGTAGCCGAGCGCGGCGACGTCGAAGGTGAGGTGCTGAGGCCCCCCGATCGACAGATACAGGTCGAGCCCGGTGATGGCACCGTTGGGCGGGCTGGTGGCCAGGCCCGGATCGGGCAGCAGCGTCTCCCAGTACCAGATCTGCGCCGCCACCTCGGCGGCGGTCGGCGGGGCTGCCGGTCCTGCGGAACCCGGAGGCCGGCGGGTTCCCGTCACCGGGTCCGGGCAGTCGGGGAATGTCACGTACTCAGAAAGCGGCTGGTGGGGATCGCCGTCCCAATAGCCGCCTCCACCCTCCCTGCACGGAGGCCGAGGCGGCGGCGGCGCCACGTGTCGGGGCGTCGACCGTTTCCGCTTGAGAAGCTTCGACCGGTTAGCAACGACCCGCTCACCAGCGATTGGCGCCGGCGGAAGCGGGGCTTCGGCCTCAGCGCTACGACCATCCTTCGTCTCGTCAGCGGTGATCCTGTTGCCTTCGCCGCCCACTGCGGCCTCCGATCCAGCGGCACTGACGAGGAGGCCGCAGAGCAGTACGAGCAGCGCCGAGATGCGTCTCATGAGCAGACCTTTAGGGCTCACGCCAGGTCTGGTTGCGCGTTGATGGTGTAGTTCCACTCGCCGTGCCAGTCGTGGGGGTGGAGAGGGACGGCAGCGAGTTCGGCGTCGGTGATCTTGATGCCCTTGGCGTAGAGGCTGGGGTCGTGATCGGCGTGGATGGTGAGCCCGGTCGTTGTGGTCGTCGCGGAGATGAGCTCGATGACGGTGCGGAGCGTCTCGAGGGGCCGGCCCCGCCAGTTCATCGTGATGAAACTGAACATGCGGTGTTCGATCCGGTTCCATTTCGAGGTTCCCGGCGGGTAGTGGCACACCGTGATCCGTAGGCCGGTCTCCTCGGCGAGGATACCGAGTTGGGTCTTCCAGGCCCGTAACCGGTAGCCGTTGGAACCGCCACCGTCTGCGGTGATCAGCAACCGCTCCGCTTCAGGGAACCGGGCCTGCCCCATCTGGGTCCACCACCGTCGGATCGAGTTGACCGCGAACTCGGCAGTGTCAGCATTATCGCCAACATTGACCCACCCCTCGTCGTTCGCCACGTCGTAGATCCCGTAGGGGACGACCTTGCCCAGGGCAGGATCGGCGAAGTCATGCACGCGGACCCGTTCAGGTTCCCCGCCCGGCGCCCACTCGGCGCCACCGTTGGCGAAGTCACCAATCAGTTCCTTCTTCTTGGTGTCCACACTGATCGCCGGCTGAGCATCATCGATGAACCCGGCAGCCATGTCGTTCAGGTACCGGAACTGGGCGTCGCGGTCAGCGTGCTGGCGGCCCTCGGTCACCTTCGCGTTCGCTTGCAGCGAGTACCCAAGCTGGTGAAGCAACCGCAGCACCGTGCGCGCCGACACCTCGAAACCCTTACGAACCAGTTCATCGGCCAGCTTCTTCGCCGATTTCGATGTCCAGCGCAGCAACGACATCGGGTGACCCCGGGTCTCAGGTTCAACAAGCTCATCGAGCGCTTCGAGCAGCCCAGGCTGCTTCTCGGTCAACGGCTTGTCACCACCTCCCGGCGCCCGCAGCCGATCGGACGGCTCGATCCCAGCCGCGACTTCGGCCTCAGCCTTGATCACGGTGTTACGGCTCATCCCCGCCGCCGCTGCCACCGCCGTCTTTCCACCCCTACCCAGCATCTCAGCCGTCGCGCCCGCCACAACCCGACGCTGCAACTCGTTCAAGTGCGGCAACGTCACCCCGAAGAACCGCTCCAACCCCGCCGCCGTCACCTCCACAACCCCAGACTACACCGCGCGTACTAACGAGACGTGGACCCTTAACGGGCGGCCGACGTCCTCATCGTCGCCTCGCCCTCCGGGCTGGCCGTCCCCCCGCAGGTGGCGGCCACAAGGAGATCAGGAGCAGTCAGCACCGCGTGCGGGACACGCTGGGCCGGGGAGTGAGTGCTTGTTGATCGTCTCCTCGTGCTTGCTCTACAAGCGGCAGGTCAGGGCCTGCGATCGCTTCCGTCGGAAGCGCTCCCGGGAGTCAGTCAGCCGTCGTCGCCGCCAGGGCTGAGCGGGACGTCGTCCGCGACGCTGGTCAGCCCGATGGTGGTGAGGGTGGTGGTGAGCTGGCGGGGGTGGGTGGTGAGCTCGATGGTCACGAGGCTGCCGGCGCCGGTTGGGTCGGGTGTCATCGTGATCAGGTCAGGCGCCGACGTCACCCACACCTCCCCCTCG
>JBBSME010000218.1:0-2771 GCA_038233335.1 Acidimicrobiales bacterium | reverse complement strand
GGTGTCCCCGGGCACCGAGTCGGTGGTCAGGGGGTCGTCGAGGGGGAGGGTGGTGGAGGTGTCGGTCGCGGCGGGCGCCTCGTCGGCGCCCCCCAGGACGGGGGCCCCGACGATCAGCACTGGCGCGGCCGCGGCGTTCCTTACCTTGGGGCCCCTCGCCCTCCGGGGCCCCCAGTAGGAGCCCCCCGCGCCCGACACCTCCACCACCCTCCCCCTCGACGACCCCCTGACCACCGACTCGGTGCCCGGGGACACCACCGAGCCGGAGACGTCGACGCCCCCGCTGCCCGACCCGCCACCGGGGGCGACCATCGAGGGTGAGACCCCCTGCCCGGCCGAGGACGGCTCCGAAGAGCGGGTGTCGACCTTCGCCCAGGCCCCACCCACCTGCATCGACGAGGGGGCGGCGCTCGAGGCCGAGATCGTCACCTCCAGGGGGCCCATCGTGGTCGCGCTCGACACCGAGGCCGCGCCGGTCATGGTCAACAACTTCGTGGTCCTGGCCCGCTACAAGTTCTTCGACGGCCTGCCCTTCCACCGGCTGGTGCCCGACTTCGTGGCCCAGACCGGCTCCAGCGGCATCCCCGACTACGGCAGCGGCGGTCCGGGCTACGACCAGGAGGACATCGAGAAGCCGACCGACGGCTACGCCCCCGGCGACGTGGCCATGGCCCGCTCCGACGCCGTCTCCGGCAGCCAGTTCTTCCTGGTCGCCAGCGAGGCCGGGGCGTCCGCGCTGACCAACGAGTACCCGCTGTTCGGCCGGGTCACCGAGGGGATGGACCTGGTGGCCGAGCTGGCCTCCCTCGGGGACGCGGCCACCAACGGCACGCCCACCGAGATCGTGACCATGGAGTCGGTCACCATCCGCCCCGCCGGCTGACTGCGTTCACGACGTACTGGCGACCAGAAGTGACGCCATGGGTGCACGAACGGTCGCCACTTCGGTGAGAGCTGGCTGATGGTCCGCCCGGCCCGATGTCCTCAGGTGGGCAGGTCGGCGAGGGAGGCGGGCTCGCCGCCCACGAACACCTTGGGCGCGACCGCGCCGACGCCGCGCCAGGTGCCGTCGGGGTCTCGCACCAGCGCAGACCCGGCGGCCACACCCACGATCACCAGGTCGGGAGGCGACAGGGCCCGGGTGCGGTGGACCGCATCCTCGGACCAGGTGTCGAACCCGGTCACCACGGTCACGTTGGCCAGCAGGCCCAGGCCCACGGTGAAGGCCCCGCCGCGAGGATCGACCATCGGGTCGCACAGGACCATGGCGCCGGCGCTGGACCCGACCAGGATCGCTCCGTCGTGCCAGGCGGCCACCGCCGCGTCCCACACCGGCGTCTCCTTTAGCACCGACCGCATGTGCATGGGCGAGGAGCCGGCCAGGTAGAGGAACCGGGCCGCCCGGACCGTGGCCGCCGTCTCGCCGTCCATGGCGTCCGGTCGGCTGAGCACGTCCAGGCCCCGCACCGCGAGCCCCAGGGCCGCGAAGCGCTCGGTGGCCAGGTCGACCAGGCGCTGCGGGTGCTCGTAGGCCGCGCCCGTCGGCAGCACCACGACCTCCTCGGCCGACCCCGACGCCAGCTCGTCCTCGACGGTCGTCTCAGCGTGGAACGGGGAGCCGCCGACCAGGGCGAGGGGTCCGGACATGACCCCGGACCCTAGGGCGACCGGGCCGGCACCGGGCCACGTGGGATCGGTCGGCTCGGGCGCACTGCGTTTCCCCGCGGCGGTCCGGGTGGGGGAAGGTGGCTCATGGTCGACGCCACCGCGGAGCAGCCCCCGCAGCCGGTGCCGACCGACGTCCCCTGGGCCTGGGTCCTGGCCGCCGGGGCCCTCGCCGGCTTCGCCTCGGGTCTGTTCGGGGTGGGTGGGGGGATCGTGATCGTGCCCGTCCTCACCCTCCTGGCCCGCTTCCCCCACAAGCTGGCCACCGGGACGTCGCTCACCGCAATCGTGCCCATATCTGCGGCGGCCCTCGTCGGCTACGCCACCGAGGGCGAGCTGGACCTCACCGCCGCCGCGCTGCTCACGGCGGGCTCCTTGGCCGGCGCGGTGGCCGGCACCCGGTGGCTGCGCACCCTCAGCGGTCCGACCCTGCGGTGGATCTTCGCCGCCCTCATGTTCGTCACCGCGGTGCAGCTGGCCCTCGGTGACGACGGCGAGGGCGCGGGGCGCGGGCAGCTGACGGTCGCCGCGGTGGTCGCGCTGATCGCCCTCGGGTTCGCGGCCGGGGTGCTGGCCGGGCTCCTCGGGGTCGGCGGCGGCATCATCCTCGTCCCCGCGCTGACCCTCCTGTTCGGCCTGCCCCTGGTCGTGGCCCAGGGCAGCGCCCTGGCCGTGATCCTCCCCACCTCCGTGCTGGGGACCCTCCGCAACCGGTCGGCCGGGCTCACCGCCCTCCGGCCCGCAGCCGTGGTCGGCGCCGGCGGGGTGCTCTCCGCGTTCCTGGCGTCCAAGCTGGCCCTGGGGCTCGACCCCCGCCTGTCGACGTTGCTGTTCGCAGGCCTGCTCGGCGTCGTGGCCCTCCGCCTGGCCCTCTCGGCCCGCTCCGAGGCCGCGGCGAGGTCTCCCGGCGAGCCCTGAGGTCTGCCCTCGCCCCGACCCGGTGGGCGCACCCCGAGGACCGAGGGGGCCCCTTTGTCCCGCTGCGCGGGTCGTCGGTAACCTCTCGGCCCATGACCATCGCACGTGTCGGAATCGTCGGATCAGGGATCATGGGAGCGGGCATCGCCGAGGTCGCGGCCCGGGCCGGGATGGACGTGGTCCTCCGG
>JBBSME010000217.1:0-2808 GCA_038233335.1 Acidimicrobiales bacterium | reverse complement strand
CGTCCAGGAGGTTCACCACCGAACCGACCCCGACGGCGATCGCGTCGATCGCGGCGTCGAACAGCTGGGTGGTCAGCTCGTCCTCCTCCTCGAGGGCTCGAGCCCACACCTTTGACGTCGGCCTCTGCTTCCCTTCGTCCTGTTGGATGTCGAAGAGGTCGGTGGACCGACCGGCATCCACCATCGCCCGTGCCGTCGCCGCCATGGTGCGCCGACCGGCGTAAGCCTCGACGCAACCCCGACGTCCACACGAGCACAGGGCGCCCCCGGCCCGGACGATCACGTGGCCGATCTCGCCGGCGGCGCCGAAGGAGCCGTTGTAGGGCCGGCCGTGCAGGATCAGACCTCCTCCGATCCCGGTACCGAGCCACAGGCCGAGCACGTCATCGTAGCCACGGGCCGCACCAGCCAACCACTCACCGAGCAGACCCACGTTCGCATCGTTCCCGAGGATCACCGGCACTCCGAGAGCGTCGACGAGCGGTGTCCGGATGTCGACGACCTCGCCCCAGCCCACCAGGTTCGGCACCTGGACGACCTCGCCGTCGTGCACCACCCCGGGAAGCCCGATGCCCACCGCGGCGACATCCTCGGCCCTCCCGCCTGCCTCGTCTATGGCCAGGAGGATCACCTCGATGACCGCGGCCGGCCCTCCGCTCGGTGTCGGCCGCTTCGCCCGGGCCACCACCGTCTGGTCCTGGTCGACCACACCGACCTGGATGTTGGTACCACCGACGTCCACCCCAACGGTCAACACCGTTTACACCTACCCGGGGAAGCCCTGACTCGACCAAGCCGTCCGAGGCCGCGGCGACCTCGGCCCGGATGGCCCCCGAGCTTGCCTCGGCGACCGCTCTCCCGAGGGCCGGTGAAGGTGGTGGGGTTTGACGGCAACCGATGGCGCGTAGAAACTCAGCACATGGGTCGCATCTCTGTCGACCGGGTGGACCGGCGGGCCATCTCACGGGAGCACCTGCTCGACCGGATCCTGGCCGACGTCCAGACCGGGAGGTTCGAGCGTTCGCTCGCCGGGCTCATGGCCACCGGTGCCCTCGTGACCGGCGCCGAGATCTTCCTCGCGCACGACCGGGCCAGCTTCGGCAACAAGATGATGTGGGTGCCGGTGGTCCTGTCTCCGGTAGCCGCCGCCGCCGGGGTGGCGGGCGTGGCCCGCAGGGATCTGGCCAAGACCGTCCTGCCCGCGGTGTCGGCGGTCGTGGTGGCCAACGGGCTGCAGGGGGCGTGGCTGCACCTGCGGGGTGTCCGGCAGCGGCCCGGCGGCCTGCGCGAGGCCCGCTACAACCTCGAGGCCGGCCCTCCCATCTTCGCCCCTCTCCTGGTCTGCCTGGTCGGGGGAATGGGTCTGCTGGCGGCGGTGCTGCGGCGCGAGGCATGACTGCGGGCGCCGGCTCGGGGACCACACCGGGTGGGGCCGAGCCCCGCTTCCCCGGCTACGACGTGCTCGCCCAGGCTCCGCACTGGGACCAGGTCACAACCGGTGTCGTCCTGGGCCGCCTGGGGCCGACGGCGCCGCCCCGCTGGTTCTCAGCCGCCGAGGAGGCCGTGGCCCGACCGCTGCTCGACCGGCTCGTCGGCCAGGACGACGACCCGAAGGTGCCGGTGTTCGCCCTCGTCGACGCCCGCCTGGCCGACGGACGCACCGACGGGTGGCGGCACGACGACATGCCGCCGGACGGCGAGGCGTGGAAGCGCTCCGTGGGCCACCTCGAAGAAGACGCCCGGGCTGCCCACGGAGCGGCGTTCGGCGATGTCGACCTGGTCGACCAGCGCCGCCTGCTCGAGGCGATCCGCTCCGGTGACCGGTGGCACGGGCTGCCGGGCGGACGGGTCTGGAACCTGTGGATGCGCTACGCCCTGCCCGCCTTCTACGCCCATCCGTGGGCCTGGAACGAGATCGGCTTCGGCGGGCCCGCCTACCCGCGGGGCTACCTCAACCTCGGTCGCGGGGGCCGGGAGCACTGGGAGGTGGCCGAGGTGGACGCCCGGGACCCGATCCCCTGGTCCGACCGGATCGAGGCGGCCCGACGCCGCCACGGCGTCCGCTGATGGGCGGCGACTGATGGGCGGCGTCCGTGACCGGAACGCCTCGGCCTGGCTGCTCCCCAACGACGGGGCCCGCACCCCGCACGGCCTGCGCCAGGACATGCGCCGATTCGCCGACGAGGACGAGGTCGACCTGGCCGTGGTGGGCTGCGGCGCCGGAGGTGCCGTGCTCACCCAGCGCCTGGCCCGCGCCGGCTGGAGCGTCGTCGCCTTTGACGCCGGGCCCTTCTGGGACCCGGATGCGGACTTCGTCAGCGACGAGCTGGGCTCCCAGCACCTGTACTGGACCGAGCCCCGGGTGATCTCCGGCGACGACCCGGTGCCCCTCGGGTCCAACAACTCGGGCCGGGGCGTCGGAGGCGGCACCATCCACTTCGCCGGCTACACACCCCGGTTCCACCCGTCGGACTTCGAGACGAACAGTCGTGACGGGGTGGGCCAGAACTGGCCGATCTCCTACCAGGACCTGAAGCCCTACTACGAGCAGATCGAGGAGGAGCTGCCCGTCGCCGGCCAGGCCTGGCCATGGGGCGACCCCCACCGCTACCCCCACTCGCCCCACCCGGTGAGCGGCGTCGGCGAGGTCTTCCGGCGCGGCTGCCACGAGCTGGGCATCCAGGCGAGGGTGGGACCGACCGCCATCACCAACGGCCGCTTCGGCAACCGCCCCCACTGCATCTACCGCGGCTTCTGCCTGCAGGGCTGCAAGGTGAACGCCAAGGCGTCGACGCTGATCACCCACGT
>JBBSME010000216.1:0-2883 GCA_038233335.1 Acidimicrobiales bacterium | reverse complement strand
TCATCGCCACCGAGTGGGCCGAGGATCCTGCGGTCGAGGAGGCCTGGGCCAGCTACGAGGCCGAGCAGGGCTACGCCACCGAGCCGGCACCGGTGGCCGAGGGCGCGCCCCCGGCGGCTGAGGCCGGGGCTGCAGCCCCTGAGGCCCCTGAGGCCCCTGAGGCCCCTGAGGCCCCTGAGGCTGCTGAGGCCCCTGAAGCCGAGGCTGCTCCGGCGTCCGAGCCCGAGGTCGTCCCCGAGCCGAGCGAGGCCGACCCGGCCTAGCCCCACTGCCGGTGGCACGAAGTTCGAACCCACCCGCGGCGTTGGTCATCGAGGATGTCGACGTCGTCGGCCCCGACGCGGAGCCGGTACCGTCCGCCCCCATCGCCGCCGATCCCGCACCACCTGACCCGGCCGACTCGGACGCCCGTCCGACGGGCGTGGGCCTCGGGACCGTGGTCGGCGCGGTGGCCGGCCTCTGGGGCCTGCTGATCGGGCTGGAGCGCCTGTACGACAACAGCTTCCTCACCCACCTGGCGACCGGCCGGCTGATCCTCGACCGGGGTGCCGTCCCCACCACCGACCCGTACTCCTTCACCGCCAACGGCGATCCCTGGACGGTGCAGAGCTGGTTCGCCTCGGTGCTCTACGCCGGGGTCGAGGGGATCGGCGGCCTGGGCGGCATCCGCCTCCTCAACGGGCTGCTGTGCGCGACCCTTGCCATCGCGGTCTGGCTGCTGACCGCCCGGTCCCGCTCGTTCATCGTCCGGCTGGCCGTGACCGCGGTCGTCCTCGTGCCCGCGACCGCCCTGTGGAGCGGTCGCCCCCTGCTCTTCGGCCTGCTGGGCTTGGCCGCCGTCCTCCTGGTGGCCGACGAGCGCATGGATCCGCGCTGGTTGGTCCCCATCGGCTGGGTCTGGGTCAACACCCACGGGTCCTTCCCGTTCGCCATCCTCATCCTGGTCTTGCTCGGGATCGGCCGTCGGCTCGACGAGGGGGAGTGGGGCCCGGAGCGCCGGGCGCTGGGTTGGGCCAGCCTCGGCATCCTCGTCGGCGCCATCAACCCAATGGGACCGCGCCTGCTGCTATTCCCGCTGACGCTGCTCTCCAAGACCGAGGCGTTCCAGTCGATCGCCGAGTGGCAACCGCCGACCTACCAGGCCCTGGTCGAGTACTGGGTCGTGGGCCTGGTGCTCGTTGGCGTCCTCGGCCTGGTCCGCACCCCCCGCTGGCGGTCGGCCCTCCCGCTGGCCGGCTTCGGAGCCCTGGCCCTCACCTCGGCCCGGAACCTGGCCCCGATGCTGCTCGTCCTGGCTCCGATCCTGGCCGGCGCCGTCCCCCGGGCCGGGATCGACATCGACGCCATCCGTCGGCCCAGCTTCCGGATCGCCACCATCGCCCTCGGCGTGGTTGGCATCCTGTTCGCAGTGATCGCGCTAGGACGCCAGGACGTCGCCCTCGATGCCTACCCGGAAGAGCAGGTGGCCTGGATGGAGGACGCGGGGCTGTGGTCGTCGACCTCCCGGGTGCTGGCCCCTGACTACGTCGGCAACTACCGCGAGGCCCAGCGGGGCGACGAGGCCAACGTGTTCCTCGACGATCGGGTCGACATGTACCCGATAGAGGTGATCGAGGACTACCGGACCGTGATCAAGGTCGACCCCGGCTGGCCCGAGGTGCTCGAGCGGCGCGACATCAGCGCCGTGCTGTGGGAGGAGGACAGCCCGCTGTCGGCGGCCCTGGAGGCGTCCGATCTGTGGACCGTGGCCCACCGGGACGCGCCCTGGGTGGTGTTCACCCCCGCGCCGTCACCCTAGGTGACCTTTGGGCCGTCTGACCCATGGAGAGCAGGCGTCGGCCGCCGATAAGGTCACTGAGGGGCACGGAGCGAGGTTACGTCGCCCGGCCGGCCGGTGGCGGTCCGTGCCAGTGGCATCGGATCGACCCTGGTACCGTGCCCCGCCCATGATCCTCGTGGGCCTCACCGGAGGCATCGGCAGCGGCAAGTCGGCCGTATCGGCTCTGCTTGCCGACCACGGCGCAGTGGTGATCGACGCCGACGCCATCACCCGAGAGCTTCAGGCCCCCGGCCAGCCGGTGCTCGCCGCCATCGTGGAGCGCTTCGGAGATGAGGTGATGGATCGGGACGGGTCGCTGGACCGCCCGGCCCTGGCCGCCATCGTCTTCTCCGACGCCGACGCCCTGGCCGACCTCAACGCCCTGGTCCACCCGGCGGTGGGAGCTGAGATCGCCCGGCGCATGGAGGCCGAGGCGGGGACCGACCACCTCGTGGTGCTGGACGTCCCCCTCCTGGTCGAGTCGGGGCGGGACGACATGGCCGCCGTGGTCGTGGTTGACGTCGATCCGGAGGTGGCGGTGGACCGCCTGGTCGAGCGCCGGGGGATGGAGGCCGCCGATGCCCGGGCCCGCATGGCCCACCAGGCGTCCCGGGAGGATCGCCTGGCCCGGGCCGACCTGGTGATCGACAACTCCGGCGACCTCGACGACCTGCGCCGCCGCGTCGACGAGGTCTGGGCCCAGCTCTCCGCCCTCCCTCCGGTCCCCGAGGGCTGAGGGCGTCCCTCCGGCCGCCCCGAGGGCCGCGACGGCATCGGCCGGACGCTCCATCCTCGCCGTCAGCTGGTGTCGGGTGGTGTGAAGGTCCAGTGGCCGGGTGGTCCTCGGAGGGTCCAGTGGCAGTGGGTCTTGAGGTAGTGGTGGTAGACGCAGAGCAGGGCGTTGTTCCAGAGGGCGGTGGGTCCGCCTTTGTGGAAGTCGGTGATGTGGTCGACCTGGAGGCCGCGAGTGGTGTGGCAGTCCGGCACCACGCACTCGTGGTCGCGGGCTTCGAGGGCGGTGCGCAGGGCGGCGGGGATGTGGCGGCGGTTGGAGGTGATGGTGG
>JBBSME010000215.1:0-2927 GCA_038233335.1 Acidimicrobiales bacterium | reverse complement strand
CGCGGGCAGCGCGTCGTGGCCATCGACACCGACTCCAACCCGAACCTCGGACTGTCCCTCGGTTTGACCCCGGACGAGACCGATGCGGTCCCCACGCTGCCTCGATCGATCCTCGTCGGCTCCCGGGGCGACCTCACGGTGGACGAGGTGCTCGACCAGTTCGGGTGGGCCACGCCGGCGGGTGTCACGCTCGTGTCAGCCCTGAAGGTGGAGCACGCCGCAGGTGGGTGCACCTGTGGTGGACACGCCACGGTGCGCTCACTGCTCTCGGAGGCCCTCGAGGTCCGGGCCGACGTGACCATCGTGGACATGGAGGCCGGCCTCGAGCACCTCAGCCGCTCCGGCGGGACCCTGGCCCACGTCGATGCACTGCTCGTGGTCATGGAGCCGAGCCGCAAGGCGGTCATCACCGCGGCGCGGACCCTGGGTCTGGCTGCGGAGCTCGGCATCGGCTCCGTCTTCGGCGTCGGGAACAAGGGCGCGCCGGGCGATCGGGAGTTCTTCGCCGAGCTGTGCGCGGAGTACGGCGTGGAGCTGGCCGGGGTGGTCCCTCTCGACGACGACGTGTCCCGTGCCGCGAGGTCCAGCACGAGGGTGGCGACCGACGGCGCCGTCGCGGTGCGCGAGGAGCTGGACCGAGTCATCGACCACATCGGTCGCACCGTCTCAGCCTGACCCCTCGGCCGCTCAGACGGTCGCGATGCGGTCGGCCACGGCGACCAGGGCGACGACGGCCGGTGACGCTTCGGCCTGATCGAGCGGCGCCACGCCGTCTCGATCGGCGGTCACGATCGCGGGATCGTCGGGCACCTCCATGATCTCGCGCTCGGGGAACGCGGCGTCGATGATGGCGCGGTCCTCCGCCGAACGGATCCGGTTGGCCACGACGATGACGGCCCTGATGCCCTTGATCCTGGCGACCTCGACGGCCCGCTGCCCGACCTCGATCGACTTCGGTGTCGCTTCGACCACGACGAGGGCGGCCTCGATGGTGGCTTCGTCGAGCCGGGTGAGCGTGCCGATCCCCGCCTCGAGGTCGGCGACGATGGTGGCGTCATCGGAGACGACGTTCCCGAGCAGCTGCTCGGGCGAGAGGCCGCAGCAGGGGCAGCCTGGGTCCGGGTTGTCGATCTGGCTCACCACCGCGAAGCGCACGCCGTCGGGGCCCGCAGACCCGAAGCGGTCGATCAGGTCGTCCCAGCCCGACGCGTGGTCCTGGGAGTCGCCCTCGGCGTCGAGGGCCTGACGCATGCCGACGAGACGCTCGGTCTCATCGAAGCCGACACCCAGCGAGAGGCCGAGGTTCGGGTTCGTGTCGCCATCGAGGGCGATCACCCGGCGCCCGGAACGAGCCAACGTCCGGGCGACGACGGCGGCGGTCGTCGTCTTGCCCGCTCCGCCCTTGCCCACCACGGCGACCTTCATCCGAGCACCCCCTTCAGAGAGTCCAGGAGCGACTGTATCGACCTGACCGCCGGAGCGTCGGGCACGGCATCCAGGGGGGCGCCGCGCCGGCGCTCGGCCTCGGCGAAGGCGTCGTCCCACGGGACCGAGCCGAGCACCCGGAGCCCGGTGCGGGCCTCGACGTCGTCGGCGTCGGTGCGCGAGCGGGCCTTGTTGACGACAGCGAAGAGGCGATCGGGCTCGACCACTGCTCCGGCCAGGTTGGCGAAGCGCCTTCCGGACAGCACGCCCTTGGCGGAGGCCTCGACCACCACGACGATCGTGTCAGCGAACCCCGCCCAGCCGAGGAAGGGTTGGCGGGTGCCTCCGGGGAGGTCGGCGATCACGTGCCAGGAGTCCGAAGGCAGTCCCTGCTTGATCTGCTGGAAGGCATGTTGTGACCGGACGATGGCCGACACATGACCCCGCAGCTTCCCGATCTGGAGGAACCTGACCCCGTCCGGTGCGACCGCTGCGTACTGCTCGATCGCTCCCACCGCGCTCAGACCGTCCCGCAGACGGAACGGCGGACCCTCCTCGCCCTCGGCCCGCTCCACCACGGCCTCGTCCGAGATCCCGGCATCGTCGATCTCGAGGCCCAGCGAGAGCGCCAGACCGGGCATCGGATCGGAATCGAGGACGAGCACGGGCTCGTTCCCAGCCCGCGCCAGCAGCCGGGCGAGGGTGCCGACGATGGCCGACTTCCCCGCGCCGCCCTTGCCCACGAAGGCCACGCGGAGGGGTGCGGTGAGGGCGAGGTCCGCGGCGGTCGTCGGAGCGGGCATGGACCGACGCTACGTCGCTCGGACGGCGCGACCCCCAACCCATGGTCAGCGCGTCGGACGGACCTCGGTGCCGGTCTTCAACCCGGTGACGAACAGCTGCTTGTTGTAGGTGCTGACCGGGAACCCGCCTGGCGTGAAGTACCACTGGTCGAGGATGTCGCGGCGGTAGACCTGGCGGAGGCCGGCGTAGTACAGGGGGAGGACCGGGATGTCCTCGGCGATGATCTCCTGCATCCGTCCGATGATCTCCTTGCGGGCATCGATGTCCTGGGTCACGAGCTGGCGGTCGGCGAGGTCGTCGAGCTCCGGGTTGGCGTAGCCGGTGGCGGTGGCGGTGCCGGGCGGGGCGCTCGAGGAGAAGATCTGGCGCAGGTAGTCCGGGTCGCCGCTCGGCGGGACGCCGCCGGGACCGGGGTAGAGGGTCAGGGCCAGGTCGAAGTCGCCGCCGAGCTTGGCCCCGAAGAGGGCCGGCCCCAGCTCCACCGGGCGGGTGGCGACGTCGATGCCGACGGCGGTGAGTCCGTTGACGACGAGCTCGGCCAACGGTGTCTGATCGTTCGGGAAGAGGAGTTCGAACCGGAGGGCGTTGCCGTCGCCATCCTGACGGACCTCCTCGCCGGAGGAGAGCATGTAGCCGGCCTCGTCGAGGAGCTGGCCGGCACGGTCAGCGTCGAAGTCGTACTGCTCGACCGCGACGTG
>JBBSME010000214.1:0-2978 GCA_038233335.1 Acidimicrobiales bacterium | reverse complement strand
CTGAGCGGGATCTGCGCCTCGCGGGGCAGACTGGGTGTGTCCGTTCCGGTTGGACGCCGTTCCCTCTGTAGTGCCTTGAGCATGTAGGTCAGCATGGTGGTGGAGGGCTCCCACGGGAACCGTGGATTGTTGCCATTGAGCACGAGCATCAGACTTTCGAACTTCCTGCCCTCCCCGGAGCGGACATCCAACGCCGAGTGAGAGGAGACAACCGATGGAGGTGGTGCATCCCCGGTGCGCCGGGGTTGACGTGTCGAAACGGGACGCCAAGGTGTGTGTCCGGGTGGCCGGCACCGGTCGAGCCAAGGCCCGATCGACGGTAACGACGTGGTCGTCGGTCACCAACCAGGTGCTGGCCCTGCGGGATCACCTGATCGGCGAGCAGGTGACGCTGGTGGTGATGGAGGCGACGGGCGACTACTGGAAGCCCTTCTACTACCTGCTCGAAGACGGCCCCTTCGAGGTCATGCTTGTGAACGCCCGGCACGTGAAGAACCTGCCCGGACGCAAGACCGACGTGTCCGACGCGGCGTGGCTGGCCGATCTGGGTGCCCACGGCCTGGTTCGAGGCTCGTTCGTCCCCCCGCCGCCCGTCCGTCAGCTGCGCGACCTGACCCGGACCCGGACCACGATCACCCGGGAACGAGCCCGGGAGATCCAACGGTTGGAGAAGCTGTTGGAAGACGCCGGCATCAAGCTGTCGTCGGTGGCCACCGACATCAGTGGCGTGTCCGGGCGGGCCATGCTGGCCGCTCTCGTCGCCGGCGAGCGTGACCCCGGCGTGCTGGCCGATCTGGCCAAGCGACGGTTGCGGTCCAAGATTCCCGAGCTGACCGAGGCGCTCACCGGCCGCTTCGGTGAGCACCACGCCTTCTTGACCCGCCTCCACCTCGACCTCATCGACCAGCACACCACCGCCATCGGCGAGCTCACGGCCCGGATCGAGGTGGTGATCGAGCCCTTTCGTCGGGTCCGGGACCTCATCGTGACCATCCCCGGCATCTCCACCCTGGTCGCCGACGTCGTCATCGCCGAGACCGGAGGCGACATGACCCGGTTCCCGACGGCCGGGCACCTGGCCTCCTGGGCTGGCACGTGCCCGGGAAGCAACGAGTCAGCCGGCCGGGTCAAGTCGACCGCTACCCGACCCGGCAACCCCTACCTGAAAGGTGCCCTCGGCATCGCCGCCATGTCAGCCGCCCGTTCCAAGGGGACCTACCTGTCCGCCAAGTACCGGCGCATCGCCGCACGGCGAGGACCGGTCAAAGCGATCGTTGCCGTCGAGCACGCCATCCTCATCGCCATGTGGAACATGCTCACCACCGGCGAGCACTACCTCGACCCCGGCGACGACTTCTACACCCGCCTCAACCCTGACAAGGCCAAGAACCGGGCCCTCGACCAACTCCGCAGGATGGGCTTCCACGTCACCCTCAACCCCCAACCCGCGGCAGGCTAAAGGAATCTTCGCATCAGAGTGAACAGGGTTTCGGGACGGACGAACAGGGCGACGCCGAGGCCGACGAAGGCGACAGCGGCGACCTGGGCAACGCGCTCCCCGAAGGGCGCGTTCTTCTCCACCAGGATGAGAACAGCCAGAGCGGCCATCCAGGCGAGGTTCATCGTGCCAAAGGCGACGAGCACGGCCATGAGCGCCCAGCAGCAGCCGAGGCAGAACAGCCCATGGGTGACACCCATCCGCACCGCCCCCACGGGGCGGGACACCGCACGACCGAACCGCAAGAAGAACGAGATGGGCGAGCGGCAGTGACGCAGGCAGACCGACTTCAGCGGCGTGAGCTGCCACACCGCCGCGCCCACCAACACACCCCCCGCCAAGCGAGCGGGCCACGGGCGGCCATCTCCGATCGGACCCATCAACGCCCGCCACGCCACGTACGCAGGCACCCCGACCGAGGTCCACACCGTGATGTAGCCGGCGACGAAAAACGGCAGCGGCGCAGCCCGACCAGCGGCCGCCGCTCGCCCATAGAGCTTCACCACCGGCAAGATCGCCGGCAACATCATCGCCGTCATCATCGCCAACCAGGCGACCATAAACGCGCCGATCGTCAGCACATGGTCCCCGGCCATTCCGTCCATCTTCATCGATGAGGCCGCGCCGATGGTCATCTCGCTGGCCATGCGAGCCGACCACCACCATCCCACCGCGGCCAGCGACAGCAGTGCAGCCGGAGTGAGGAATCCGAGTCCGATCCTCGCCGAGCGGGACACCTCCTCGTCGACCAACCCCGCAGCCATCACACCTGCGCCCCCTTCCGTCCGGATTGTAGACCTCGCGAGGTCGCAGCGCTCAGAAATCTGCCAGCGTGACGGCCGTAGCGATCACGGCTCGTTCGATCAGCGCGGCCACCGGACCTGACGACGCCCCTCAGCCTGTGCGACACAGCCAACGAACTCGGCAGCAACGCAACACGGTGACCCGGCTGGGCGCGAAGCGATCGCCGGCTCGGACGCTCCGATTGACCGGCGCCCATGACGGCTGGAGCTCGAAAACGACGGCTACCGACTGGTGGAGGGCGTAGGTTGGGGCCGCCAAGCAACCGGCGCTGCAGAGCGGCTGGAGAGCTCGGTAGGAAGGGGTGCCGGTTGCTCTAGCGGGAGGCGCCGGCGAGGAAGGTGGCGACGATGTAGGTGGCGTGACGGTCGAGGGATCCTCGGCCCCGGTCGTAGCGCATCGTGGTCCGGGGGTCGGCGTGACTGGCTGCTTCTTGGACGTCGCGGAGGGGGACGCCGGCGTCGAGGGCGGCGGTGATGAACGAGTGGCGCAGGCTGTGCGGCCCGATCCGCTTCGTGATCCCCGCTGCTTTCGCGACACGCCTGACCATCCGGGCTGCGGCGTCCCGGGTCATCTTCGCTCCGGCGGGGCCGAGGAAGATCGGCCCGTCGATCCGTTCGCCGACGGCGAGGTCAACGGCCCGGGCGGTGCGGGGTGCGAGTGGGATGGTGACGGTCTT
>JBBSME010000213.1:0-3002 GCA_038233335.1 Acidimicrobiales bacterium | reverse complement strand
GTCACCGCGCGAAGTCTACTCCTGGGTCCTCGCCCGGTCGTGGGCAAGCTTGCGGATCCGGTCAGACTGGAGGGATGGATGCCACCGAGCTGGCCGGAGCTCTCAATAGCGGCGACGCGGACGAGGTGGTGCGGACCGTGGCCGACTGGATCGGCAGGGCCCTCGGGTCACCCGACCTGGACCTCTCGGTGGAGCCCGCACTGACAGGGGCGTCGCACATCGACGCCCTCCTCGCTGCGGCGACGGCCCACGTCGCTCGCCGGCTCGGCCAGCCGACGCCCCCATGGACCATCGGCCCCCACCGCACGATGGAGTCCTTCTGGCACCCGGGCCCTGCCGACCTGTTCGCCAATGCCCTTGTCCACGCGCCGGGCGAGTTCGCCGTGCGCGGCGTGTTCATCGAGGCCGACTCCCTGGAGAGCGTGTGACGGCGGAGAGCGGTCGCCTCGGTCGCGCTGAGATCGTCGACCTCCTCACCGAGGTGGGCGTCGAGCTGGACCGGCGCGGTGTGCGGGGGGAGATGTTCCTCGTCGGAGGGGCGGCCATGGCCCTCGCCTACGACGTGCGGCGCTCGACCCGAGACGTGGATGCCGTCTTCGAGCCCAAGGCCGCGATCTACGAGATCGCCGCGCTGGTCGCCGACCGCCACTCCCTGCCGCCGGACTGGATCAACGACGGGGTGAAGGGACTCCTCCCGGGCCCCGACGCCGATGCCCAGGAGATCCTGGAGGTCCCGGGTTTGCGGGTGTCAGTCGCCTCGGCCCGCTACCTCCTCGCCCTCAAGGTCGCCGCCGCCCGCGTCGATCGCGATGCCGACGACATCCGCGCCTTGGCCGAGCTCTGCGGCCTCGCCACCGCTCAGGAGGTCCTCGATCTGGCGGTCGCCATCATCGGCCCGCAGCGACCTCTGCTGCCCAAGGTCCAGTACCTGGTCGAGGCCCTGTTCCCCGACGCCGAAGCCTGACCGGACGCATCGGCCAGAGGGTCCGACCGCCGCCTCGGACCGTAGGACCGCCCCGGATCGCGTACTGCGGACGCCTGACGACGGGCGGCCACAGCCCCGGGGCCGCGACCTACCCTTCTGATCAGGCCTGTTCGAGGGACCGTGGTTCCGCTGCACCTGCAACCCCGGACGTTGCGGCCGAAGCGCCGGGGCAGAGAGGTCGGCGACACTGGCGGGATGGACGACGGGACGCTGCTGGCCGAGCTGGTGGACACCTCGAGGGAGGTCGCGGCGACCTCGGGACGCACGGCCAAGCGGGATGCGCTGGCTGATCTGCTCGTCCGGCTGGTCCCCGAAGAGGTCGCGGTGGCAGTGGGGTTCCTGGGCGGCGAGCCCCGGCAGGGTCGCATCGGGGTCGGGTGGCGCACCCTGGCCGACGCGGCCACGCCGGCGGCCTCGACCCCGACGCTCTCGGTGCTCGACGTGGACAGGGCCGTCACGTCCCTGGCCGCGCTGGCCGGGTCGGGCTCCTCGGCCCGGCGGCGGGAGGCACTGTCCGAGCTGCTGGGCCGGGCCACCGAGGAGGAAGCCACCCTCCTGACCCGGCTCCTGGGGGGCGAGCTGCGCCAGGGCGCCCTGGCCGGGGTGATGACAGACGCGGTGGCTCGGGCGGCCCAGGTCCCTGCGACCGAGGTGCGGCGAGCGGTCATGCTCGGCGGCGACCTCCCCACCATCGCTCACCTGGCCCTCACCGGGGGGAGGGACGGACTGGCTGCGGTCCGCCTGGAGGTGGGCCGGCCGATCCAGCCCATGCTGGCCTCGACCGCGGGATCGGTGGAGGAGGCGGTGTCCGACCTGGGCCTCGCGGTCGTGGACTGGAAGCTGGACGGCATCCGCATCCAGGTCCACCGTCGCGGTGACGACGTCCACATCTGGACCCGGAACCTCAACGACATCACCGATCGACTCCCCGAGGTGGTCGCGCTGGTCTGGGCGCGGCCGGCCGAGGAGCTCGTGCTCGACGGCGAGGCCCTGGTGGTGGACGAGGCCGACCGCCCGGTGCTGTTCCAGGACACCGCCAGCCGGGTCAGCGCGGATGAGCTCCGCGACGTGGCGGTGAGGCCCTGGTTCTTCGACCTCCTCCACTTCGACGGTCGCGACCTCCTCGACGAGCCGCTGGCCACCCGGCGGGACCACCTGGCCCGTCTCGCCCCCGCGCTCCACATCCCCGGTGAGGTGACCGACGACGCGGCTGCCGGCGCGGAGGTGCTGGAGGATGCCCTGGCTGCGGGCCATGAGGGGGTGGTCGTGAAGGACGCCGTCTCGCCCTACCAGGCCGGACGACGGGGCAAGACGTGGCGCAAGGTGAAGCCGGTCCACACCCTCGACCTGGTCGTCCTGGCCGCCGAGTGGGGCCACGGCCGTCGCACCGGCTGGCTGTCCAACCTCCACCTCGGTGCCCGGTCCGAGGACGGCGACGGGTTCGTGATGGTGGGCAAGACCTTCAAGGGCCTCACCGATGAGCTGCTCACCTGGCAGACCGCCGAGCTCCAGGCTCGGGCCACGTCCGAGGAGCGCTGGGGCGGCCCGCAGACCGGCGTGGTCCACGTCCGTCCCGAGCTGGTGGTCGAGGTCGCGGTCGACGGGGTCCAGCGCTCGACCCGCTACGCCGGTGGCGTCGCTCTCCGCTTCGCCCGGGTCGTGAGGTACCGCCCCGACAAGTCAGCGGAGGAGGCCGACCGGATCGGCGTCGTGCGGTCCGTCGGCCGGGCCTGAGGGGTCGCGTGGACGCCGGGCCCGGTCAGGGCGCGGCCAGCGGGACCGCCCCGCTGAGCTCACTGGTGGAGCCGAACCCCGACGGGGTGGCGGTGTCGAGGGCCGTCGTCGTGGCCGTGACCCAGCCGGCGTCGGTGGGTACGTCGTCGGCGATGGGCAGCCGGACGGTGCGCTCGGGACCAGGCGCGGCGGTCACCGCGCCGAGGAGCACCTCAGCCTCGGCCCCGGAGGCGTCGGGTGCGCCGCTGAGGAACAGCTCGACCCGGGAGCGGCCGGTGGGGCT
>JBBSME010000212.1:0-3014 GCA_038233335.1 Acidimicrobiales bacterium | reverse complement strand
TCAACGAGGAACGCCTCCACGGCGAGCTCGACGACGCCACCCCCGCCGAGATCGAAACCGCCCACTACCGTGACCTCCCTCAGGCCCCCGCGGCCTGAGGAAACCAACCCACCGAGCACCCGCAAGACCCAGGCCGAATCATCGATGACGATCCGAACTGCGCCCACGTCTTCAGCTTCGGCAGCCAGCAGCACCAGCGGTTCTCCGACAACGCGCTCACCCGCATGCGAGACGCACTCCCGGGCCTCGATCTCGAGCAGGTGTGGCGAGACTTCGGCCCACGCCGACGCGCCGCTTAGGGCGAAGACGAGCGGAGGGTCCGAGCCGCCTCCTCATCCCGCGCACGTCTACCGGAATCTCTACCGGATCTCTACCGGACGGGTAGATACGGGGTTGCACTCGGCGGTACGGGTTGGCACGTCGAATCGCGAAACCGCTGCTCAGGCAGGACGGAGCGGTACTCGGTGGTACGCAGCGACACCCCGTTCTCCGGAGTTCAAGTCCCCCCTCGCCCACCTTGACCAGGGTCTCGCCGCCGCTGCTGGTGGGCCGGTCGGACCTACTCGATGACTTCGCGGTGGGGCTTGATGCCGGTCCGGGGGCACCGGAGCGGGTGACGCTCTACACCGGAGCCCGGGGGACCGGGAAGACCGTGATGTTGAACCAGGTGGAGGACATCGCCCGCCGACAGGGGTGGAGGGTCATCCCTGAGACGGCCACCCCCGGGTTCGTGGCCCGCCTGGTCGACGAGCACCTCCCCGCCCTCCTGGCCGAGATCGACCCGGAGGCCACCGGCTCCACGCTGACCGGGGTCAGCGCGCCCATGGGCCTCGGCGGGGCCACCTGGCAGCCACAAGACGCCCACCTGGCAGCCCCGGGCCTGCGCGCTCAGCTCACCCGAGTCTGCGATCTCCTCGCCGAGGGCGGCACCGGCCTGTTGGTCACCTTCGACGAGGTCCACCACCACCAGGTGGCTGAGCTCCGAGACCTCGCGACGGCCGTTCAGCACTTGGTGCGGGAGGAACGGGCGATCGCGTTCGTGGGGGCCGGGCTCCCATCGGGGGTGAGCGCGGTGCTCAACGACGAGGTCATCACCTTCCTCCGCCGCGCCGATCGCCACTCCCTCGGGACCGTGCCCCTCGACGAGGTGGCTACCGCCCTCCAGGACCCGATCGCGCACGGGGGTCGCGAGATCGACGACGGCCTGGCTCGCCGTGCCGCGGAGGCCACCGGCGGCTACCCGTTCCTGATCCAGCTCGTCGGCTACCACCTCTGGCGCCGGCACCCGCGCGACCAGACCATCACCGTCGACGATGTCGAGGCGGGGATCATCGCGGCCCGCAGACGCCTCGGTTCCCTCGTCCACGAACCGGCCCTCGCCGACCTGCCCGGGGTGGCGCGCACCTTCTTGCTGGCCATGGCCCACGACGACAGCGCCTCGAAGATGAGCGACATCGCCGCACGCCTCGGCGTGAACGCGAACTACGCCAGCCAGTACCGGCTGCGCCTCATCGCCGCGGAGCTCATCGAGCCCGTCGACCACGGCCGGGTCGACTTCACCATGCCCTTCCTGCGCGACTTCCTCCGCGACCACGCCGCCCTCGATGCCCAACGCGACCTACCCGCCGCCACCCGGACACCGAAGGACACAGGAGCCTGATGCACCTCGGACTGGTGGCCTACAGGGAGGCTGGGCGGCTTCGCCCTGGCGTGGTGGCGTCGAGGACGGTCCGGACCCTGGCGGCATTGCGTCGAGCACCGCGGCGTTCGAGGAGGAACGAGTTCTGGCATCGCCGACCTCTGAGTTACACTTTACATCTAACCGATACTTAGGCGTGCCGTGGCATCACACATTCGACAGCGATGGACGGCGCAGTTCGAAGGTATGGGCCGGCGCGACCGGCAGGGGTGCGACTACGACGCCTACCTTCCCGACCGGCTCGAGGGCTGGGATCTCCTCATGCCCGCGGATGTCGCAGCTGACCTCGTTGATGCCGAGAATGCGGTCGACCGCCTCAACCGGGCCGGGACGAGCCACGTCAGCCTCGAGGGTCTGGCCCGATTCCTGCTCCGAGCGGAATCTGTCGGCTCGTCGATGATCGAGGGGCTCGTCGCGGCCACTCGAAGGCTCGTCCAGGCCGAGGTCGCGCTGGCCCGAGGGGACGAGGCGGCCGATCGGGTCGCCGTCGAGGTCCTCGGCAACATCGCGGCCATGGAGATCGCCGTCGAGGTCGCCACCGCCAACGACCGCTTCACCCTCGAGGACCTTCTCGGCATCCACCGCACCCTCATGGACCAGTCATCTACCCCGCAGGTGGGGGGCGCTGTCCGCGAGGCCCAGAACTGGATCGGTGGCAGCTCCTACAACCCGTGCAGCGCCAGCTTCGTCCCCCCGCCGCCGGACCAGGTCCCCGGACTCCTCGACGACCTCGTCGGCTACGTCAACGACGACACCCACTCGCCCCTCGCCCAGGCCGCCATCGCCCACGCCCAGTTCGAGACCATCCACCCGTTCGCCGACGGCAACGGCCGAACCGGCCGGGCGCTGGTCCACGTCGTCCTGCGCCGGCGGGGGCTCGCCCCGGCGTTCGTTCCCCCGATCAGTCTGGTCCTGGCCACGTGGGCGTCGACTTACGTCGACGGGCTGATGATCTACCGGCACCTGGCCGAGCCCGACGGTCCTCAACGGTCGGCAGCCGCCACCGAGTGGCTCCGCCTGTTCGCCACCGCCACCCATCGGGCTTGTGTCGACGCCGAGCACTACGCCGAGCGCATCGACTCCATGACCACCGAGTGGCGCACGCGGCTGGGGCGCGTTCGCGCCGACTCCGGCACGGATCGACTGCTCGCCGTTCTTCCCGGTGTACCGATCATCACTGTCGAGTCGGCCAGTTCACTCATCGGCCGTTCGAAGGCCCGCACCACCGACGCCGTCAACGCCCTCGCCGAAGCCGGCATCCTCCGCCAACGCAACGTTGGCCGTCAGCGGTACCGGGTGTTCGAAGCCGCCGACG
>JBBSME010000211.1:0-3071 GCA_038233335.1 Acidimicrobiales bacterium | reverse complement strand
GAGGCTGCCGGTGGCTGTGAAGTCCAAGACGCCGGACAGGTGGCCGTCCTGGAACACCCACACCATGGCCCCGAAGGTGGCGGTGAGGCTGAGCAGGTTGAGCACCAGCGCCTTGATCGGCACCACCACGCTCCCGAACATCAGGAAGAGGAGCGCGAAGGTGATGACGGCGATGATGGCCAGGGCCAGCGGCAAGCGGGAGAACAGCGACGCCTTGCTGTCGACGAGGTGGGCCGGCTCTCCGCCGACCTGGGCCTCGAACGGCGCGTCCACCGCCCGCACGTCCGCGACCAGGCGCTCGCCCTCGGCCGAGACGGGCTCGATCGAGGGGACCACGGACATCCACGTGCCGTCGGGGTCGGCGAACCGGTCGGTGAGCTCGGACCCGGCCGGGATCTCGTCTCCGTCGATGTAGAGGCCGGTGGCGGCATCGACCCGCGCCACCCCGTCGACCTGCGACAGCGCGCCGGCGTAGGCGGCGATGGCGGCGGCGCGTGCGGCATCAGAGGTTCCGGCCGATGAGGTGTCAGCCACCACGACCGAGAGGGCGAGCGGCTCCTGCGAGCCGTAGTCGGCGCGCAGCACGTCACTGACCTGGCGGC
The DNA here is from genome assembly GCA_038233335.1 of Acidimicrobiales bacterium. Classification (GTDB taxonomy): domain Bacteria; phylum Actinomycetota; class Acidimicrobiia; order Acidimicrobiales; family Iamiaceae; genus Iamia. The sequence goes on along the minus strand of JBBSME010000211.1, from coordinate 2,469 downwards.
TCTCGGCCGATGGCGGCAGCACCCGGTCGTCGGGACGGCCCATCTGCAGGTGGAGGAACGGGCTGCCGAGCACGAGGAGCACACCGACGACCACCACGATGACCGGGACAGGTCGTCGCATCACCGTGGTGGCGATCCGGTGCCAGACTCCCTCGCCGACGGGCTTGGGGGGCCGGTGGCGCAGGGACAGGGCGTCGATCCGCGTGCCGATGACGGCCAGGAGGGCGGGGAGGACGACCACCGCGAACAGCCCGGCCAGCGCCGCCACCGGCACCCCGGCGTAGGCGAAAGACCGCAGGAACGACTGGGGGAACACCAGCAGGGCGCAGAGGGACGCGGCCACGGTGAGGGCGCTGAAGGCAACCGTGCGGCCCGCGGTGCGGACCGTGCGGACCACTGCCTCCGCGGGGGCGAAGCCCGCGCCCATCTCCTCTCGGAATCGGGAGATGACGAAGAGGCTGTAGTCGATGGCCAAGCCCAGGCCCATGGCGGTGGTGAGGTTGAGGGCGAACACCGACACCTCGGTGATCTCGGCCAGGCCTCGGAGGATCAGGAACGTGCCCACGATGGACAGCGCGCCGACCACCAGCGGGAGGACCGCGGCGATCACGCTCCGGAACACGAACAGCAGCAGGAGGAGCGTGATGGGGATGGCGATGAGCTCGGCCCGGAGGAGGTCCTCCTCGACGGTGTGGCCCACGTCGCTGAACACGGCGGCGAACCCACCGGTGGTCACGGTGGCCCCGCCGATGGGTCCCCCCAGCTGGTCGCGCAGCTCTGCGGCCCGATCGACCACCTGGTCCTGGTTGCCCTCGATGCGGGCCACGATGAGGGCGGACTCGTCCTCGGCCCCCTCGACCGATCGGAGCGGGGGAGGGCGCCCGAGGCTCCAGTAGGAGGCCACGTCGTCGACGTCGGGCTCGGCGGCCAGCTCTGCGGTCACCGCCTCGGCCGACGCGACCACGTCCGGGTCGTCCACGCTCCCACCGTCGTCCGCGGTGACCAGGAGGACGAGGTTGGGCGAGCCGGCGCCGAACTGCTCGGCCAGCAGGTCCTCGGCCCGGGAGGCCTCGGCGCTGTCGTCGTTGAACCCGCCGGAGGAGAGGTGCTGAGCCACGCCCCCGCCGAGGGCACCGGCGACCGCGAAGGTGACGGCGGCCAGGATCAGGATCGGGCGACGGCGGCGGACGGTGAGCTGGGCCAGGCGGGTCAGCATGGGGGAGGTGCCTTCCGTAACACGGATAATCTAACGTCGATAACCTTCGCCTGAGGCGGTCGACCTGTCGACATGACGTCAGTCACCCGCCGTCCGGCCCATGCGGCGTCGGGTGTGTCTTGGGCGGGGGAGCACGAGGGGACAGAGGCTCCGCCGGAGCCCCCTCGTCCACTGATCGATCCGGCTTGCCGGTCGATCAGTGCGAGGTGAGCGTCGGCGCAGCCGACACCCCTAGTTCGTTCGAGAGGCTCCGCATCGAGAACGACTCACACCAATGGCCAGGGGATCTGGCGGCCGGTGGGGTCATGCGGCATCTGGCCCGCGGACCGGACCACCCGGGCCCGGCGCAGCAGCCGGTCGGCCTCCTCGTCCAGGAGGTGGTCGGTGACGGAGTCGGGAAGGCCTTCGTCGACCAGCCCCACGACGGCGTCCATCAGCTCGTCGGGGATCGCCTCGCCGGCGAAGTCCCAGATCACCGTGCGGAGGCGCGCCTCGGTCGAGAAGCACAGGGCGTTGTCGATGCCCCAGATGTGGTCGGCGTCGTCGACGAGCACGTGCCCGCCCTTGCGGTCGGTGTTGTTGACCAGCAGGTCGAAGACCCCCATCCGCAGCAGCTGGTCGTCGTGGCGACCCTCGTCTCGCAGCACGAAGTAGTGGCGGGAGAAATCGGCCTCCACGAAGCGCTGGAGGGAGCCGACCCCGAGGACGTCGTCGCGGACGACCGTGCCCGGGATGAGGTCCCAACCCAGCGCTCGGCTCAGCTCGTAGGCGGCCACCTCTCGGCGGTAGAGGCCCTCGGGGAAGTCCCACAGCGGTCGCTCGCCCTGGAGGGGCTTGTACACGGCCTTCAGCCCCTCGGGGAGGGTCGGCTCTTCGTCGCCGTCGCCGTCGCCGTCGTCGGGCGGGTCGGACGGGTCGGCCTCGTCGTCGTCCCACTCCTCGTCGTCGTTGTCCTCCCAGCCGTCCTCCGGTCGGCCGACGCGCACCTCCGCCCCCATGTCGACCCGCGGATCGGTGTCGCCGTCGACGGGCTCGGCGGTCGCGTCGGAGCACTCGCCCACCGAGACGAGGAAGGTGGCGTTGCTGCTCTCGACGATGCGTCCGAGCAGCTCGACCGGCGCGTGCCGCAGTCGGTCCAGCGGCTCCGGGGGAGTGGCCACGCTCGGGCTAGGAGGGGGGGCCGTGGCCGTTGGTGCGGGGGCAGGCGTGGTCGGGCCCCTTCGGGTTGCCGCACACCGCGCACGGGGGCCGTC
>JBBSME010000210.1:0-3104 GCA_038233335.1 Acidimicrobiales bacterium | reverse complement strand
GGGCAGGCCACGATGAGCACCGCGACCGCGGCCACCACTCCCCCGGAGGGGTCACCGGCCAACAGCGACCAGCCGGCGAAGGTCAACGTCGCCAGGCCGATCACCGCCGGGACGAACACGGCCGAGATCCGGTCCGCGAGCCGCTGCACGGGAGCCTTCGAGGACTGGGCATCCTCCACCAGGCGGACCATCTGGGCCAGCGCCGTGTCCGATCCCACCGCCGTGGCCCTAACGGTCAGGGCCCCCTGGGCGTTGATCGTGGCGCCGGCAACCCGGTCCCCGGGCCCCTTGTCGACCGGGACCGACTCGCCGGTCAGCATCGACTCGTCCACGGCCGACGCCCCCTCGCTGACCTCGCCGTCGACGGGGACCTTCTCCCCGGGTCGCACCCGGAGCAGGTCCCCGACGCGCACCTGGTCGATGGCCACGGTGCGCTCCTCACCATCGACGACGAGGGTGGCCTCCTTGGCCCCCAGCTCCAGCAGGGCGCGGATCGCACCCGAGGCTCGCTGCTTGGCGCGCGCCTCGAAGTAGCGGCCCAGGACCAGGAAGGCGACGATCAGGGCCGCGGTGTCGAAGTACAGGGCGCCACCGGTGAACAGGCGCACCGTCGAGAAGCCGAAGGCAGCCAGGGTCCCCATGGCGATGAGGGTGTCCATGTTGGCGGTGCGGCACCGGGCCCGCTCCACCGCGGTGGCCAGGAAGGGCCAGGCCACCCAGGCCTGGACGGGCAGAGCCAGGGCCAGGATCGTCCATCGGGCCCACTCCTGGTCCATGGCGGTCAGCGACAGCACCAGCACGGCCAGCCCGAGCGGCCAGGCCACCAGGACCCGTCGGCGCCACCCGTCCTGGGCGGCCGCCTCCTCCTCGGCGTGGGCGTCGGCCTGCTCGGGGGCGGTGAGGGCGTAGCCGATCCTGTCGATGGCCGCGGTCAGCCCGTCGAGATCGGCGCGCGCCGGGTCGAAGGCGATGTGGGCCTTGCCCGTGGCGTAGTTGACGCTCGCCTCGCGGACACCCTCTTGGCGGCCCAGCACCTTCTCGACCCGGGCCGCGCACGACCCACACGTCATGCCCTCGACCCCGAGGTCCAGGACGGACTCCGCCGCATCGCCGGTGTCGGACCGTTGCGTCGCGGTCACGCCGGCACCCCACCCTCGACGTGGGGGACCGCTTCGAGTCCCGCCGCGGGGGGGCCCGGATCGAAGCGCAGCGCCTCCATCAGCTCGTCGACGATCTCGGCCGTACGCCCAGCCTGCATGGCCTCGGCGACGCAGGTCTCGAGGTGGTTGCGCAGCATCAACCGGTTCGCGCCCTGGACCGCGCCCTGCACGGCGGAGAGCTGCTTCATCACCTCAGGGCAGTACACCTCGTCCTCCACCATGCGGATCACCCCGTCGAGGTGACCCCGAGCGTTCTTCAACCGGCGGAGGACGGCGACCTGGTGCTGTGGCTTCATGGGCTCACCCTACCCACCCGGGGTGGGTTCTCCACGTCTCGGTGGTTGACTGGTCGAGTGTCCGCCGTCGGAGGTCTGAGGCCGTGGAGTCGCGGCCTGGCATCGTCGGCCCTGACCACGGCGATCGTGGTCGTCGATGTCGGCCTCTCCCGGATCGCCTGGAGACACGGCGCCGGCGTGGGCGGGCTGGCGTACGTCCTCCTCGTCGCCGTGGCCGTGGTGTTCGCACTCGGCACGCTCTACACGTGGCGCGCCGGGCAGCCGATGCCACTGCCGGTCCTGTGCGTCTCAGGCATCCTGCTGATGGCCCTCGTGGCCGACGTGCTCAGCCTGGCGGTGGCGGGTCGAGGGACGGGGACGAGCGCAGTTCACGCCGCAAGCGCAGGAACGGCCCTCACACTGCTCACGGCCGCCGGGGTGTCCGTCGCGCTGTACCTCCTCGCCCTTCGACACCTGTCTGGCCCCGCTCCTCTGCACACCGCCGAGACCGGTGGGCGAGGCCCGGCCGTCGTCTTCGTCCACGGACTGGGCGCATCGGGGCGCTACTGGGACGCAGTCGTCCCCCGCCTCGCCGGCCGCCGTACCGTCGCCGTCGACCTCCTTGGGTTCGGACGCTCTCCCAAACCCCGCCGGGCCAGCTACGACGTCGACTGCCACACCGACGCGCTGGCCCCACACGTCCCAGGGGGCAGCATCGTCGTGGCCCACTCGGTGGGCGCATCTGTCGCTCTGCGGCTGGCGACGCACCACCCGGGCCGGGTGGCCGGTCTGGTGCTCATCGCACCCCCGGCCCACGCCGACGCCGAGGCCGCCCGCGACCAGATCAGCGAGCTGGGGACCCTGGCCCGTCTGACTGCCCGTGACCGCCTCGCGGCGATGACGATGTGTGGGCTCATGTGCATGCTCCGGCCGTTCGCGGCCGCGGTCGCGCCCCTCGTCCGGCGCGACGTGCCCTCCCACGTGGCGATGGACGGCGTCCTCCACACGTGGTCCTCCTACTCCCGGACCCTGCAGCGGGTCGTCATCGATCATCGGATCGATGACGACCTCGCCACGCTCGAGGTCCCCCTGCTGGTGCTGGCCGGAAGCGACGACCCGGTGACCCCCCTCCCTGACATCCGCGACGCGCTAGGCCGGAGCGGGGCCGGGCCCGAGGCCCTGCGGGTCATCGAGGGCGGAGGGCACCACCCAACCCTGCAGGAACCGAGTCTCGTCCCTGCCGCGATGGAGGTTGTGGCGACGGCCGGTGCGGGCCCGTCGCGATGAGGCGACCGACACGGTCATGCCCAGCTGGGACCAGCGAGGCCGGTCAGACGCCAGCTCCGGTCCACGTCGCCCCACCATCCCGACTCACGAGCACCTCGACCGAGGAACCATCGTGGCGACCGGCGTAGAGGAGATCGGACCGAGCAGGAACCGCTTCCACCAGGGTGACGCCATCGGGGACGTCGAGGGGGGTCCATGTGCGCCCATCATCGGTCGACATCGAGGCCCCGGTCGGCCCGGACGCCACCACGAGCTGGTCGTCCTCGCCCCCCCGGCTGATCCAGGTGGCCGAGGGCAGGCCAGAGTCGACCAGATCCCACGATCGCCCCCCGTCCCGGCTCTCCGCCCCCCCGGCGGCAGCGTCCGCCGCGAGGCGCCGCTC
>JBBSME010000209.1:0-3123 GCA_038233335.1 Acidimicrobiales bacterium | reverse complement strand
GCAACGGCGACCAGATGAAGAAGGCGGGGGCCGACGCCCTGGCCATCCTGCGGGCGACGAGCGAGGCCCTGGCCTCAGTGGTCGACCAGCGCATGACCAAGGGCGAGGCCAGCGAGGCGGTGACCCCTCTGATCCCCGACGACGGCGTGACCTGGTGCCGGTCCTGCGATGCCCACCACCTCGGCGAGCAGCTGATGCGGGTGGCGGCCCTTCCAGCCGGCCTGCGACTGGTCCCGGATACGAAGAAGGCCACCCTCGAACCCATCCCCGGCTGGGAAGGCCCGCCGGCTGAGACCACCGGGCTCGGGCCGTTCATCACCGCCTACCTCCGGAGCCACGGCCCGGCCCGCCGCGCCGATGTCGCCGCCTACCTCGACGTCCAGGTCAAGATGATCGAACGCTGGTGGCCCGACGACGACCTGGCCGAGGTGCAGGTCGAGGGCCGGTCCGCCTGGATCGCGGCCGATGCGCTCGACGCGCTCCTCGACCCTCCCACTCCCCAACTCACCCGGCTGCTGCCTCGCAGCGACCCGTGGCTCACCGCCCGCGACCGCGAGCTGATCGTGCCCGACAAGGCGCGCCGCAAGGAGGTCTGGAAGATCCTCGGCTCCCCCGGCGCGGTGCTGTTCGACGGCGAGGTGGTCGGCACCTGGCGGGCCCGGGCCAAGGGACGCAGGATCGAGGTCACCGTCAGCCCGTTCGAGGAGCTCCCCCGCCGTGCCGTCCGGGACCTCGACGACGAGGCCCAGCGCCTCGCCGTCGTGCGCGGCGCCGACGACGTCACCCTGGAGGTGGAGCCCGCCGGCTGAGGGTGGCCACCAGCCTCAGGCCGCCAGGCGGCCGTCCTGGATCGTGACCGTGCGATCGGCGATGTGGGTGATGCGCTCGTCGTGGGTGACCATGATCGCGGCGGTCCCTCGCGACTTCATCTCCTGCTTGATCAGCTCCACCACCTGCTCGCCCAGCTTGGTGTCGAGCGAGGAGGTGGGCTTGTCGAACAGGACCAGGTCGGGCTCGTTCATCAGGGCCCGGCCGATGGCGACCCGCTGCTTCTGCCCGCCCGACAGCTGGGACGGGGTGTTGCCGGTCCGGTCGGCCAGCCCCAGCTCCTCCAGCAGCTGGTCGGCACGCTTCCCGGCGTCGCCCTGGCGGGCCTTGCGGCCGGCCAGCTCGTCCACCACCACCAGGTTCTCCCGAGCCGTGAGGAACGGGACCAGGTTGACGCTCTGGAACACGAACCCGACCCGGGTGCGCCGCACGTCGGTGAGCTGGCGGGAGGAGTACCCGGAGATGTCGTCGCCGGCGAGCAGCACCGACCCCTCGGTCGGGGTGAGGAGCCCACCGGCGATGGAGCAGAGGGTCGTCTTGCCCGAGCCGGAGGGCCCGACGAGGGCCAGGATCTCGTCGCGGCCGACGGTGAGGTCGGCACCGTCGAGGGCCACGACCTCCTCGTCGCCGACCTGGTACGTCTTGCGCACGCCCTCCATCCGCAGGGCCGGGGTGTCGGTCATGGTCGTCTCCTGGGGACAGGGGTGGGCCGGGGCCGCGTCATCCGATGGCCGAGGCCGGGTCGACGCGGAGGACCCGACGGAGCGAGAAGGTGCAACCGACCACCGCCGCGACCAGCAGCAGGACCACGCTGCTGAGGATGCGACCGGCGGAGGCGGCGAAGGGGATCGAGCCGGGCGGGACGAGAGCGTCGAGGCCCAGCGCAGCCGCGGCGCCGATGCCGCAGGCGACCAGGGTGACCACCACGGCCTGGGTCACCACCCCGACGAACAGCGTCGGACCCGAGGCACCGATGGCCTTGAGGATCCCGTAGAGCGCGGTGCGCTCCACGGTGATGAGGGCGAAGAACAGGGCCACCACCACCAGGGCGATGACCGCGGTGACACCGATGATCTGGTTGAAGGTCGACCGCTGCTCGGTCACGCCGGGGAGCGAATCGATGGCGGCTTCGATGGTGAGCGCATCGGTGGCGTCGTCGGTGGCGGCCACGATGGCGGCCCCGACCGCGTCCGCGGGCCCGTCGGTCCGGACGACGAGGGCCTGGACGATGTCGTCGCCCACCGCTTCGCCCGGCCGGTTGGCTCCCGTCACCTCTCGCCAGGTGTCGAGCGAGCCCCACAGGGGCAGGAAGACGATCTGGAACGACTGGCGCACCTGGGCCACGCCCGGGGACTCGTCGGCGGCCTGGGTCCGGGTCAGGGCCTGGGCCTCGGGCGAGGCCGCGTCCAGGCGTGCGATGAGCGCCTCGGCCTCGACCCCGTCCGCGGGCTGGACGGCGATGGCGCTGGGCAGCACCTCGGTGGCATCCGGGTTGGTGGCCCTTACCGCGGCCTCGAAGGTCGGGTAGTCGGTGAAGAGCGTGGGGCTGACGTTGAGCTGGAGGTCACGTCCCAGGCCCACCACGGTGACGGTGACGGGCTCGACGCCCGGACCGGCGGCCTCCACCACCACCTGTTCGCCGAGGCGGTAGTCGGCCTCACTGCCCACCGCTTCGCCCTGGGCCTCGGGTCGTCGGCCCGAGGACAGCGTGGTGGGCGTGCCCAGCGCAGGGTCCTCGGCGCCGACGATGGCGGCATCGCCGTCGTCGCCGTCGTCGGTCACGGTGAAGGTGCTCTGGCCCAGGCGGGCGGCGGCGCCGACGCCCTCGGTGCCCCGCACCGCCTCCTCGAGGGGCGGGGGGATGATGCTCCCCTGGAGGGCCTTCTGCCCGTCCACGCTGTAGACGAGCACAGGCGCTGACTGATTGCGAATGCCGCCGACGAAGGCGGTGAGCAGCCCGTCCTGAAGGGCCTGCTGGGCCAGGATGAGGAAGACCAGCAGACCGACCGCCATCACCAACAGGCCGAAGCGGACCGCGGCACGCCGCATCTCTCGGAGGGCCAGGAACATCGACGCATCTTGGCCGCCGTTGAATCCTCCCGCCGAAGCGGAGCGGTCAGGCCCGCCCGGTACCCCAAGGCGTTTCGGAGGCGTTCGTCCGGGGAGCACCCCAGGTGGCGGGCGGAGCACCGGACCCGGACGGTCCGGGCCCACCAGATGCGAGGTCACCATGACCACTGAACCTGGAACCGTCCTCACCTGTGACAACACGGAGTGCGACTGCGAGATCGAGCT
>JBBSME010000208.1:0-3135 GCA_038233335.1 Acidimicrobiales bacterium | reverse complement strand
GGCGCCGAGGAGCGCTTCGAGTACACCGTTATCCGAGATCCGGTGAACGCCTCCTCCAGCCTCACCGAGCTGGCCAAGGGGACGCCCGACAAGCTGCTGGCCTCAGGATCGGCGGTGAGGGCGCCGGACGACGCCGAGGCCCGGCGCTGGGAGAAGGTCGGCGAGGAGACGCTGCGGGGCCGCTCCCGCCCCACCGCCCTCCACCGCCCGCTTCCCGGCTGAGGCCCCGCACGGTCCCGGCTCCCCGGCCGGGCCGTGCCGCCGCTGCGGTTGCCGGTCGCGACGAGGGTAGAGAGGCGCGGTGCTCGACCGAGGAGGAGCCTGATGGCCCGCTACGTCACCACCCAGCCCACCGACTGGGATCCCGACACCGCCTTCCGCTGGATGTCCGACCTGCGCCACCTGGCCGAGTGGGATCCCAGCATCACCGAGGTCGAGCAGGTGGAGGGCGAGGGCCCCGGGGTCGGCGCCGAGTACGACGTCACCCTGCACGCCGCGGGAGGCACGCGGACCATGCGGTACCGGATCGAGGAGCTCGACGCCGAGGCCCGTTCGCTCCTGGCCCGCTCCGACACCTCGGTGCTGACCTCCTTCGACCGAGTGTCGGTGGACCCAGCCGAGCGGGGCGGGTCGGACGTGACCTACGACGCCGACCTGGTGCTGAAGGGCCCGCTCAAGCTGGCCGACCCGCTGCTCAAGGTGTCCTTCGGCAAGTTGGGTGACAAGGCCGCGGCCGGTCTGCACCGGACCCTGGCCGAGCCCTCCCCCGCCCCTCGCTGAGCCCACCCCTCGGTCCCAGCCCCCTCTGCGGGACGACCGCCGGGCCGACCCGCCCGACCGCCGTGATGAACACCCGGGCCGAGCTCCAGCAGGCGGTGGAGGACTTCCAGGCCGGCCGCCTGGGCCAAGCCCGCTGAGCGATCAGCCGTCGGGGCGGACCCGGCGGGCCAGGGTCTTGGGGGCGACGGTGCAGTAGGCGTCGGTGACGATGCCGGCCACCTCGTCCCAGTCGGGGTCGACGTCGAGGCGGACGCCGAGCCAACCCCGATGGCCCACGTAGGGCGGCACGAAGAACCGCTCGGGCTCGGTGTCGACGAGGTCGGACTGCACCCCGGGCGGCGCCGCGCACCAGAACCCGAGGATGTCGTCACCGTGGTGGTCGTCCACGAAGCTCACGAAGGTCTTCTTGCCCCGGACGAACCAGCTGGGCGAGCCGTGGCTCAGCCGCTCCTCCACCTCGGGCAGTGCGTCGCACACCTCCCGCAGGCGAGCCAGGGTGGCGGAGTCGGGATCGAAGGGGCCGGGCATGGCCCCGAGTCTGCCCGCCTCGCCCCGGTCGCCGCCGCGCCCCACCGCCGGGACCACCCGCGGTCGGCGTCCTCGCCACCAACCGACCGCACCCGTCCGAAGTAGAGACCAGACGTGCACCACCTGGTGTCGATCTGGTCGCCGGTTCGCCGAGCACGCGGCGACAGACCGCGGGTGTGACGCAGAGCCCGCTCACCGACAACCCACATCAGCCCTGCTCGCGCGGGACCAGGCCGAGGGCGCCGGGTCAGGCCGGCGGGGGCACCGGACCGAGGGCGGGTTCGTCGGGCGGGACCCGGACCGCGCCGCGCCAGCACAGCGGGACGGCGACGACGGCCAGGCCCACCAGGGCGACCATGGGCACCCCCTCCCCCCAATGGGACACGCCAATCCCGACGCCGGCGATCACCGTGGTGGCCGTGAGGTTGGCCGCGAACAGCTGCCAGCCGCTGACCCGGCCGGCGGCGGCCGCCCCCGCCCGGTCGACCGTCGTCGCCGTCACCGTGGGGAACAGCACCCCCAGCAGCGCGCCCACGCCGACCAGGCCCACCATGGCCACCGTCCGGGGCACCAGGGCGACCACGGCGTAGCCGACCACCACCGCGACCGGGGCCCGGGTCAGGATCCAGGCCGCCGACACGCGGACGCTGCCCAATAGCAGGCGTCCGAGGGTCACCCCGGCCCAGAACCCTGAGACGGCGAGAGCGGCAGCCTGACCGCTGGACCCACGGAAGTCCTCGAAGTAGGTCGCCATCCAGTTGCCCGTGTTGGCCTCCAGGGCGACGACGGTGCCGGCCAGGGCCAGCGACAGCGCCACCCCCCGGCGGTCGAAGGAGACCGGCGCGACACCCACGCGCTGGCGGCGGGGCGGGTCGGCCATGCCCTCTGGCCACTCCACCCCGGGCCGGGCCGCGGCCAGGGCCGCGACCGTGGCCACCCCCGCGGCGGCCGCGAAGCCCACCGTCCACGAGCTGACCGCCACGACGAGGGGACCGAGCGTGGCCCCGACGCCGTAGCTGCCGAACATGAGGCCGGACCGGCGGACGTCGCGGATCACCGCCTGGTAGCGGCTGCCGAGGGAGTCGAGGCCGCCGCTGGCCAGCCCGATCAGGGCGATGCCGACCAGGGCGAGGGCGAACGACCGGGAGACGGCCAAGCCGACGTCGACCAGGGCGAGGGCCAGGCAGAGGGCCACGGTCACCGAGCGGACCGACACCCGGGCCAGCAGCAGCGACGCCGAGGCCGACGTGCTCAGGCGGCCGATGCCGTAGGCCGTGGCCAGGGTGCCCAGGGCGGCCGCCGACTGGTCGAACATCGACCGGGCCTCGGGCCAGGCCGACGGGAACACCCCGAGGGGCATGGCGAAGCACAGGAACACGAGGCACTGCACCACCAGGGGCGAGGTACCCCTCGACGCAGCGGGGGCGGACATGGCCGACCGACCCTACGACTGGGTGCTGGCCTGCACCTCTGCCAACTTTGTACGGAACCACGCCACATACGGCCAGGTCCGTACAAAGTTCGCGGGAACGGCGAGCCACGGACTGGGGGCGGATCCGGGAGTGGGCGTACCTTGGAGGCCATGAGCGACGAGACCGGGACCGAGCGCGACGACCACCGCCTCTACGCCGCCGAGGGCGAGCCGACGACGGACCGGCCGTGGATCATCCGCACCTACTCGGGGCACTCCAGCCCCCGCGCCTCCAACGAGCTGTACCGGTCGAACCTGGCCGCGGGTCAGACCGGCCTGTCGATCGCCTTCGACCTGCCCACCCAGTGCGGCTACGACTCCGACGACCCCATCGCCCGCCCCGAGGTCGGCAAGGT
>JBBSME010000207.1:0-3165 GCA_038233335.1 Acidimicrobiales bacterium | reverse complement strand
GGACATGCCCCAGGTCAAGCCCTACGTCTGCCCCCTGGGCGAGCGCCTCGATCCTGACTGCGTCTACTTCACCCCCTCACCCAAGCCGCCACCACCCCCGGTCGACAACGACGACGACCCCGGCGACACCGAGGACCCCGCTCCCGACTCGGGCCCCTGCGCCCGCCGGCGCGGCGGCCGCGGCACCAGCACGGGTCGCCCCGACTCCGGTCCCCCCGACGGCTCCCGCGCCCCACCCACGGTCTGACGGGTGCGAGGGAAGAGTCGAGCCTCGCGGCGCCAGGCCGGATGCGTGTCGGCCCGGCGGCCAAGGCCGCGTCGTCGTGCCCGGCGGGACCGGGTGGCGCGCCCGTCGGCCAGGGGGAGGACCCCGGGTTCGTCGCGAGCGAGGCCGCGGTGCTCGACCGGGGCAGGGAGTCGGTTCCGAGCCGCGCCCGGGTACCGTCGCCGGATGGATCAGCCCCCGCACCAGCTCGTCGACGCCCTCAACGAGGACCTCGGCCTCGAGTTCCAGTCCATCGTCCAGTACGTGTCGCACCTGGCGGTGATCACCGGGCCGGAGTACACCAGCACGGTGGACGAGATGAAGGCCCACCTCACCCAGGAGCTGGCCCACGCCTGCGTCCTGGCTGAGCAGGTCGCCTTCCTCGGCGGGACCCCGTCCACCACGGTCCCCGAGGTGGCGCCCGCCCGCGACTCCAAGGAGGCGCTGGCCGCCGACCTCGACCTGGAGAGCAACCAGCTCGAGCGGTACCGGACACGGGTGCAGGAGGCCACCGACCTGGGGTTGCCCGACGTGGCCGAGGCCCTGCGGCCGCTCCTCACCCAGACCCAGGAGCACGTGCGCGACCTGCAGGGCGCCCTGGGCGAGTAGCCGTCCCGGAGGGTCAGCCGATCACGGGTCGGCGTCCTCGCCCCGCACCCGGGAGAGGCCGATGGCGGCGGCCAGGGGCACGACCCCGGCGACGAGCAGGGCGGTCGAGGTGCTGGTGAGGTCGGCCAGGCCGCCGTCGACCAGGGCGGCGAAGGGGCGACCACCGAGCAGGGCCACCGACCACAGGGCCATGACCCGGCCCCGCAGGGCCTCGGGCACCCGGCGCTGCATGGCGCCGTTGAGGGACGTCACGCCGATGAGGAAGCCGGCGCCCGCGACGGCCAGGGCCGCCAGCGCGGGGATCTCGTGCGGGCTGGCGCCCAGGCCCACCATCCCCCCGGCCACCAGTACCAGGCCCAGCTGGGTGGCCCGCCGGGGGCCGAGCCGGTTCCGAAGCCTCTCGACGAACAGCACGGTCACCGCAGCCCCGGCCCCGAACGCCGAGACCAGGGCACCCACGAAGGCATCGCTGCGGCCGAAGCCGTCGGCCACCGCGGGCGAGAGCGTGTTGACCGGATCCGACGCCCAGCCCAGGGCCAGGGTGGCCAGCAGGATGGGGATGGCCACCGGGTCGGCCCGGGCCCAGCGCAGACCGCCCCGCAGGGACCGGTCACCGTCGTCGGTGGCGTGATCGATCTCCACCGGGCGGGGCCGGATGGCGGTCAGGGCCAGGGCCAGGATGAGGAAGGTGGCGGCGTTGACCCCGAAGGCAGCCCCCACCCCGGCCACACCGATGAGCGCCCCGGCCAGGGCGGGACCGATGGCGCGGGCCAGGTTGAATGTGACCGACGACAGGGCGATGGCCGAGTCCAGGTCGCGGGGCCTCACCAGCTGGGGGACCAGGGCCTGGATCATCGGGACCGAGATGGCGTAGCCGATCCCGATCACCGCGGTGGCGGCGAACACCGGGAGGGGCCCACCCAGGCCGTCGACCCCCAGCACGGCCACGGCGACCGCCAGCGAACCGGCCCCGACGAGGGACACCAGCTGGGCGCTGATCAGCAGGTGGCGCCGGTCGAAGCGGTCCCCGGCGACGCCGGCCCAGGGCGAGAGCACCAGGGTGGCGGAGAACTGCACCACGCTGACCAGCCCGACCAGCGTGTTGGACCGGGTGAGCTCGTACACGACGACCGCGGCGGCCAGGTTCTGGAACCAGTTGCCGGCGTTCGACACCAGGCTGCCGGCGAAGAACGGCCCGAAGGTCCGGTCGCCCAACAGGGCCCAGGGACTGCGCCCGGGAGCGTCCTCCTCCGACGTCGACTGGTCCGAGGGGTCGGCGCGCGAGACGGCCTCGGTCACGGGGTCGTCGGGGCCGACGGTCCGGCCGCCGCGCCCACGTCGAGCAGGCGGTAGCCCCGGCGGGAGCCCCGCCGACTGACCGGGTGGCCCTGGTCGGTCAGCCACCGAGCCAGCGAGTCGGCGCCCAGGTTCTTGGCCACCACCAGGTGGGCCTCGCCGTCGGGGCGCAGGCGGGCCAGCCAGGTGGCGAGCAGGCCGTGGAGCGCGGCCTTGCCCACCCGGATGGGCGGGTTGGACCAGATGCCGTCGGCCACGAGGCCGTCGGGCACGCCCTCGGGGGGAGCGGTGCGCACGCGATCGCCCACGCCCAGCTCGTCGGCGTTGGCCCGGGTGAGGCCGAGGGCCCGCTCGTTCACGTCGATGGCCCACACGGTGGCCTCCGGCGCCCAGAGGGCCAGGGCGATGGCGATGGGGCCGTACCCGCAGCCCACGTCGACCAGCGTCGCCGGCCCCGGATCGGGGCGGGCGCCGTCGTCGAGCAGGAAGCGGGTCCCGGGGTCGACCGCGGCGGCCGAGAAGGTGCCCGCGTCGGTGCGCAGAACCAGGTCGCGCTCCACGCCGGCGAGGGGCAGGCGGACCTGGCCGGGGCGGGGCTTCGCCTTCGGTCGGGCCGAGAAGTAGTGGTCGGCTCCCGAGGTCACGGCGACCGACGGTACCGGCGCCCGTCGTGATCGGACGCCTCCGACCGGCGGCGGCGCCGGCAGGGCGAACCGGTAGCCTCCGGTCGATGGGCGCGTACGACATCCGCATCATCGGCGACCCCGTCCTGCGGGAGGTGGCCGACGACGTCACCGACATCGACGGGGCCCTGGTCAAGGTGGCCGCGGGCATGGTCGATGCCATGTACGAGGCCGACGGCCTGGCCGTCGCCGCCCCCCAGGTCGGCGTGCGCAAGCGGGTGGTCGTCTACCAGCTGCCCGACGATCCCGACCCGTCGGTGCTGATCAACCCCCGCATCGTGGAGTCCGGCGACGAGACGTGGGGCTACTCCG
>JBBSME010000206.1:0-3169 GCA_038233335.1 Acidimicrobiales bacterium | reverse complement strand
GGGCAGGCCTCGCCGCCACCAGAGCAGCGCCGCCCCGGTCCAGGCCGCGCTCGAGATCTGGATGGCCCGGTCGGCGTCGGCCGTGCGGGTCGCCGCCAGGTAGGCGACGGCCGCGTCGATCAAGAAGTAGGCCGGGAACAGCACCAGGGAGGCACCGGCCGAGGTGGCCACGCCCTTGCCCCCCCGGAACCCACTGGTGGCCGGGAAGACGTGCCCGGCGATGGACGCCGTGCCCGCCACGCACCCACCGGTCGTGCCCCCCAGGGCGCGGCCCGCCATCCCCGCCACCGCGCCCTTGCCCATGTCGAGGGCGAGCACGGCCAGGCCCCATCCGGTGCCGAGGTGGGCCGCGGCGTTGGTCGCACCGGGGTTGCCCGATCCGCTGGTGCGGAGGTCGACCGTCCCGCCGCTGGCCAGGCGGCTGGCCAGGGCCGCCGACGGCACCAGACCGGCCGCGTAGCCGACGGCCGTGGCGGCCACCAGCCCGGGCAGGCGATGGCGGGCCATCAGCCGGCGCGCTCGATCGGGTGGTACACCGCGCCGAAGGTGCCGGCCCCGGTGTGGGCCGCAACCGAGGGTCCGACCGTGTAGCGGATCGTCTCCACGACCTGGGGCAGCGCCGAGAGGGCGTCGAGCAGGGTGGCCGCGGCGTCGCCCGCGTCGGCGTCGCCCACCCCCACCCGGAGGGGTCCGTCGTGCTCGGCCACCGCCGCGACCATGGCCCGGGTGGCGGCCTCCACCGTGGTGGCCCGCTGCATCTCTCGCATGTCGGCGCCGCGCGACGCGAAGACGGGCACCCCCCCGTCGTCGCCCACCGCCAGCCGGCCGCTGGCCCGGGCCCGGTCGATCTCGCCGATGGTGAACACCGATGCCACGGCACCGGCCGTCCGCTCCGCCGCCTGTGCCGCGTCCCGCACCGACCCGCCGGTGGCCAGGACCTCACCCGCTCGCCACACGCAACAGCCCTCGATGAACGAGGCGGTGCCGGTGTCCACCACCGTCACCGGCAGGTCGACCATCCCCGCCGCGACCTGAGCGGCGGCGACGGTGGCCGACTGGTTGGAGCCGACGTGGACGGAGAGCACCCCCTCGGCCGCGGACGCCGCCGCCTCCTCGTAGACGGCCAGCAGCTCACCCGGCGAGGGGGCCGAGGTGGTCACCGTGGCTCCGGCGCGGAGGCGGGCGCAGAACGTCACCGGGTCGAGGGTGTCCTCCTGGTGGTCGATGCCATCGATGACGACGGTCAGCGGCACGACGGTGATCGAGAACCGCTGGCGCAGCTCGGCCGGCAGCATGGCGTTGGAGTCGGTCACCAGGCAGACGTCCACGGCGCCGGACCATAGGCCCCTCGTGCCCCTCCCCGGGGCCGCCCCGGACCGTCCCGGCGGCCGTCGCGACAGGTGGAAGGATCCGGCTCCCCACCGGGTTCGGTGGCGGGGAGGAGAGCGCCGTGACCGTGACCCGACTGCACAACGAGGACTGGGGCTTCGACTCCAACTGCTTCGTCTGCGAGCCCCGCAACGACGGTGGCCTGCGCATCGGCTTCGACCACGACACCGAGCGAGGCACCGTCGTGGCCTCGTTCACCCTGGACGAGACCTTTTCGGGAGCGCCCAGATATGTCCACGGGGGAGTGAGCCTCGCCGTCCTGGACGAGGCCCAGGCCTGGGCCACCATCGCGGTGGGCGGCAGGTTCGCAGTGACCACCGAGACCACCACCCGGTTCCGACGCCCGGTGGTGGTCGGCGGGACCTACTCGGTCGAGGCCCGGCTCACCGCCCAGGACGACGAGCACATCGAGACCGAGGCCGAGATCACCGACGAGCGGGGCAAGGTGTGCGCCGCCACCACCGCCACCTTCGCCGTCCTGGGCCCGGCTGAGGCCGCCCGAGCCACCGGAGCCGACGAGTCCGCCCTCGACGCCTCCTACCTCCGTGGCGACGACCCGGAGGCCCCGTCGAGCTGAGTGCCGTCACCCGGTCGGGCGCCAGCGGGCTGCGGCCCGACGCTCGGCCCGGTTCGGGCCGGTGACACCGCGGACGGGACCGGGCCCGCCGAGGCGGACGTCGGGCAGGACGTCGCCATCAGGGAGCGGGTCGCGGGCGACCAGCTGGTAGGCCTCCAGGTCGAGCGGGAGCAGGCCCGAGCCGGGGCCGCGGATGTTGTGCCACATGGCCATCACGTTGCTCGCCAGGTGGTCGGGGTGGACGTCGATCACCTCGGCCCGGGACCCACAGAGGTCGATGGCGTCGCCCGGCTCGAAGATGGCGCCATCCCGCACGGCTCGGCCCAAGGCGTTCAGGAGCGACGCCCCCCGGGCCCAGTCGTCGTCGACCACCACCAGCTCGGGGTGGTCGTAGCTGTCGAGCAGGCCGACCGTGTAGGCCCAGCCGGGATGGCCGTCCGAGGGCTGGACCCCCTGGACGGCCCACCCCAGCTGTCGCACGCGGTCGCGGGTCTCGGCCTCGACCTGCTCGTATGTCTTGCCGTTGCAGATGTCGCACATGCCCCGATCATGACGAGGGGGTGTGACAGCGAGACGAACTGGCGTTCGTCAGCGTGTCGGGCGGGCGTCGGTCGACGTTCCGGGGCCGTCGTCAGTCGCCTTCGGACCCGCCCCCGCTCAGGTCCACCCGGCGCAGCAGATGGGCTCGCCATGCCCTCGGGGGTCTTCTGGCGACGTGCTCCGGCCCTGACGACCCCCCGGTGGGCGCGGCGCGGCGCGACGAACCGCCCGCCTGCGTTGGGCGGGCTGGGAGAGCGGGACAGGGGGAACGCTCCCCGGCTGGTGCCGCTCGCGGTGGTACCGTGCCGGCGGGTGCCCGGGCGCGGGAGGCTCGGGCGGCCGACGGGTCAGGCCGCGGGTGGGGCGCGTGCGGCGTCGGGGCCTTCACCCTCGCTGCGCCCGGTGCCGTCCCCGCCGTGGTGGTGGCGGCGGGGTCCGGGTGGTCCGTCGTCGGTGGTGCCGGGGTCGGGG
Organism: Acidimicrobiales bacterium; assembly: GCA_038233335.1. Classification (GTDB taxonomy): domain Bacteria; phylum Actinomycetota; class Acidimicrobiia; order Acidimicrobiales; family Iamiaceae; genus Iamia. The sequence continues at coordinate 192 of JBBSME010000206.1, read as the reverse complement.
TCGTCCGTCTCGGCCGGTCGTGGGGCGGGGTTGAAGTGGACGGCGGAGCGGTCGAGGCGTTCGCCGACGGGGTGTTGGTAGGCGCCGACCTTGGGCATATCGGCGGCCTTGGGCGGCCGGGCCCGGGTAGCCCCGTTCATCGTGTTCCCGTACCGGTCGGTGAAGGTGACCCCGTCCGGGGTATCAGCGTTG
>JBBSME010000205.1:0-3186 GCA_038233335.1 Acidimicrobiales bacterium | reverse complement strand
GGGTGGTCTTGCCGTGGTCGATGTGGGCGATCACGGAGATGTTGCGGAGGCGGTCGAGGTCCATGGGCGGTCCGACGAGCCTACTGACCACCGTCCCCGGACCGGCTGTCGATCCCGGTCGAGGATCTGGACCTCGGGGCCGCTCACCCGGTAGTGTCTCCGAGCCGTCATCCGAGTCGACCTCCGTTCGAGGACCCCAGTGGCCAACATCAAGAGCCAGATCAAGCGCAACCGCCAGAACGAGACCCGCCGGGTCCGCAACAAGGCTGTCCGCTCCGACCTCCGCACCCGCACCAAGGCGGCCGAGGCCACTGCGGCCGAGGGCGCGGACGGGGCCGACGAGGCCCTGCGCCTCGCCCTCAAGCGCATCGACCAGGCTGCCGCCAAGGGCGTCATCCACAAGAACCAGGCCGCTCGACGCAAGTCGCGCCTGGTCAAGCGGGTCACGGCCGAGGCCTGACCCCTCCTGCCGTCTCCGGCCGGCACCACTGATCACCGAGGGAGCGCCGGTCGCCCGGCGCTCTCGTCGCGTCGGAGCAGCCCTCCGACGAGCTCCTCAGCGGCGCCGACCTCGGCTGGCCCGGGCCAGGCGGGCCACCAGGACCTCCATCACCAGGTCGTCGGGCCAGGCCTGCGCGCCTCGCAGGTCCAGGTCGGCGTCGGCCAGCCAGCCGATGGCCCGACGCACGCCGCTGGTGCCCAGGGCCCGGGACTGGTTGAGGGCCTTCTTGGCCGGGAAGGTCGAGCCCCGCATCCCCAAGATCTGGGCCGCCTCCTTGTCGGTGCGGGCGCCCGCCCCGTCGAGGCGCAGCATCCGGCCGTAGTGGCCGTGGAGGGTGGCCATGACCTGCAGGGCGTGGCGGTCCCCGCCGTGGAGCATGCGGTGGAGGAGGTCGAGGGCCTTGGCCGCATCGCCCTTGTCGATGGCGTCGGTGAGCTCCCAGGGGGGCACGCCGCCGGCCTCACCCAGCCAGGGCCTCACCTCCTCTGCTCCGAGGCGCGCGCCGGGCCCGTGCACGCCGGCCAGGCGACCGGCCAGCTCGACCACGGCACCGGCGTTCTCCCCCAGCTGGTCGGCCACCAGCGCAGCGGCGGCCCGCTCGAGGGTGATCCCGTGGCCCGCCATCTGCTCGATGATCCAGGCCTCGCGGTTCTTGCCTGGGGCGTCGACCTCGACCACCTCGCCCCCGGCCGCCTTGATCGCCTTGGACAGGGTCGGCGGGATGTTGCCCAGCCGGCTGCCCGGCTCGGGGCTGCGCTCCCAGACCAGGACCAGGTCGGTCGTGTCGAGGGGCGCAGCCAGATGGTCCAGCAGCGGGCGCAGGGCGTCGGCGTTGGGGAACCGGGCCAGGTGGCGGGCGACCACGATCCGACGGTCGGTGAGGAACGGGAGCGTGTTGGCCGCGTCGACCACCGCCGCCAGCTCGTACTCGGGCCCGGCGTGCTCGTCGACCAGCAGCCCCCGGTCGCCGTCGCCGACCAGGGCGTCGACGACGGAGGTGGCCGACTCCTCCCGCAGCACGTCGTCGCTGCCCTTGATGAGGCGGATCGACCCCATCAGCGGTCCTCGGCTTCGGGCTGACCCTCATCCTGACCGGCGGCGACGATGGCGTCGATCACCGCGGCGGCGCGCACGGCCGCACGCGGGTGCTCGGTGCGCACAGCACGGGCGCCGTCGATGCGGGCCCGGGCCACCTGGGCCGCCACCGCGGCCCGGTCGGCCGGGCCGGTGTCCAGGTCGGCGCGGTCGTCCTGGCCCACCACGGCCATCGGGGGCAGCGGCGCGGGGTCGGACATCACGGCTGGCGACCTTACCGCCCACCCGCGGGTCCTGACCCGGCCGATCCCGCCGACGGGGCTGGGCTCGCTCGGCCCGCTCAACCCCCCGACGGTGACCTCGACCTCGGGCAGAGGTCGGTGAGGACGGGCGCCACGCAGACGCCCTCGTCGGTGGCGGCGACCACCAGCCCGCCCACGCGCACGGCTGACGGCGGGTCCCGACCCAGCCAGTGGACGCGCCCGACGCGAGACCGGTGGCGGGCGGCGCGCTCCTCGTCGCCCGCCGCGCTCCCCGGGCCCACCACCAGGACGTCCACCTGGGTCACGCCCGCCCGCCGGAGACCCTCGAGCGTCGACCGGGCGCCGGTCCCGGGAGCGACGGCGACCACCACCGACCCGTGAGCCCGCCACACGTCGACCCCGACCTCGGGCGCCGAGTGCACCGGGGGGCGGGTGAACGCCAGGGCGGGGGCGGCCAGGGCGGCCGTCGCCAGGGCCACCGACGACGTCGCCACCGCCCAGCGCCGCCCACCGGGGCGGGCGCGGTCCACCGGTCGGGCGGTCGACCGACGGACGTGGCCCGGGGACCTGATCGCGAGCCCGGCCAGGCCGAGGGCCGCGCCCAGTACGAGGAGGTGCCCGGGCCCTAGCTCACCCAGCGGGACCGACGCGGCGCGTCGAGCGACGCCCTCGATCCAGCCCAGGGCCACCGAGGTCGGCGCGTGGAGGATCCCGGCGAGGGGCGGGGCCAGCCCGGCCAGCAGGCCCGCCGGGAGGCCCCACGTCATCACCAGGGCGGCGGCCGGTGCGGCGAGCACGTTGGCCGGCAGCGACGACACCGGCACCCCGCCGAACACCGCCACCAGCAGTGGCGCCACCCCGAGCTGGGCGGCGGCGGTGACCGCCACGGGGAGCACCAGCGCCGGTGGCCCGGGCAGCACGCGGACGAACCACGGGGCGAGCACCGCGATCCCCGCGGTCGCCGCCACCGACAGCTGGAACCCGACGGAGCGGACCAGGAACGGATCGACCAGGACCAGACCGGTGACCGCCAGAGCCAGGAGGTGGACCCCGGTCGTCGGTCGACCCCGCATCGTGGCCACCGTCGCCGCACCGGCCATGGCCACCGCCCGCAGCACCGACGGCTCGAAGCGGGTCACCGTGGCGAACAGGGCGAGGAGCGCGGCGACCACCGCGATGCGGCCGGCCGGGCGCACGCGGCGCAGCACGGGCGCGGCGATGGCGAGGATGAAGGCCACGTTCTGGCCGGAGACGGCGAGCAGGTGGGAGAGGCCCGAGCCCCGGAAGTCGTCGGTCATCTCGGGGGTCTGGTCCCGGTCGTCGCCCAGCACCAGGCCGACGAACAGCGACCGGCGATCATCGCCCATGCCCGCGGCCCCGTCCCGG
>JBBSME010000204.1:0-3236 GCA_038233335.1 Acidimicrobiales bacterium | reverse complement strand
CTGGCCCACACCCTCAGCCTCATCAAGAACGACGACATCCTCGTCGACAGCCTGGCCGTGACCAGCCCGGTCGGCGCCCGCCTGGTCCACCGGGCCCGGCCCCGCACCCGCGAGCCGTGGGCCGACCTGACCGCGGTGGAGATGACCCGCTACCCGCCGGCGTTGGCTGCGGCCCTGGCCAAGATGCGCGACGCCGACACCGCGATCGCGGTCTCCCCCCGGCTCATGGCCCACCTCTGGATCGCAGATCCGACGGGCGGGCCGCCGGGCGGGCCCACCGAGGTCCGGCGCTTCGACGACCATCCGACCCTCGAGGAGCGGATCGCCGCCCTCCAGGAGCTCTGAGGGGTGAAGCTCCCGGGGGTGCGCCGAACCTGGTCGGCAGCGACGGGCTCATGGACCGGTCGGCTGGTGTCCTCGGTCGTCGTCATCGCCCTGGTCATCAGCGCGGTGGTGGTGCTCGACGGTGAGGATCCCGGGCGGACCCGCACCGGCGCCGCCGCGCCCTCCACCACCGCCGACGAGACCACCGGCACCGCCGACGAGACCACCGGCACCGCCGACGAGACCACCGGCACCGCCGACGAGACCACCGGCACCGCCGACGAGACCACCGGCACCACCGACGAGACCACCGGCACCACCGACACCACCAGCACGGCCCCTCCGACCACTCCCACGACGGTCTCTCCCTCCACCACCACCACGACGGTCCCTCCCTCCACCACCACCACCACGACGGCCGCTCCCACCACCGCGCCGCCGACGACGGCCCCTCCGTCACCGACCCTGCCCCCTCTGCCCGCCCAGGGGCTCCGCTTCCTCCCCGAGGACACCCCCGACAACGGATCGATCGCCCCGCTCACCGGGCTTCCCGTGCCCGACCCCAGCGTCCTCGGCCGGGCCGCCCTGGCCGTCAAGATCGACAACCTGGACATCGCCGGTGAGACGGCCCGACCCCAGACGGGGCTGGCCTTCGCCGACCTCGTGGTCGAGGAGGTGGTCGAGGGCGGCATCACCCGCTTCGTGGCCGTGCTCCACTCCACCGACTCGCCTGAGATGGGGCCGGTGCGCTCGGCCCGCACCACCGACGTCCACCTCCTCCCGATCCTGGGCACGCCGCTGTTCGCCTACTCCGGGGGCAACCCCGGGGTGCTGGCCGCGGTCGCCGCGTCGCCACGGATCGCCGACCGGGGCGGCGAGTGGGCCCCGGCCTACGCCCGCGTCGGCAATCGGCGGGCCCCGCACAACCTCTACCTGCGCCCCTGGGAGATCTGGAACCGCAGCGCCGGCGCCTCCGTCCCGCCGCCGTTGACCGTCTTCCGACCGCGGGGCCAGGGGTCGCCGGTGGGTGAGCCCATCGCCGGCGTGACGCTGGGGTTCTCCGGGATCGCCGCCGCTCCGGCCTCCTGGCGGTGGCTGGCCGACGAGGGTCGCTGGCTGCGGGAGCAACGGGGCCAGGTGCACCTCGACGGCTCCGGCTACGCGGTCGGGCCCCGCAACGTGGTCGTGATGTTCACTGACTACGTCGACAGCCCGGTCGACACCCGGTCGCCCGAGGCGGTCACCATCGGCGGGGGAGAGGCGTGGGTCCTCACCGACGGCAAGCTGGTGCAGGGCCGGTGGCAGCGCGATGCCCTCGAGTCACCGCTGGTCTTCGTCGACGGGGCCGGCGCGCCGATCAGCCTGTCGGCCGGCCGCACCTGGATCGAGCTGGTCCGGCCCGGCACCGCCGGGGTGGTCCGGTGAGCGGGCGTGCGGAGCCGAGCCCGGCCCGATTGGCTGGCGTCGCGGACGGGCGCGACGATGACGGGATGATGTCCGCGGCCCCGGCCACCGCCGCCCGGCCCGAGGCGCCCCTCGCGGCTCCGCAGCGCCCGACGGCCGACCTGTTCATGCGGCGGCTGCTGCGGATCTCCGAGGCCCAGCCTCACCTCCGGGAGTCCGAGCTGCGGAGTGCCTTCAGCACGTCGATCCTCGTCTCCGCCGTCCGCTGCACCCTCACCTACCTGGTCATCCCGTTCCTGGCGCCGCTGCTCGGCGTGGCCGCCGGCGTCGGACCTTGGATCGGTGTGCCGCTGGGGAGCCTGGCCATCGTCTTCAACGTCAAGAGCATCCGCCGGTTCTGGCGGGCCGACCACAAGTGGCGGTGGGGCTACACCGCCATCGGCACCGCGGTCATCGGGCTCCTGGTCGTGCTGGTCGTCAGCGACCTCATCGAGCTGCTGAGCTGATCGTGGCTGCGCCGGCCGAACGCACCGAGGTGTCCCGGCACCGCTCGGTGCGGGCCGCGTGGATCCTCGTCGGCTTCGCGGCGGTGGCCGTGGGCGGCGTGGGCGTCGTCGTCCCCGGCCTGCCCACCACCGTCTTCTTCATCATCGCGGCCTGGGCCTTCTCCCGGTCCAGTCCTCGCTTTGAGCGGTGGGTCCTCGACCTCCCCGGCGTGGGGAGCCTCGTGCGCGACCACCGCGACGGGCTGGGGATGCCCCGCCGGGCCAAGGTCATCGCCATCTCCATGATCGTGGTGGCCTGCACCCTGAGCGCCACGTTCGGCTTCTCCACTTGGACCCCCCGGCTGATCGTGGGCGCGGCGGGGGCGGTGGGTGTGGCCTGGATCCTCCTCCGGGTCCCCACCCGGGAGACCGTCCTGGCCGCGCGGGACGAGGCGACGACCCCTCCCACCGCCGCAGGAGTCGGTCCCGGCTGAGCCGGCGGCGTCGCGCCGTCCCTGGCGTCTCGCATCCCATTCGGCTTCGGGACCCGGGCCGAGCCCCCGTACACTGGGGTCATGTCCGACAGCTCGACGCCCACCGGCACGCCTCCCGAGACGGGCACCCTCCGGGTGAAGCGGGGACTGGCGGAGATGCTCCGGGGCGGCGTCATCATGGACGTGGTCGACCCCGACCAGGCCCGCATCGCCGAGGACGCCGGCGCGGTGGCCGTGATGGCCCTTGAGCGGGTGCCGTCCGACATCCGGCGCGACGGCGGCGTGGCCCGCATGAGCGACCCGGAGATGATCGAGGGCATCAAGGCCGTCACCACCATCCCGGTCATGGCCAAGGCCCGCATCGGCCACTTCGTTGAGGCGCAGATTCTGCAGGCGCTCGGCGTGGACTACATCGACGAGAGCGAAGTGCTCACCCCGGCCGACGACAACTTCCACATCTACAAGCATGATTTTGACGTGCCATTCGTCTGCGGCGCGCGTAACCTGGGCGAGGCGCTGCGCCGCATCG
>JBBSME010000203.1:0-3259 GCA_038233335.1 Acidimicrobiales bacterium | reverse complement strand
CGGGGCGTGGCGGGGGCGGCGCCCCCCCCGCCGCGCACCCCCCGCCCCCCGCGCCGCCCTCGCACCCCCCGGGGCTGTCCCGGGGTGAGGGGGGCCCCCCGGCCGCGGCCCCGGCCTTGGGGAACCCCCCCCCCCAGCGCCGGGGCCACGGCATCGCGCATCACCCGTCGCGGGACGGCAGTGAGCACCCGCCGGGTCAGCATCAGCACTGCGACCTGCGGATGTCGAGCGGCGACCGCTCGGAAGGCGGCGGCGCTGCTGCGGATCTGGTCCTGCCAGGCCAGGTTCGGCTCGTGGTCCAGGGTCATCTCCGACATGGCCTGTTCGACCACCCCGTCGAGCAGGTCGTCCTTGTTGGCGACGTGGTTGTAGATCGACATCGGGTCGACGCCGAGCGCACCGGCCAGGCGGCGCAGCGAGAACCCGCCGAGGCCGTCACGGTCGATGAGCTCGACCGCCGCATCGAGGACGCGTTCCCGGGTGAGCCCAACACGCCGTCCGCGTCCCTTGGTCGCCGCTGCTGCTGCTGCTGCTGCTGCTGCTGACACCATCTCGCTCGCCTCCTGGAAGTCTCGTCCTTGACAAACCTACACCGTAGATGTTTCACTTCTCCTCGTACACCTACACCGTAGATTTCGAAGGAGACTGATCGGTGAGCGAAGCCATCGGTCGAATCGCCGGCGCCACGGCGACCATCGACCTCGACCTGTTGTCGTTCCGTCGCCTGCGAGTGCTCGGCACCACGTTCAGCACCCGAAGCGACGACGAACGGGCCGCCGTCGCCGCAGCCCTGGCCACCGACGTGCTCCCGCGGTCGCCGATGGACGGATCACCCCCGTGATCGACGAGGTCATCCCGATGGACGACGCCGATCGGGCCGCCAGACGGCTGCGGGCCAACGACGTCATCGGCAAGCTCGTCCTGCAACCACCCACCATCGACATCGAGGAGACGAACCCATGACCACCGACGAGCTGAAGCAACGACGCCTGGAGATGCTCGAGGAGCACTTCGCCTCGGAGGTCGAGAAGGAGTTCGACCGCACGGTCGCCACCTTCGACGGCCACCCGCACTACGAGATCATGGCCACAGGCCAGGTGCACGACGGCGAGGGCGAGGTCCTCGCCTACCACCGGGCCCAGCGCACCGCCTTCCCCGACCAGCGCCACGACGGGGTGGCCCACCACTTCGCCGATGACGACACGGTCGTCTCCGAGTTCGAGCTGCTCGGCACCAACCTCGGCGCCTTCTACGGGATGAAGCCCACCGGCAAGTCGTTTCGCGTCCCGGTCATCGCGGTGTTCTTCTTCGCAGCCGGGACGGACCGGATCGTCAACGAGCGCGTCTACCTCGACACCGCCAGCCTGCTCACCCAGATCGGTCGCGCCGACATCCTGGCCCTCGCCAACCCGTCGTGACGGCGACGATGACCGCTGACGCACCGGCGAAGCTCGACGTCCTGAGCCCGTTGCGTGACCACCGGCTCGACCCTGGCGGGGTGCTCGAACGCATCGCGAGCTGCGCAACGGAGTTGCGAACCGACCTGATGGCGTCCGGCACACCGGACCTGGTCGCCACCCACGACCTCGTCACCCTCCCGTACCCGACCCGCTTCGGCCTGTGGCGCGCGTCGGCGTCCCCATCGCCGTTCCTCGCGATCACCAACCGGATGCTCGTGGTCCGCTGGGCCGACGCCGCCGGCCGGTCCCGCACCCTGCTGTGGGAGCCCAGCGATGCCGAGCTCGGCGCTCGCACCCCCTACTTCGCTGCCCTGACGGAGCGGACCCCCGATCTGATCGCCGATCGGATGGTCCAGGTCCACGGCGAGGTGCTCGGCCACCTGCACGCCGCCGGCATCGACCCGGGCGAGGTCGACTACCTCGCCTTCGACCACCTCCACACCCAAGACCTCCGTCGATGGCTCGGGACCACCGCACCGGCCCCTGACCTCGGATCGGTCGATCCGATCGAGCCGGCGTTCCCGAACGCCAAGCTGCTCGTTCAGCGCCGCGAGCTCGATGCCATGCCCCGGCTCCATCCTCAGCAGCGCCCGTGGTATCAGCCCGACGGGTACCGGGACCTTCGACCCGAAGCCTTGGCGCCGATCGACGGCGATGTTCTCGTCGGTCCCGGCGTCGCCCTCGTGGAGACGCCCGGCCACACCACGGGCAACCAGACCCTCGTGCTCAACACCTCCACCGGCATCTGGACCAGCAGCGAGAACGCCATCGCCGCGGAGTGCCTCGTCCCCGAGCACTCGAAGCTCCCCGGGATCCGCCGCTGGACCGCCAAGTGGGGACAGGACGTGGTGGTGAACGCCAACACGATCGAAGCGATCGCCGCCCAGTACAACTCGCTCGTCCTCGAGCGGACACTCGCGGATCCGTCCACCATCGACCCCCGGTTCCCCCAGTTCTTCCCCTCCAGCGAACTAACGGCCCGCTGGACCAACCCGGGCACCAAGCCCACCTTCACCCACGACCACATCACCCACCGAGGAGCAGCCCGATGAGCCGCAGGTTCGGAGAGATCGCCCAGATCGGTTACGTCGTCACCGACGTCCGAGCGTCGATGGACCAGTGGATCCGCCACGGCGTCGGCCCCTGGTGCTAGTCGACTGGGTCGAGACCGACTTCTTCCGCTACCGCGGCGAGGACTCCTCCCTGGAAATGAGCGTCGCCGCCGCCGCCGACGGCTACGTCGTCCGAGAGGCCGCCCGCACCTGGGACGGCACCAACCCGATCCACGAAGTCGGCTGAGCGCCATGCGCGTGCACCACCTCAACTGCGGCACGATGCACCCACCCGGCGCGGATCTGGTGTGCCACGTCCTGCTGCTCGAGACCGACCGTGGCCTCGTGCGTGTCGACTCCGGCTACGGACTCGCCGACATCGACGCGCCCGCCAAGCGCATCGGCCCCGCCCGCCACTTCGTACGGCCCGTGCTCGACCCCGCCGAGACTGCCGTCCGCCAGATCCAGCAGCTCGGCTTCGACCCGGCCGATGTTCGCCACATCGTCGTCACCCACTTCGATACGGATCACATCGGCGGCCTCGCCGACTTCCCGACCGCCTCCGTCCACACCACCGCCGCCGAGGTACTCGGGGCCATCACCTCGCCGTCGTGGCGGGAACGGATCCGCTACCGCGACGCGCAGTGGGCGCACGGCCCCAACATCGTCGAACACGCCCCCGACGGCGAGGCGTGGCGTGGGTTCGCCGCCGCCAAGGAGCTCACCGACATCGCCCCCGAGATCGTG
>JBBSME010000202.1:0-3308 GCA_038233335.1 Acidimicrobiales bacterium | reverse complement strand
CCTCGCCCGCCCTGTCTCGCTTCACGCTCGGGCTCAAGCTGGTCCTGGCCCGACGCCGCACGCCCGGCCCCGAGCGGCCCCTGCGGGTCCCCGAGGGGTCCTTCGGCGTCCTGGTCCTCGCCGTCGTCCCCGGTGCCCAGGGTGAGGGCGTCGGCCGGACCCTGCTGGATGCGGCCGCCCGGGAGGCACAGGCTGCGGGGTTCACCGGGATGCACCTGACCACGGACCCCGGGTCGGCGTCAGCCCGGTTCTACGCGGCCCAGGGCTGGGCCCCCCGCCTGGAGGGCGACGGTCGGTGGGAGGGTCTCATGACCCGTCCGCTGCCCTCGTGAACACTCGAAGGGAGGCGGGTACGGTCCTCGCCGTGGGGCGACGGGACCCAGGGTCGGCTCGCCGGGCCGGCCCGGCGCCAGGGGGGCGGGGCCAGTGAGCCTCCGGTCGGTCTACGAGCGAGCGCCGATCGCCGTGCAGAACCTGATGGCCACCGGCTACGGGCTGCGGGAGCTGCGTCGGCGCCACACCGGCGACTTCCGCGGCCTCACCGACCAGCTCGGCGTGCAGCAGTGGTGGACCGAGGAGCGTCTGGCCGCCGACCAGCTCACCAGGCTGCGCTCGATGCTCACGTTCTGCGGGACCCGGGTGCCCCACTACCGGGACCTCTTCGCCTCCCTCGGCTTCGACCCCCGCGACCTCCGGGACCTCGGGGACCTGGCGCTGCTCCCCGTGCTGGACAAGGAGGAGGTGCGGACCGCACCCGAGCGGTTCCGCCCGGTCGAACCACGCGACGCCACCGTGGCCCAGACGACCGGCGGCACCACCGGGACACCCCTGTCCTACTGGGCGACGCTCGACGCGGTGCAGTTCAACTACGCCACCTACGAGTCCCGATCTCGCGAGTGGGCCGGCGTACGGCTCGGCGATCGCACAGCGTCCCTCCACGGCCAGCCCATCGTCCCCCTCGGCCAGGAGCGGGGCCCGTGGTGGCGCCACAACCTGGCCTTCCGCCAGCTGTACCTGTCGGTGTACCACCTGAACCAGACCACGGTGCCCGCCTACATCGGGGCCCTGGAGCGCTTCGACCCCGAGGTCGTGGTGGGCTACACCTCGGCGGTCCACCGCCTGGCCCGGCACCTGGTGGAGACAGGCGACCTCGGACGCATCCGGCCCCGGGCGGTGATGGTGAGCTCGGAGTGCCTGCTCCCGGCGGCCCGTGCCGACATGGAGCTGGCCTTCGGCTGCCCCGTCCACGACGCCTACAGCCTGGGGGAGCTGGTGGCCTACGTGTCCGAGTGCCCCCACGGCGAGCTCCACGTGAGCACGGAGTACGGGGTGGTGGAGCTGGCCGAGCGGGACGGCCGGACCGAGATCGTGGCCACCGGCCTCATCAACGAGGGGATGCCCCTCCTGCGCTACCGGACCGGTGACGTGGCCGATGCCGCGGCCCCCGGCCCCTCGCTCTGTGGCCGGGGGCTGCCCCGGATGGGCAGCATCGAAGGACGCCTCGACGACGTGGTGCGCACCCCGGAGGGCGCGACCGTGGGCCCCGCGCCGATGAGCCTGGCCTTCCAGCGGGTCCCTCACCTCCGGCGGGCCCAGGTGGTGCAGGACTCGACCGACGAGCTGCTGGTCAGGCTGGAGCCCGGGGAGGGCTTCGGTCCCGAGGACCAGGACTTCCTCGATGGCGAGCTGCGCCTGCGGCTGGGCCCGTCGCTGCGCCTGCGCTACGAGCTGGTGGACGAGCTGCCCCGGACCTCGGGGGGCAAGGAGCGCCTGGTGGTGTCGAGCCTCGGGACCGAGGACCCCAGCGCCTCAGAACAGCAGTGATGTCCCTCTGGCTCGGGTTCGATCACATGTCGCGGCGACGTCCGGGGCGCAGGCCCGCGGCGTGGCAGGCGTCGGCGGTGGCGGGGTCGACCAGCGCGGCCAGCTCATCGGCCCAGCCGTAGCCCCACCGGTAGCGGATCCGGTCGGGGTCGTTGGCCGGCCCCGGGTGCACGTTGACCTCCACGACCGTCGGCGAGCCCGCGGCCAGGTCCTGAAGCCGCCGCCGCAACGAGGCCGGGTCCAGGTGCCCGGCGTCCTCTATGCCGGCGAAGCGATCGGGGGCCCGCCGCCCCGAGGCGGCGACCTCGGATCGGAGGCGCCTCGCCAGCCGGTCGAGGGCCCAGGATCGGGGCCCGCCCTGACGGGGCTCGGGGATCCGGACCCATTCGATGTCCTCCGCCACCGCCACGCGGACCACGGCCTCGGCGATGCGGGGCAGGAGGTGCACGTGTTGGTGGGTGTCGAGGTGGGTCGGCCGGAACCCGGCTCGCCGCACCAGGTCGACCTGGGCCCGCATCTCGCGCTCGATCTCGGCGGGGTCCATCCGGGGAGCCCGGCCCAGCAGGACGCGCCACGAGGAGGCCAGGCGGCCGGACCGATCGACGAGGGAGGGCACCTCGGCGGCCGACAGCAGCGGCGGATCCTCGCCCACGAGGGCCAGGTGCACCCCCACGTCGAGGTCGGGGGCGTCGAGGGCCCGCAACGAGGCAGTCGCGGCAGGGGCCACCGCCAGCACCGAGGTGCTGGTCGCGATGCCCGACCGGTGGGCGTGTTCGATGGCCCGCGAGGTCGCCTGCGTCAGCCCGAAGTCGTCGGCGTTCACTATGAGACCAGAGGCCATGGGTTCTGAGGGGATCCTGCGAGAGCGTGCGGCGCGACGTCAGAACAACGTGTAGACGGCGACCGGCAGCACGGTGGTGGTGGTGGTGATGGCCAGGCCGAACAGGGTCACGACCACCATCACCGGGACGAGCCACCAGAGCCCGCTGGCCGAGGCGAACCGTCCGACGTCGCCAGCCAAGCGGAACGAGTGCCGCGTCCGCATGAGGGCCCGGGTGCCGAGACCCAGCGGAGCCCGGTCAGGGGGGGTGGTGTCCATCAACGACTCCCGTACCAGTCGACGATCGTGGGTTCGACGGTGGCCCACAGCTCCTCGGCCACGAGTCGGGCCCCCTCCTCGTTGGTGTGGCCCCCGTCGATGAACACGTCCAGGTGGTCGAGGAGCAGGCGGCTGAGGTCGATGGTCGGGGGCCTCAGCTCGTCCCGGGCCTTCTGCACCGGGCCGTCCGCCGATGCGACCGGCTGCCAGAAGAAGAAGGGTTCCACTCTGTACTGGTCGCTCAGGCCCCGGGTGATGCGCTGGCCCCGTGCGTACACCTGGCCGGCGTCGGTGCCGTCCTGGTCGGTGAGGTCGTAGTGGCGCTGGCCCGTCTCCTCGTCGACCGATTCACCGTTGGTGAACAACGGGTCCTCGCTGTCGTCGG
>JBBSME010000201.1:0-3338 GCA_038233335.1 Acidimicrobiales bacterium | reverse complement strand
GCCGCCAGGCCCGGCCCGGGAGAGACCCTGGGAACTGCCGCCCTGGTGGCCTGCCAGGACCCTGGATGGCGGCGGTTTCGAGGGTTGGGAGGGCTGGGAGGCCCCCGGGGGGCTCCGCCGGCGGCGGGGTCGGTCAGCCGGCGGCGAAGGGACCGGGGCCGAAGGGGTCCTCGACCACGGGCTGCTGGTCGGCGAAGGAGCCCTCGCCGAACACGTCGACGGGGCGGGGGGCCGACGGCGCCATCTCGTCCTCGGGGCGGATCCAGGCCGTGTAGCCCTCGCCCTCCAGCCGGTCGGCCAGCTCGGGGCCACCGCTGTCACGGATCTCGCCCCGCACCAGGATGTGGACCCGGTCGGCCCGCAGCTCGTCCAGCACCCGGGTGTAGTGGGTGATGCAGAGGACGCCCAGGCCGGTCTCGGTGGCCGCCTCCACCCGTTGGGCGCAGGCCCGGAGGGCGTCGATGTCCAGCCCGGAGTCGAGCTCGTCGAGGATGGCGATGCGGGGATCGAGGACGCCGAGCTGCATGGTCTCGTTGCGCTTCTTCTCGCCGCCGGAGAGGTCGACGTTGAGCGGCCGCTCGAGGAACTTCTCGTCGAAGCCGATGCGGCCGGCTTCCTCCACCATGCGGGCCCGCATGTCGTCGGTGTCACGCCCGGAGGCGGCGAAGGCGGCCGACAGCGAGTCGATCAGCGACACGCCCGGCACCTCGGTCGGGTACTGCATGACCAGGAACAGCCCGGCCTGGGCCCGCTCCCAGGTGGGGAGGGCCAACAGGTCGACGCCGTCGAGGGTGGCGGTGCCGCCGGTGACCTCGTAGCCCGGGCGGCCCATGAGGACGTGGGACAGGGTGGACTTGCCGGCGCCGTTGGGACCCATCACCGCGTGGACCTCACCGCTGCGCACGGTGAGGTCGATGCCCTTGAGGATCTCGGTGCCCCCGACCGAGGCCCGCAGCCCTTCGATGACGAGCTCGCTCATTGGTGCACCCTGACGTGGTCGGACGGTACCTGCGCATCGGTCATCGCCGGGCACCAATGAGCGGCACCGGCTTCGCCGATGCCGGGGAGAGAGCTGTGCGGCCTGGTTCGTTCGCTGCGCTCACTCACGAGGTGATCTCCACGTAGACGTCGTCGTCCTCGACGGTGACCGGGTACACCGGGACGGGCTTGTTGGCCGGCAGCGACGAGGGCTCGCCCGTCTTCAGCGAGAAACACGAGCCGTGCTTCCAGCACTCGATCTCCAGGCTGGTGACGTCGACCTCGCCCTCGGAGAGGGAGATGCGCTGGTGGCTACAGGTGTCACCCACCGCGAAGACGTCGTCGCCGACGCGGACGACCGCGATGGGCTGGCCCTCGACGTCGACCCGGTGGGCCTCGCCGTCGGGGACGTCGGCCAGGGCGCAGGCCAGGTGGCGGGTCATGCGCCCACCCCCAGGTCCTGGCTGTCGAGGCGGACCTCGATGGCGGTCCGGACATCGGCCAGGATCGACGGCGGAGCGGGCATCCGGGCCAGCACGTCGGCGAAGAAGCCCGACACCACCAGGCGCTCGGCCTCCTCGGGGGGCACGCCCCGGCTCTCCAGGTAGAACCGCTGCTCATCGTCGATCGGGCCGACGGTGGAGGCGTGGCTGCAGTGCACGTCGTTGTTCTGGATCTCGAGGTTGGGCACCGACTCGGCCCAGGCTTCCTCGGAGAGCTTGAGGTTCCGGTTGGTCTGGAAGGCGTTGGTGCCTCGGGCCTCGGGCCGCACGGTGATGAGCCCGGTGTAGATCGAGCGGGACCGGCCCCCGACCGCGCCCTTGAACAGCAGGTCGGAGGTGGTGTCGGGGGCGACGTGGTCCTGGAAGGTGCGGAAGTCGAGGGTCTGGTCGCCCTCGCCGAAGTAGGCGGCCTGCAGGTTGCCGGTGGCGCCCCGGCCCTCGAGCCGGCAGTCGGTGCGCACCCGGCTGTACTCGCCGCCCAGGGCCACCAGCGCGGAGGTCAGGGTGCCCTCCTGGCCGACGCGGGCAGCCTGGTTGGCGAGCTGCCAGGTCCCGGCGCCGTGGCGCTGGGTGGTGGTGTAGCTGAGCTGGGCCCGAGCGGCCACGTCCAGCTCCACCAGGGGCAGCACCAGCGACTCGTCGTCGGGCGAGGTCTGCAGCTCCACGACGGAGGCCTGGGCGCCTTCGTCGACCACCACCAGGAGCCGGGGAGCGGAGAGCCCACCGGGGGTGGCGCCGATGGAGCGGACGAGGATCGGCGCTTCGACCACCGCGCCACGGCGTATCCGGATGACGACCGGCGTGGGTGCGAGCGCCACCGACCAGTCGGCCAGGGCGTCCTTGGCTTCTCCCATGACCGATCCGAGGGCCGGGTCGTCGCCGGCCTCGATCGTCACCGCGTCGTGGTGCACCTCGATGGAGGTGGCCCAGCCGTCGACCAGGGTCACCACCGCGGCCCACTCGGCCTCGGGCACCGGGCCGGCGTCGTGGGCCGGTGCCTCGGTGACCGGCGCGAAGCGATCGAGGTCGAGCTCGTCGACCCGGCTGTAGCGCCACTCCTCCGCGTCCGGGCTGGGCAGCCCCGTCTCCTCCGCGCGCTGGGCGGCGGCGGTGCGCAGGGCAGTGTCCCCGGGCAGGGCGGCCGTGGCGTCAGTCGTGCTCAGGGGGGTTCTCCGGTCGGGATCGGACCAAGGGGCAACGTCCGAGGCTACCGGCTCGACCCTCCGGCCCCCACCCGCGGCGGGGGTGCAGCAGCGGGTGGGGCAGGCGTGGTCTGCGCTCAGACCGGCGGGCTCGGCCTCAGCCCTTCTTGCCCCGCTTGAACATGCGCCGGATGCGGCCCTTCTTGGCCGCCTTGGCCCGGTCCTTCTCCAGCTCGGCCATCACGTCGGGACCAGCCGCGTTGACGATGTCCTCGGCCGCGTCGAGGAGGGCGGCGATGTCCTCTCCCCTCTCGTCGAGCCCTGGAGGCTCCTCCGGGGTGGCCGGGGTGATGAGGCTGCCGTGGCTCCAGTTGACGTCGGCCAGGCGGCGCTGGAAGGCCTGGCAGTCGGCGGGGCATCGCCACGGGGCCTCGGGCGCGAGGTCGAGGTCGCACTTCCGCACGGTCTCACCGTTCCGGTAGGTGCGTGACTCGAAGAATTTGCAGTCCTGGCGCATGGGCACGGACCCATTCTGGCCGCTCGGCCCGGGCCGATGCCCGTCAGGAGCGCCCGATCAGCCGACCGAGCCCTCCATCTGGAGCTCGATGAGGCGGCTCCACTCGACCGCGTACTCCATGGGCAGCGTGCGGGTGACGGGCTCGATGAAGCCGTTGACCACCATGCCCATGGCCTGCTCCTCGGTGAGGCCGCGGCT
>JBBSME010000200.1:0-3347 GCA_038233335.1 Acidimicrobiales bacterium | reverse complement strand
TCCGATCTCGATGGTCACCCTGGGCCGGTTCCTCTGCACCGCCAACATCCACGGCCTCGTCTTCGGCGCCGATGGCGAACCCCTGAACCTGGGCCGGGATGTCGAGCTGGCCAACCGGGCCCAACGCCGCGCCCTGCGCTTCGAACACCGAGGCTGCGCCTTCCCCGGCTGCTCCGCCCCCGCGTCCTGGTGCGAAGCCCATCACATCGTGTGGCGCGACAAGGACGGTCCGACCGACCTCAACAACTTGGTCCTGCTGTGCCGGTTCCACCACCACCGGGTCCACGACGACGGCTACCTCATGGTCAGAGGACCCGACGGCATCGAGGTCTACCGACCCGACGGCACCCCCCTCACCCCGTGTCGAAGACGCCGCCGCTCCCACATCCCCGACGAGGGAGCGGAGATCGTCCGACGAAGGCTGGCCGACCACATCGCCAACCACCAGAAAGCGGCGGCCTGATGGGAGGCGTCCGGCGCCGCCGCGCCTGGCCAGAGGCGGAGCCTTCCCGTGCCGGCAGGGCCGACTGTGCCTCAGGCACGATCCCAGCCTCCAGGGCGCCGGGCGTCCGGCGCACGTGGCCGGTCGGTCCGTTCCTCGGCGACCGACGGCCGAGGTGTGCGCCACGCACGGTCAACGGCCCTTGCGCCCCGATGGCCGCTGCGGCCCGTCACCGCCGTGATCGCGCCTTCTGGACTGCCCCTCTGTCGGGGATCGTCTGGATCCGCGTGATCCTTCCTCCGTGGGGCGGTAGCGTAGCAACATCTCTACATTGGAGGATTGGTGCCGATCCAGATGAGCAGCCGAGAGTTCAACCAGGACACCAGCGGCGCCAAGGCGGCGGCCCAGGAGGGACCCGTCTACATCACCGACCGGGGTCGACCGGCGCATGTGCTGATGACCTTCGAGGACTACGAGCGCCTGGTGGCCCCCCGGCACCTCGTGGACCTGCTGGGCGAGCCCGCCGGCATCGAGGACGTCGAGCTCGTCACCCCTGCGTCCGGCGATCTCGCTCATCCGGCCGACTTCGACTGAGGTTCCTGCTCGACACCAACGTGGTGTCCGAGCTTCGCAAGGCGCGCGCCGGTCGGGCCAACCCCGGCGTGGCCGCCTGGGCGGTGGCCGTCCCCTCGGTTCAGATGTTCCTGTCGGCCATCACCGTCCACGAGCTCGAGCACGGCGTGCTCCTCGCCGAGCGGTCCGATCCGGCCCAGGGTTCGGTGCTGCGCCGGTGGCTCGACGGCAGCGTGATGCGTGCCTTCGAGGGCCGGGTGTTGCCCGTCGACCAGGCCGTGGCCATCCAGGCCGCGGCCCTCAGCATCCCTGATCCCCGGCCGTTCCGGGACGGTCTCATCGGAGCGACAGGACTCCTCCACCGGATGACCGTGGTCACCCGCAACGTGCGGGACTTCGAGGGGATCGAGGGCCTCCAGGTGGTCGACCCCTGGACGTGATGTCCTCCTTCGGCCCTCAGCGCGATGGGCTGTCTGATCTACTGGCAGCGACCGACGTCGGGGAGAGGCAGCGGAATGGCGGCAGCAGGGCACTCGGAGGAGGCCTTCGAGGAAGTCATCGAATCCTGGCTGGTCGACCACGGCGGCTACCTGCAAGGCAGCCGCTCCAACGTCGACGTGACCAGAGGGGTCGACACCGCCGAGCTGTTCGCCTTCCTCGGGGCCACCCAGCACGAGGCCTGGTCCCGGTTGATCGCCCTCCACGGCGGTGATCCCGACGAGGCCCAGCGGCGCTTCGTCGACCGGCTGGTCGGCCAGCTGGACGAGCGGGGCACCGTCGACGTGCTTCGCCACGGCGTGGAGGACCTCGGCGTGGCCCTGCGGCTGGCCTACTTCCGCCCCGCCTCGGGCCTGAACCCAGACCTCGAGGCTCGCTACCAGGCCAACCGGCTCACGGTCATCCGCCAGCTCCACCACTCGCCCACCGCCAAGGGCCGGTCGGTGGACCTGGGCCTCTTCGTCAACGGTGTGCCGGTCGCCACCGCCGAGCTCAAGAACCCGCTCACCGGCCAGCGGGTGGGCGACGCCATGCGCCAGTACGCCGAGGACCGTGACGGGTCCGATCCGCTGCTTCGCCGCTGCGTGGTCCACTTCGCGGTCGATCCCGACCAGGTGATGATGACCACCCGGCTGGCCGGGCGCGACACCCGGTTCCTGCCCTTCAACCAGGGCACCGCCGGGCCCGGCGAGCCCGGGGGCGCAGGCAACCCGGGTGCCACCGGCGGCCGCCACAGCACCGCCTACCTGTGGGAGTCGGTGTGGGCGCGCGACCCGTGGCTCGACCTGCTGGCCCGGTTCGTCCACTCCGAGCAGCCCGAGGAGCCGAAGCGATCCAAGGCGGCCCGGCGCCAGGGCCAGCTCATCTTCCCCCGCTTCCACCAGTGGCACGCGGTGCGGGCCCTGGCCGCCCATGCGGGCGAGAACGGGCCCGGGCACCGGTACCTCGTCCAGCACTCGGCCGGGTCGGGGAAGTCCAACACCATCGCCTGGCTGGCCCACCGGCTGTCCTCGTTGCACGACGTCGACGATCGGAAGGTGTTCGACAAGGTCATCGTCATCACGGACCGTCGCGTCCTCGACCGCCAGCTCCAGGACACCATCTTCCAGTTCGAGCACGCCCACGGCGTGGTGGCTCGCATCGACACCGACTCGGCCCAGCTGGCCGAGGCCCTGGCCGGTCACGAGGCCAAGGTCATCATCACCACCCTCCAGAAGTTCCCCTACGTGGTGGGCCAGGTGGGTGAGCTGGCCGGCACCCGCTTCGCGGTGGTCATCGACGAGGCCCACTCGTCCCAGGGCGGCGATGCGTCCACCCACATGAAGGCCGTCCTCAGCGGCGGGCCCGATGGTCCGGTGGCCGAGATCGAGGGCGAGGTCGAGGTCGACCGGGACCCGGTCGACGGCCAGGACGAGGTGGCCGCCGCGGTGGAGGAGATGGTGGCGGCCCGAGGCCCGCAGGAGCGGCTCTCGCTCTTCGCCTTCACGGCCACGCCCAAGGCCCGGACCCTGGAGCTGTTCGGCCCCTTGGGCGCCGACGGTCAGCCCACCCATCGGGCCACCCACGTGTACTCCCTGCGCCAGGCCATCGAGGAGGGGTTCATCCTCGACGTGCTCCGCAGCTACACGACCTATGCCACCTACTACCGGATCGAGAACGCCGGGCTCGACGACCCCGAGGTCGACAAGCGGGCCGCGGCGGCGCGGATCGCCGCCTTCGTCTCCCTCCACGACGAGGTGGCGGCCCAGAAGGCGCGGGTCATCGTCGACCACTTCCGGGCCCACACCGCGGCCCAGATCGGTGGTCGGGCCAAGGCCATGATGGTGTGCCGGTC
>JBBSME010000199.1:0-3376 GCA_038233335.1 Acidimicrobiales bacterium | reverse complement strand
GGGGGGGCCGGCGTCGGTGTCGGGGTCGGTGTCGGTGTCGGTGTCGGTGTCGGTGTCGGTGTCGGATCGGGCGCCGAGGCTTCCTCCGCGGCGCGGGCTGCATCGGCCGCAGCGGCTTCCTCGGCCGCCTGGGCCGCAGCCGCGGCCTCAGCAGCCTTCTGCTCGCGGTAGCGCTGGAGGGCCAGCTGGGCTTGGAGCTCGGCCTGCTCGCGGACGATCCGCGCCGACAGCCCGCGGTCCCGCTGGCCGAGGTCGATGGCCCGCTGGAGCTCAGCGTCGATCCGAGACTGGACCTGGTCGGCGAAGCCGGCCTGCTCGTCGCGGGCCTGCTCGACGGAGGCGAGGCGGTCCTGGACCTCGGCCCGCTTCTGCTCGGCCCGCTCGCCGGCGGCAGCGGCGGCCCGGCGCTGGGCCTGGAGCTCGGCCTCGGCCGCACGGACCTGGTCGACGAGGTCGTCGTCGTCGGCGGTCTGGCCGTCGATGATGGCCCGACGCTTGACCAGATCGGTGGCCGAGGCGGCGTCGAGCACGCCCAGGGAGGCGTCGTCGCCGTCGGTGTAGGCCTCGATCATCTGGTCGCGGAGGCGCTCCTCGAGCTCGGTGAGGCGCTCCTCGGCGGTGGCGATCCCGTCCTCGGCCTTGCGCTGGGCCTCCTCGGCCTCGGTCACCTCGCGCTCGGCGTTGCCCAGCGCCGACTCCTCGCCCTGGACCCGCTCGTTGAGGGCCTTCAGGGCGGACTCGACCTCGGCCTTGTCGCCGTTGAGGGCGTCGACGTTGCCGGCGGCCTGGGCCCGCTCCTGGCGGACCCGGTCGCGCTCCTCCTCGGCCTCGGTGCCGCTGGCGGTGTGCGGCAGCAGCAGGACCATGGCGAAGGCGACGATGACGACGAACGTGAGGGGTACGTTGCGTAGGCGTACGGGGATCACGGGTGCAGGGACTCCAGAGCGGGGACGTGGGGCAGGCGGGGGGACCGCCCTCGGAGGGTCACGGGACTGTAACAAACTTCATGCGGTTGGCGCCATCGCCACCAGGATGGTGGATCTGACCGCCCCGATCGCGCATGGTGGCTGGGCCGTCCCCTGCGTCGGTCACCCGGACGGAGGCTTCTCTCACCCGAACGGGGGTTGTGGTGTGGCGCGGCGGGTGGGTCACGCCGGGGGCGGATCGGGGTGGTGGTCGTGGGCGTCGTCACCGTGCCCGTGGGCATGGCCGTGGTCGTGGTGCGGGTCGTCGAAGAGCACGAGGTCCTCCCCGACGGTCACGAGCCGGCCGCCGTAGGCCTCGCGGAGGGGGCCGTCGGCCAGCACCTCCGGCGGTGGACCCGACGCGACGACGCGGTTGGCCAGGAGCAGCACCTGGTCGGCTCGCCGGGCGTCGGCCAGGTCGTGGGTCGACACCAGGACGGTGCGCCCGGCGGCTCGCTCCTCGTCGACGGCGGCCTCGATCAGCTCCCGCGACACCACGTCGAGGCCGGTGACCGGCTCGTCGAGGAGGAGGAGGTCGGCCTCCTGGGCCAGGCCCTGGGCAACGAGCACCCGCTGGCGCTGGCCCCCCGAGAGCTCCTGGAGCTGACGGCCCGCCAGGTCGGCGATGTCGAGGCGCTCGAGCGAGCGGGCCACCGCCGATCGGTCGGGGGGCCGCATCCGGGAGACGAGGCCCCGGCCCGGGTAGCGGGCCATGGTGACGGCCTCGCGCACGGTGAGGGGGAGGGACGCATCCACCTCGGTGGTCTGCAGCACCAGACTGACCCCGCCCCGACGGCGCCGGGCCGGCACCTCCAAGGTCCCCGAGCGGGGGGCCAGCAGCCCGGCCGCGGCCCGCAGCACCGACGACTTCCCCGAGCCGTTGGGGCCGATCAGGGCGACCAGGGCCCCGGCCTCGACCGAGAAGGAGGCCGACGACAGGGCCAGATGGGCGCCGTAGGCCAGCGACAGGTCGGTGGCGCGGAGGGCGGGAGAGGCGACGGGCATGGCGACGGGGTGTTGCGAATGAGAATGATTCCTCATTAGCGTCGTCACGCTACCCCGGGTCCCGGCCGGCGCTCCGATCGCCCGGCCCGGTCGTCCCCGCTCGACGAGGTGCCCCGTGCTCGATCACCACCTTCCTGTCGACGCCCTCCGCAGCCGGCGCGGCTGGCCCCCGCCGGGGGAGGGTCGGCGATGATCGTCTGGATCTGGCTGGCCACCTCGTCCGGCGGCCCGTTCGACCTCACCGAGGGAGCCCCCCTCCCTGCTGCGTTCGAGCCCGAGTTCATGCAGCGGGCCCTGATCGCCGGCCTGATCGCGGCGGTGGCCGCGGCGGTGGTCGGCACGTGGATCGTGCTGCGAGGCCTCACCTTCCTGGGCGACGCACTGGCCCACGGGGTCATCCCGGGCCTGGCCCTCGCCGTCCTCTGGGGGTTCAGCCCGATCATCGGCGCCCTGCTGAGCGCGATGGTCATGAGCGGCGCCGTGACCCTGGTCGGCCGCCGGGCCCGGGTGCGGGAGGACGTCGGCATCGGCCTGCTGTTCGTGGGCATGCTGGCCCTCGGCGTCATCATCATCTCCCGCTCCGACTCCTTCACCACCGACGTCACCTCCCTCCTGTTCGGCGACATCCTCGGGGTCACCGCCGCCGACATCCGGGGCCAGGCCGTGGCCGCCGTGCTGGTGGTGGCGGCGTGCGTGATCCTGCACCGTCCGTTCCTGGCCCTGGCATTCAACCAGGACAAGGCCCGGACCCTCGGCATGCGACCGGCCCTGGCCCACGCCGCGCTGTTGGCCCTGCTGGCGGTGGCCATCGTGGCCTCCTTCGACGCCATCGGGACGCTGCTCGTGTTCGGCCTGCTCATCGGCCCGCCGGCCACCGCCGGGCTGCTCGTCCGTCGGGTCCCGCTGATGATGGCCCTGGCCGTGGTGCTGGGCGCATCCAGCGTGGTCGTCGGGCTGATGATCAGCTTCCACCACGGCACCGCGGGCGGGGCGACCATCGCCGGGGTCGCGGTGGCCGAGTTCCTGGTCGTGCTGGCCGGGCAGGAGGCCATCCGGGCGTGGCGGGATCGGGCCGGGAGCCCCCCAGGAGGAAAAGATCGGCTCGCGCCAAACCCTCAGGGGGAGAGGGCCGAACCAAGGCCCGAGAGACCGGTCACCCCGATCGAACGATAGATACGGTCCGGAAGTCAGTGCGCCGGTTCGTGGTGTGCTCGCCGCTGATCGACCACTCTCCTGCGATGCCCCGCCTTCGGGCGGGGCATCGTCGCGTCGGGACTGGTCGCGGCGAGCCCCATGGCCAGCCGCACCGGGCTCAGGCGCCGGGGTGCCGGGCATCGGAGCGCTCGACGTCCGGCCGGATGGGAAGGGTCAGCCGCCCAGGTCGCCGCAGGGCTCGCCCAGCTCGG
>JBBSME010000198.1:0-3389 GCA_038233335.1 Acidimicrobiales bacterium | reverse complement strand
TGGAGCAGGTCCTCCCGGCGCCCCTGGTGGAGCGGGTGCGCACGGTGCACGAGGTGACCGCCGAGCTGAGGGGCCGGCCCCCGGATCCCGTGGGAGCCGAGGTGCTGACCGCGTTGGCCGGAGCCTGCCGCCAGGGCGAGCGACTCCGCATCGGCTACCGCGACCGGGAGGGCCAGGAGAGCGAGCGGCTGGTCGACCCCTACCGCCTGGTCCGCTCGGGGCCTCGCTGGTACCTGGTCGCGCGCGACGTGGAGCGGGACGGGTGGCGGACCCTGCGGGCCGACCGGGTGGGGGAGGTCCGTTCCACGCGGCGACCGGTGGAGATCGTCGACCCGCCGGACCCGGTCGAGCTGGTGCAGCGGGGGATGGGGGTGGCGCCCTACCCGGTGCAGGCCACGGTGCGCCTGGCCGTCGGGGCGGAGGCGGCGCAGCGCACGATCCCCGCCACCGTGGGGGTGCACACGCCGGACGGGCCCGACGCCACCATCGTGGAGGTGGGGTCCGGATCCAGCACGGAGATGGCGGCCTGGCTCTGCGGGCGGGGCGTCGCCCTCGAGGTGCTGGCCCCGCCCGAGCTACGCGACGCAGTGGCCGCCCACGCCGCCTCGCTGGTCGAGGCCAACCGGGGGCCGACGCCGGGCCGGGTCAGTCCTCGAAGGTGATGGCGTACTCGGGGCAATTGTCGGCGGCCAGGCGGGCCTTGTCGGCCAGCTCGGCGGGCACCTCGCCCTCGACGAGCAGCACCGCGTAGCCCTCGTCGTCGACGTCGAACAGCTCGGGGGCCAGCAGGTAGCAGCGGTTGTGGCCCTGGCAGGCGTCGCGGTCGTAGGCGATCTTCACCGGTCGGCTCCGTCGGTGGTGGCCAGCAGTCGCAGGGGGAGGGAGCGGGGGCCGCGGACCTGGCCGGAGGACCAGCGCACCGCCTCGGGATCGGACAGCTCGAAGTCCGGCACCCGGCGGATCCACTCCTCCAGGGCCACCCGCAGCTCCATGCGGGCCAGGTTGGACCCGAGGCAGCGGTGGATGCCGAGGCCGAAGGCGGCGTGGCGGTTGCGCTCCCGGTCGAGCACGACCTCGTCGGCTCGGTCGAAGAACTCCGGGTCGCGGTTGGCCGCCGGGAAGGGAAGGAGGACCCACTCGCCCTTCTTCATCTCGGCCTCGCCGACGGTGACATCCTCGGCGACCATCCGGGCCATGGTGACGGGGGCGTAGGCCCGCAGCAGCTCCTCGATGGCGAAGGTCATCAGCTCGGGCTCCTCGACCAGGCGCCTCCGCTGGTCGGGGTGTTGGGCCAGGTGCCAGAGGCTGGCGCCGATGGCCGACCACGTCGTGTCGATGCCGGCGATGACCAGCAGGGCGATGGTGCCGATGATGTGGTCCTCGCCGAGGGGCTGGCCGTCGACCTCGATGTCGAGGAGGTAGCCGATGAGGTCGTCGCGGGGCTCGTCGCGGTGATCTTGGATCACCTGGTTCAGGTAGAAGACCATCGTGTCCTCTTCCTCGACCGGGCCGTTCTGACCGGGCTTCTCGAGGATGCGGTGGATGAACTTCCGGAAGTGCTCACCGTCCTCGGCCGGGACGCCCAGCATGTGGGCGATCACATTCACCGGGATGTGCTGGGCGTAGGCCGCGGCGGCATCGACCTCGGTGGCGCCGTCGGCCAGCATCGAGTCCAGGAGGTCGCCGCACAGCTCCCGGGTGGATGCCTCGAGCGGGCGGATGGCCTTGGGCGAGAACGCAGGCAGCAGCAGGCGGCGGGCGAACTCGTGGAACGGCGGGTCCGAGGTGATGGGCGGGGCGAAGCCGACCGGCGCCTCGATGATCGGCGGGAAGTCCGAGACGACGACGCTCTGGCTGGTGAAGTGGGTGGTGTCGTGGGCGATGGCGGCCACGTCCTCGTGACGGGTCGGCATCCAGCCGCCGCCGAAGCGCTCGGTGTGGGCCACGGGGCAGCGCCCGCGCAGGTCGTCCCAGATCTCGGTGGCGGCCTGGGCGTAGTCCTCGTGGGTGTGGTCCCAGTCGGTGGCGAAGTCGGAGGGGGCTGGTCGCTGCGGAGGGGGCGCGGGGCGCTCTGCGGTGTGGTCGCTCACGCACCCCACGATAGCGGCCGAGTTGACCCGCGGGTCAGTCTGGCGGCGGTGGCGATCGGAGCGACGTCGGGGATGGTGTGACAGGGGCCGAAGGGTGATCACATGCACAGGTGACGGTGCGGGAAATGGGCCGAACGGCCTTGTTTCGCAAGGGCTCTGAGTGGCTACGACAAGGGGTGTGAGGTTGTCCCGCGCGTCCGAGACGTCCGGTCCCATCGGGGCCGTGATCGACCTCGACCGCAGCCGGGCCGACGAGGGCACGATCGTGGTGACGGTGTCGGGCGAGGTCGACGTGTTCTCCGTGCCTCGCCTGCGGGCCGCGCTGGCCGAGGTGATCGGGAGCAAGGACGTCGTCCTCGACCTCAGCGGCGTGGCGTTCTGCGACTCCAGCGTGCTCCGGCTCCTGGTCGACGCCCAACGCGACCAGGCGGCAGCCGGGCACCGCCTCGAGGTCGCCGACCCGAGCGACCCGGTTCGCGAGCTGTTCGAGGTCAGCGGCCTCCGGGGCGTCCTGCACGTCACCTGAGGAGGCCCATCCCCTCAGGCCGGCCCGGGGACGGCGGCTAGGGTCTCCGGTCCTGGCGTCGTGGCCGAGTGGCTTAGGCAAGGGACTGCAAATCCCTCTACGCGGGTTCGATTCCCGCCGACGCCTCCATCCAACCAAGCATCGGGAACCAGACGGGTGGGGCCGGCGTCAGAGGTCGTGACACCGCGACCCGGAGGCTCCGATGCGACCCGCCCGACCCGATCGATCCACCCACCCACGACGGCGCGCCCGGCTCGGCCAGGCCGCCGCCGGGCTCGTCGCCGGAGCCGCCGCCCTGGCCCTCGGCAGCGGGCCCGTCCTGGCCTGCGGGGGGCTGGTGGGGGAGAACGGCTCCATCACCCTGGTGCGCACCACCACCCTCGCCGCCTACCACGACGGGGTCGAGCGCTACGTCACGTCGTTCGAGTTCACCGGCGAGGGCGAGGAGGTCGGCTCCCTGATCCCCCTGCCCGACATCCCCACCGAGGTCGAGCGAGGCGGCGACTGGACCCTCCAACGACTCCAGGAGGAGGTGGCCCCGCCGGTCGACGAAGAGGCTTTCGCGGCCGACGCCGCCGCCCCCGCTTCGGCCGAGGTCCTCCAGGAGGTCGAGATCGACGCCCTCGACATCACCATCCTCAAGGGAGGGGCCGACGAGGTCGGGCGCTGGGCCACCGACAACGGCTTCCTGCTCACGCCGGACAGCCCCGAGGTGCTGCGCTTCTACGCCGAGCGCAGCCCGATCTTCATGGCCGCCCGCTTCGACGCCACCC
>JBBSME010000197.1:0-3396 GCA_038233335.1 Acidimicrobiales bacterium | reverse complement strand
CTCATGGCGGCATCGTCGCGCCCCCGGACGCCGGCTGCCCGGGCGCCGCCCGAGCCGGGCCGCGGAGGGGCGCGGGAGCCGTGGTCGACTCCGGGGGGTGCGGCGGCCGGGGCGGGCCTGGTGCGAGCGCTCGTGGTCCGGCAATCGCCATCGCTCTCCGAAGGTGCCGCCGGCGCGGCCGTGGCGGGCGGCGACGCCGTGGTGGTAACCAAGGGCACCCCCGGTGCCGGCCGGGGCGAGGGGAGCGATCGTGAAGCACTTCGACGACAGGGTGGCGGCCATCACCGGGGCGGCCTCGGGCATGGGCCGCACGCTCGCCCTCGACCTGGCGCGACGGGGGTGCCACCTGTCCCTGTCCGACGTGGACGCCGAGGGCCTGGCCGAGACGGCCAGCCAGGCCAGCCGTCCCGGGCTCACGGTGACGACCAGCCGGATCGACGTGGCCGACCGGGGCCAGGTCGAAGCCTGGGCCGACCAGGTCCTGGCCGACCACGGCCGGGTCAACCTGATCTTCAACAACGCCGGCGTCGGTCTCGGGGCGGGTGTGGAGTCCATGGCCTACGAGGACCTCGAGTGGCTCATGGGCATCAACTTCTGGGGCGTGGTCCACGGCACCAAGGCCTTCCTGCCCCACCTGAAGGCGGCGGGTGAGGGCCACGTGGTCAACACGTCCAGCATCTTCGGCCTGGCCGGCATCCCGTCGCAGTCGGCCTACAACGCGGCCAAGTTCGCGGTCCGCGGCTTCACCGAATCACTCCGCATCGAGCTCGACCTCGAACGGTGCGGCGTCTCGGCCACGTCGGTCCACCCCGGCGGCATCAAGACCAACATCGCGCGCCGCGCCCGGATGCACGCCGACCTCGGCGTCGACGCCGAGGAAGCCCGACGGGACATCGAGCGCCTGTTCATCACCAGCCCCGAGGCCGCGGCGCGGACCATCATCCGAGCCGTCCAGCTCAACAAGCGCCGGGCGCTGGTCGGCCCCGACGCCTACGCCTTCGACCTGCTCGTGCGGCTGTCCCCAGGCTTGGCCCAGCGCCTCATCGGACGGGGCGCCTCTCGCACCCTGCCCGCCGACGCACCGGTCACCGGAGTGGAGTAGGAAAGGGGCCGTCCGCCCCCCGGAGGCATCGTGCTTGGCTTCATCGTGTTCGGTCTCATCGTCGGGGTGCTGGCCCGGATCGTAGCCCCCGGGCGCCGCCACCTGGGGCTGCTGTTGACCCTGGCCCTCGGGCTGGTCGGCTCGATCATCGGGGGAACGGTGGCCAACGCCCTGGGCACCGGTTCGATCTTCGAGCTCAACATCCTGGGCTCGATCGTGGCCATCGCCTCCGCGGCCGTGCTGATCGGCGTGGTCGACGGCGGTCGCCGCAGCCGACGACGGGCCTGAGCCAGCCCGCGCCTCAGGGGCGGCGCAGGACCACCAGGGCCACGTCGTCGGTCCAGCCCTGGTCGGGACGCATGCCCCAGAGCAGCGCGTCGCACACCTCGTCGGGCTCGGCCCTCGGCGCGACCTCGCCGGCGATCCGGGCCAGGCGGCCCAGCCCGTCCTCCAGGTCGGTGCCGGTGGACTCGTAGAGGCCGTCGGTGAAGATCACCACGGTGTCGCCCGAGCCCAGGGTCACCTCACCGGGGATCGTCGGGACGGTTCCCACCAACCCGATGTTCACCGGCGGGCGACGGCCCTCTTCGAGGTAGGTGGTGGCACCGTCACTGCGGATCAGGAGGGGCGGGGGGTGGCCGGCGCTGGCGTAGGTCAGGCCTGCGGTCGACGCGTCCCACGACACGATGGCGACCGTCGCGAAGCGGTCGAAGTCGTGCTCGAGCATCAGGCCGTCCAGCTCGGCCAGGGCGTCGATGGGGTGGGCCTGGCGCAGCGCCAGCAGGTGCAGCGAGTGGCGGACCTGGGCCATCACCGCCACCGCGCCCACGTCGTGGCCGCAGACGTCGCCGACGATGAAGCTGGTCTCGTCCGCGCCCTGGCGGATCACGTCGTACCAGTCGCCGCCGATGTCGGCCGCGTCGTTGCTGGCATCGAAGCGCACCGCGGTGAGGAGCCCCGGCACCTCGGGGAGCAGGCGCGGCAGCAGGGACCGCTGCATCACGTCGATGACCTCGTGCTCGCGAGCTCGTGCCTTCTGCAGCTCGACCTGGGCGACCTCGGCGTCGATCCAGGCCCGCTGGGCCTCGTCCCGGGCCACCTCGGCCGCGATCCAGGCCTGCTCGGCCTCGGCCCGGGCCCGGCGCTCGGACTGGAGGGACTGGCGCAGGTGGACCTGGTCGGTGGCGGCCTGGGCCAGCACCCGCAGGGCCTCGATCTGGGCCACCGACCACTCTCGGGGCCTGACGTCGACCACGCAGAAGGAGCCGAGGACCTCACCCGCCGGGTCCCGCACCGGGAAGCCGGCCCAGGCCACCACGCCCATCTCGGCGATGGCGGGGTTGCCCGCCGTGCGGGCGTCGGTGCGGGCGTCGCTCACCAGCAGCGGGGCATCGGTGGCCACGACGTACTTGCAGAACGAGGCGTCGATCGTGCCGCTGCGGTCACCACCCTCAGGCAGGCCGCTTGCTCCCGCGTACCAGCACCGCTGCTCGTCCAGCACGGTGAAGAAGGCGAGCGGGGTCTCCAGCAGGCCCGCGGCCGCTGCGGTCAGGTCGTCGAAGGCGGCCTCGCCGTGCGACCCGGCCAGGCCGGTCCCGGCCACGGCCCGGAGGCGGGAGGGAGCATGCACCTCGGAGGGGACGCCCACGTTCATGCCGCACCCTATGTCGGGACGCGCAGCACCGCCCCGACGGCGGCAGAAAGATCACCCGTGCGGGTGAAGGTCTGGGGGATCGGCGTCTCGGGTCCGAGCGGCCCCCAGGCCCGGCAGTAGGTTTCCCCCTGACCCACTCCGTCCACCCTGGCGCCACCCATGACCCTCTCGCTCCACGTCGACCACCTGCGCAAGGACCTGGCCCTGATCGGCCTGGATGGCACCGTCGACGCGACCAGCGCCCCCGACGTGAAGGCCGCCATCGACCCGTTCCTCGCCGGCGAGGGGGTCATCGTCATCCTCGACATGGATGACCTGTCGTTCATCGACTCGGCCGGCCTCGGCGCCCTCATCGGCACCCAGCGCCGCCTGCGGGAGCGCGGCAGCGAGCTGCGCCTCACCCGGGTCCCGTCGCACGTGCAGAAGCTGCTGCACATCACCGCCCTCGACCAGGCCCTCCCCATCCACGCCTCCGACGAGGAGGAGTAGGGGGTCAGGACCGGGGTCACGCATCGGTCCGTGCGCAGCGCTCGGCGAGCGCGCCCCGGGCCGCAGCGGGCAAGATGGGGAGCGACCACCGATAGGGCCGATGTGGACCTCACCGTGGGCGCCATCCCCTTCTACTTCGGGAGCATGGGCG
>JBBSME010000196.1:0-3401 GCA_038233335.1 Acidimicrobiales bacterium | reverse complement strand
GGCGGTGGCAACGCTGATCCAGCGCTTCAGCGTCCCCTCAGCTCCGTTCTCGGTCGAGGGGCGGCTGTCCGATCGTGGCCCGACCGAGGAGGAGGAGGCTGCGGCCGAGCGAGCCGGCTCCGAGGTCAAGGAGTCGGTGGACGACGCCTACGAAGAGGCCAACGAGACCGGCGCCAACGTCGAGGGCGAAGGCGCGGTCTGACCAGGCCGAACGGGGCAGGAGACGCCGCCTGGGTGATCGCCCGCTGCTCCGGCGTGCCCGATGACACCTCCGACATCTGTTCGGGAGGCTCGTCGATGGGTAGGGACTTAGGACGCAATCGAATGGAGAGCACATGAGTGCCAAGAGCGATGATGCCAAGGGTCGTGCCAAGGAAGCTACGGGCAGCCTGACCGGCGACGACGAGATGAAGAACGAGGGCAAGGCCGACCAGGCCGGCGCCGAGGTCAAGGACAAGGTCGGCGGCGCCGTCGACAAGGTCAAGGGCATGTTCAAGAAGGACAAGTAGTCCTTCCCACTCTGAGCGAAGCCCCGCCTCCGGGCGGGGCTTCGTCGCGTCCGGGCTCGGTCAGACGCCCATCGACCGACCCACGATCTCCTTCATGATCTCGGTGGTGCCCCCGTAGATCGTGGTGATCCGGGCGTCGAGGTAGGAGCGGGCGATCGGGTACTCGAGCATGTAGCCGTAGCCGCCGTGGAGCTGGAGGCAGCGGTCGACGGTGCGCTTCTGGAGCTCGGTGCACCACCACTTGGCCTCGGCCGCCTCCTCGGCGGTCAGCTCGTCCGCTCCCAGGGCTTCCACGCAGCGGTCGACGAACACCCGGGCGATGTCGATCTCGGTCCGCAGCGTGGCCAGCTCGAACCGGCTGTTCTGGAACGACCCCACCGGCTGGCCGAAGGCCGTCCGGTCCTTCACGTACTCGAGGGTCCACTCCAAGGCCGCTTCCGCCGCAGCCACCCCGGCGGCGGCGATCGACAGCCGCTCCTGGGGCAGGTTCTGCACCAGGTGGACGAACCCCCGGCCCTCCTCGCCCAGCAGGTTCTCGACCGGCACGGACACGTCGGAGAAGAACAGCTCGGCCGTGTCCTGGCTGTGCAGCCCGATCTTGTCCAGGTTGCGGCCTCGCTCGAAGCCGTCCATCCCCCGCTCCAAGATGATGAGGCTCATGCCCTTGTGGCGCTGGCTGGGATCGGTCTTCACCGCGGTGATCACCAGGTCGGCGTTGATCCCGTTGGTGATGAAGGTCTTGGCTCCGTTGACGACGTAGCGGTCACCATCGCGGATGGCGCTGGTGGACATGGAGGCGAGGTCCGACCCGATCCCGGGCTCGGTCATGGCGATCGCGGTGATCAGCTCGCCCGAGCACATGCCCGGCAGCCAGCGGGCCTTCTGCTCCTCGGTGGCCAGCGACAGGAAGTAGGGCAGGCAGATGTCGTTGTGGAGGGTCAGGCCCAGCCCGGCACCCCCCGTCCCGGCGTAGGCCAGCTCCTCGCCCAGGATCAGGTTGAACCGGAAGTCCTCCGCCCCGCCACCGCCGTGCTCGGTGGGGGCGTCCATGCCCAGGAACCCGGCCGCCCCGGCCTTGGCGAAGAGCTCTCGGGGCACGATGCCGTCGCGCTCCCACTCCAGGAACGAGGGCACGATCTCCTTGGCGATGAAGGTACGGACGCTGGCGCGGAGCTGGTCGTGCTCGTCGGTGAACAGGGTGCGGCGCATGCCCGGAACGGTACCGGCCGGTCCCCGCGTCCGGGCCGCACGAGGCGGGAATCCCCTCTCAGGTGGAGCGAGCGGACGGTCTGCCCTGCACGCCGGCGGCGACGGCGGCGGCCCTGCGGGTGGCCAGGGCCTCGGGTCGGGGTGGGAAGGCCCAGTGGAAGGTGGCCAGCAGGGCGTTGACGCCGGGCCGCACCACCAGGGCATCGGCCGGCGGTACCGCGGGCAGGCGTAGCCGGACCTGGGCCCAGAGCGGGAGCAGTCCCACCGCGGCGGTGGCCACCGCGGCGTGGGCCGGTCGGGCCAGGAGCGAGACCGGCGGGTTGAACAGGAACCGGAGGGTGGCCCGGCCGTCACGCCCCAGGTGCAGCTCGTCGCCCCGCTCGGCCAGCCATCGGGCCGTGCCCGCTGCGGTCCGGGGCACATCGGTGGCCCCCAGGCGGTGGGCGATCGCGGCCATCTCGTCGCAGTAGCGGTCGGCGTCGGTGGGGCTGAGCCGGCGTCGGCCGTAGGCCCGGTTGGCGGCCAGGAACGAGTCGACCTCGGTGGCGTGGACGAAGGTGACGAGGTGGGGGTCGGCGGCGTCGTAGACCTCGCCGTCGGACCGCGTGCCCCGCACCTTCCGATGGACTCGTCGGACCGTGGCCACGGCCTGCTCGGCGTCGGCGGTGGTGCCGTACACGGTGGCCACCACGAACCGGCTGGTGCGCTCCAGCCGACCGAAGGGGTCGTCCCGGAACGACGAGTGCTGGGCCACGCCGGCCATCACCGAGGGGTGGAGGGCCTGGAGGAGCAGGGAGCGGAACCCGCCGATCACGGTGGCCGCGTCGCCGTGGAGCCGCCACGCCGCGCTGCCGGGCCCGAACAGCCCGGGGTCGGTGCCGTCGACGTCGATGAGCTCGTCGACGGATCCGGCGGGGACGTCGGGGCCCGGGTCGGCGGCCCGGGCGAGGGCCCGCACGGCACCCCGGGGATCGAGCGGAGAGAAGCCCACGTCCGCACGGTAGGCTGGGCGCGGTGGGTGGAGCGGGTCGGACGGCTCTAGGGTGGGGCTGTACGCCGGGGAGCTCGGGACAGCCGGGCTGAGAGGGCGGACGGCCACTTCGGTGGCGCGCCGCCGACCCGTGAACCTGCTCTGGGTAATGCCAGCGGAGGGATGCGCAGTGGCTGCAAGCTCGACTCCAGGTCCCCCGCCCGTCGATCCGACGCGCCCCCTCGCCGTGGACCTGCCCAAGCGCCCCACGGTCCTCGTGCTGGCCGGGGGTGACCCGCCCCACCCGGACCTGGTGCTGCCTGAGGCGGATCTGGTCGTGGCGGCCGACTCGGGAGCGCACCTGGCCGTGGCCCACGGCCGACAGGTCGACGTGCTGGTGGGCGACCTGGACTCCATCGCGGCCGACGCGCTGGCCGCCATCCGCCGGACCGACGCTCAGGTCGAGGACCACCACCCCGACAAGGACGCCACCGACCTGGAGCTGGCCCTCGCTCGGGCCGCGGCGGAGGGGCCGGGCCGACTGGTGCTGGTGGGCGGGCACGGCGGGCGCCTCGACCACGCCCTCTCCGTCCCCGGTGCGCTGGCCCAGGTCGCGGCGCCGGGACGCTCCGTCGAGGCCTGGTTGGGCTCGGCCCAGGTGCTGGTCACGGTGGACGAGGTGGTCCTCGACGCCCGCCCCGGCGAGCAGGTGT
>JBBSME010000195.1:0-3402 GCA_038233335.1 Acidimicrobiales bacterium | reverse complement strand
TCGGGCGTAGGCCTCGGCCCTGTCCCATGCGGCCAGTCCGATGGTGGCCGACACCATGAGCCAGCCGATGACGTTGCGTGGCCGCCGGGTGGTCAGCAGCAGGGCGACGAACGTCGTGAGCAGGTAGTGGTTTGCGTAGCCAACGTTCCACGCGACGGTGAGGGGTGGGGTCAACTCAGATCCCGGTGTCTAGATGGGGGGGTGAGGCACGTCCCAACTCACGACGACGGCGAGCCCGGCCCCGATGATCGCCAGCGACCCCACGAAGGCCAGCCAGGCAACCGACGCAGAACCCGTTCCGAGACGCGATGCGTGGACCGGGAACGCGCCACGTCGGCTGCCGACGAGGCACCCGACGCGACCTGCGGTCGCGGTCTCACGCCGTCGGACTCTCGACGGCGAGGCGATCGCTCACGACGTCCCACCCCCCACCGTGAACACCTCGATCATGTCGTGGGCGAAGGCATGCGGGGGGCCGCCCGTGCGGTCGGAGATGAAGCACACCACGGCGTAGGTGTTGCCCGCCTCCAGGGTTGCCTCGAAGGTGCCGCCGAGACCTGACGAGAACACGGCCGACTCACCCACCTCGAAGTCCACGCCCTCCGGTGGGGGCCCCTCCTCCTCCGAGGTCAGGACCTCCTGCAGCGTCGTGCGGGCCTCGTCGACCGGCACGTCGCCGAAGCCGACCAGGACCGCATGGTGCAGCTGCAACGGACCGTCGTTGCGGAAGGTGATCTCCTGGGCCCCGTCGGCGGGGACGTCCACCTGGAAGCCGTAGTCGACGGCGGTGATGGTCGCGTCCGACTCGGGCAACTCCGCCTCACCCTCGGTCACGGTCAGGGGCTGCAGCATCCCCTGGGCGAACGCCGGTGGGGGTGGTTCGCTGCCCTCCTCGGGTGGGCCCTCGCCCTCCTCGGATCCGAACGAGGCGGCGTAGTACTGCCCCGGTTCGATCGAGAAGGTCTGGGTGATCGACCCCCCGGGGGGAGCGCTCGTCGTCCCCGTGACCCCTTCGAGGTAGTCCGGGATGGGGTCACCCTGCATGGCGCTGCCCAGCGCCTCGACGACCTGGTCCGGTGTGGTTTCCTCGGTGACCTTGACAAGCGCGAGGTCGTGGGCGATGGCCTCGCTCTCGTTGGTCAGCGTCACGGTGACGGCGCCTGCGGGGAGTTCGTCGGGCAGGCCGTCGAACGCACCGTCGGTGGCGGTGACGTCGAGTGCCGCTCCGGCGGTCGGAGCCGCGCCCTCGGTCGTGTCGTCCTCGGTCGGCGTGGCCTCGGCAGGAGTGGTGGCCTCGGCAGGAGTGGTGGCCTCGGCAGGAGTGGTGGGCTCGGCGACGGTCGCCTCGGTGGTGGCCACGGCGGGTGACTCGGGTGCCGGCGACGTCTCTTCCCCGCCGCACCCCGCCGCCAACAACGCCGCCACCAGGCTCGCCGCCACGATTTGTGTGCGTGTCATGGATGGTCCTCCTCCGGCCGGTGGTCCCGGCCCTTGTCACGCCCCGCCGCTGCGGAGCCTCGCACCCGAAATGGATCGCGTTGGGCACACCGTCCGGTGGATCCGTCACGAGACCGTTACGACCTTTCGTGCGTTACGAAGGCCACCGGTCCCGCTGCCGAGTAACGTGTCGGGCGGCCCACGACGCCGACAGGAGGAGGGATCGGCGTGGAGGAGGACCTCCAACTTCGCTTCCTGGGTCCGCCTCGCGTGACTGTGGATGGCCAGCCGCTCGTGGTGGACACCCGCAAGGCCATCGCGCTGCTCGCGCACGTGGCGGTGAGTGGTCCCACCAGTCGCGAGCACCTGGCCGCGCTGCTGTGGCCCGACAGCGACCAGTCGCGGGCCCGCGCGGCGCTGCGCCGGACGCTGTCGACGCTCAAGAAGGCGCTCGACGGGCGGTGGCTCGACCCCGGTCGAGATCTCGTGTCGTTGATGGCCCCCTGGCACTGTGACGTCGTGGCGGCCTGCGAGCACCTCGATGCCACGACGCGGCACGGGCATCCCCCCGAGCGGCCCTGTCCGCAGTGCCTGCCGGAACTCACGGCGGCCGCCGAATGCTTCGATGGGGAGTTCCTGGCGGGCTTCTCCCTCCGTGACAGTGCCTCCTTCGACCTCTGGCAGACGACCGAGGCCGAGGCGCTGCAACGTCAGCACCGGGTCGTGCTGACCCGACTCGTCCAGGGCCTGGCGGCAGCCGGGAGGATGGAGGAGGCGCTGGTCCATGCACGCCGGCAGGTCGAACTCGATCCGCTCCAGGAGCCCGCCCAGCGTCGAGTGATGCTGCTCCTGGCCTGGACCGGTCGCCGAAGCGAGGCGGTGGACCAGTACCGCAGGTTCGTGTCGACCTTGGACCGCGAACTGGGGGTGGCCCCACTCGACCAGACCGTGTCGTTGTATCAGCAGGTCCTGCAGGACCGGGCGCCCCCGCCACCGACCGCCGGGCAACGGGCAGACTTCGCCGTGTCGGAGGCACCCGGTGCGCCACCGACCGATCCAGCCGTGGCAGCCCCGCACCCACCCTCGACCACCTCCGAGCCTGTCCCGCCGGGAGCCGAGCCGGTGCTGGTTGGACGGGACGTCGAACTGGCCCGCTTGGTCACCGCCGCGGCCACCACCGCCCAAGGACGGATACTGGCCATCCGGGGTGAGGCCGGCGCCGGCAAGACCCGCCTGGCCCACGAGGTCCTGGCCCACATGGAGCGGGCGGGGCGTCGGACGATGGCCGTGCGGTGCCATCCCAGCGACGCCGAGTTGGCCTATGCCCCGATCATCGCTGCACTGGCTCGATCGCTGGACGGCGAGCACGGGTGGCTGGGGGACCTGCCGGACCACTGGCGACGGGAGGTGGCCCGCCTGGTGCCGGAGTTCGGCGAACCGGGGCCCGATCCGGGGGAGGGGGAACCATCGTCGCTGGAAGGTCCGGCCGCGCAGGCCAGGCTGGCGGAGGGGATCTGGCGGGTGCTGGCCGCCGCCCTGACCGATGGTGAACCCGGCCTGTTGCTGGTGGACGACCTCCATCGTGCGGATGCCGCCACCGTCGACCTGCTGACCTACCTGGTTCCTCGCCTGCGCGGACACGGGATCGTGGTGGTGGTCTGCTGGCGGGAGGAGGAGCAGGCCCCGGGGCACAGGTGGAACATCACGCTGTCGGAGGCGGGGACATCGGGACATGTGGTCGCCCTGCGGCTGGGGCGCCTCGACGTCGAGGCGGTCCGGTTGCTCGTCGCGGCCAGCCATCCTGACGGAGGATCCAACCTGGTCGACCGGCTGTACGAGGAGACCGAGGGCCTCCCGCTGGCGTTGGTGGCCTACCTGGCCGAGATCGACCCGGACGCCGGCGGCCCCTGGGCCCTGCCCACTGACCTGGCCAACCTGTTCCGAGACCAGGTCCAGCGCCTCGAC
>JBBSME010000194.1:0-3428 GCA_038233335.1 Acidimicrobiales bacterium | reverse complement strand
TGGCGGCCAGCTCCCGGCCTACCGGTTCGGGCGCGTCATCCGCCTGCAGGAGGACGAGGTCGACAGCTTCATCCAGACCTGCAAGATCGAGCCGGGCACCCTGGAGCACCTCTACCCCGAGGCCGTCGCCACCGACGCCGATTGAGGCGGCTCGCTGGCCGCGCTCAGTGGTCACCCGTGAGCGTGACCTCGGCCACCGACGCGACCGGGACGTAGACGGTCCCGGCGGCATCGGCCAGGCGCAGGGTGAGGACATCCCGCCCGACCCCCCGCAGGGCGCCGGAGAGGCCGGTCCCGTCCCGGGCCACGACCAGCACCCGCGGCCGGTCGCCGGCCACCGCGGACAGGGCTTCGGCCAGGCTGAGGTCCAGGGCCTGGGCCCGTCCGGAGTCCGCCAGCGGGTCGCCCTCGGGGCGGATGGCGACGATCGCATCGAAGGGGAGGAGCACGTCCGCGTGCCCGGTCCGCAGCGCGACGAAGTCCTCGCCCACGCCCCGCACCCGGCCCCGGTGGGTCCGGTTGTCGACGCCCTGGACCATCACGGTGTCGGCTCGCTCGGCCAGTCCCAGCAGGACTCCGGCGACCTGGGCCTCCTCGTCGGAGGCCTGACGCAGCCAGCGCTCCCGGGCCCGGGCCGCGGCGGCCGCGTCGGACCGCTCCTCGGCCAGGAAGCGGGTCAGCTCGTCGACCAGGTCGTCCCCGTCGGGGTCGGTGCCGTCCACCGGGGCGACCCTATTCCGTCCCCTGGTCGGCGGGTGCTCGCCGGCTCCAGAAGTGCCGGAGCGCCCGGCTGAGGACGATCCCGGGCCGAGCGCCCTTGCGGGCAGAGCCGCCGAGGGTGATCGCTCACTCAACGGCCTCGGCCCGGACAGGTCGCGCCGGTAGGCTCTGGCCTCTCGTCCGCGCGCCGACCGTCGGTGTGCTCGTCTCGGAGGCCCGGTGGCGTCGACCCAGGTGAAGATCAACATCCCGGGCAACCACCTGATGACGCCCCTGCTGGGCACCCACGATGAGAACCTCCGGCTCATCGAGGCCGCGTTCCCCGGCACCCAGCTGGTGGTGCGGGGCAACGAGGTGGGCATCGATGGCGACCAGGTGGGCGAGGTGGCCACGCTGGTCGACGAGCTGGTGGCCCTGGCCCAGAAGGGCGCCGCCCTCGACCCGGCCACCGTCGGTCGCACCATCGAGATGGTGCGCAACCACGAGAGCCCGTCGGAGGTGCTCACCTCCGAGGTCCTGCGGGCCGGCCGCGGCCGCACCGTCCGCCCCAAGACGGCGGGGCAGAAGCGCTACGTCGACGCCATCCGCGACAACATCGTCACCTTTGGGTTGGGCCCGGCCGGCACCGGCAAGTCGTGGCTGGCGGTGGCCATGGCCGTGCAGGCCCTCCAGGCCAAGGACGTCGATCGCATCCTCCTGACCCGGCCCGCGGTGGAGGCGGGGGAGCGGCTTGGCTTCCTTCCCGGTGACCTCATGGCCAAGGTCGACCCCTACCTGCGCCCCCTCTACGACGCCCTCCACGGCATGGTGGGGCCCGAGGAGGTGCAGCGCCTGCTGGAGCGGGGCGCGGTCGAGGTGGCCCCGCTGGCCTTCATGCGGGGCCGCACGCTGAACGCCAGCTTCATCATCTTGGACGAGGCCCAGAACACCACCCCGGAGCAGATGAAGATGTTCCTGACCCGCATCGGGTTCGGGTCCCGGGCTGTGGTCACCGGCGACACCACCCAGGCCGACGTCCCCGGCGGGCGCAGCGCGCTGGCGGGCCTCCAGGGCACGCTCGGAGGCATCGAGGGACTGGGCTTCGTCCACCTCGACCGAAGCGACGTGGTCCGCCACCGCATCGTCTCCGACATCGTCGACGCCTACGACCGGGCCGACGCCGAGTCCGACCCCCGCCGGTGAACACCCCGACCGAAGCCGAGCGATCGTCCGACGACGAGCCGGGGTCACCGGCGCCGGCGATCACGCTGGAGGTGGCGTGCGCTGACGGCGTCGACGGCGAGCGGTGGGCCGGTCTGTTGGCTGCGACCCTGGCCGACGAGGGCGTGGTCGCCGGGGCGCAGGCGGGGTTGACCTTCGTGGATGCCGCAGCCATGGCCGAGCTCAACGAGGAGCACATGGGCGCGTCGGGCCCCACCGACGTGCTGGCCTTCCCCATCGACGGTCGCGAGGCCGCCGGCGGAGCGGGCCCCCCGGGCGTCGTCGGCGACGTCGTCGTGTGCCCGTCGGTGGCGGCGGCCAACGCTGGGGATCACGCCGGTACCGTCGACGACGAGGTGGCCCTCCTGGTCGTCCACGGCGGGCTCCACCTGGTCGGCCACGACCACGCCGATGACGACGAGCGCCGACGCATGCAGGCCCGGGAGCGGACCCTGCTGGCGGCTCACCACGGTCCCCTGGCCGGCGACCCGTGGGCGGCCACCCTGTGATCGCGTCGCTGCTGCTGGCCTTCGCCCCCGGGGGCGACGCCGTCGAGGTCGCGGGCAGCGACCCCACCTTCGGCAACGCCCAGGTCGCAATGATCGCCGCCCTCGTGGTGCTGCTACTCGGCCTGGTCTTCCTGGACCTGGCCGAGACGGGCCTGACTCGCATGACCAGGGCCCGGGCCTCCTCCCTGAAGGACGATGGCCGCAAGGGCGGTCCCTCGCTGCTCTGGCTGGTCACCCACCCCGAGCGCTTCATCAATCCCCTGCTGCTGGTGGTGCTGGCCCTCCAGGCCGTCCAGACCGCGCTGACCACGCTCCTGGCCGAGCAGCTCTTCGGCAGCATCGGCGTGGCCGTGGGCGTGTTCTTCAACGTGGTGGTGGTCTTCGTGCTGGCCGAGGCCGCCCCCAAGACCTGGGCCATCCAGCACCCGGAGCGGGCCGGCCTCCTGACCGCCCGACCCATCCGGGCCATGGCCCGGTTCTGGCCCCTGAAGATGATCTCCCGCGGCCTGATCGGCCTCACCAACGTCCTCCTCCCGGGCAAGGGCCTGGTCAAGGGCCCGTGGGTGTCGGAGGACGAGCTGATCGCGTTCGCCGACGAGGCGGCCGAGGCCGAGGCCATCGAGGACGAGGAGCGCAACCTCATCCGTCGCATCCTCGAGTTCGGCGACACGATCGTGCGCTCGGTGATGGTGCCTCGCACCGACATGATCGGCGTGCCCGCCTCCTTCCGGGCCCTCGACACCATGGAGGTCGTGCTGCTCAACGGCTACAGCCGCATCCCTGTCTACGACGCGGACAAGGGCGTCGACGAGGTGGTCGGCCTGGTCTTCGCCCGTGACCTCATGCGGGTCGAGCGCGATGGCAAGGGCGACGAGCCGGTGACCGAGGTGATGCGCCCCATCAAGTTCGTGCCCGAGACCAAGCGGGTCACCGAGCTGATGCGAGAGATGCAGGACGAGCAGTTCCACATGGCCATCGCCGTCGACGAGTACGGCGGCA
>JBBSME010000193.1:0-3497 GCA_038233335.1 Acidimicrobiales bacterium | reverse complement strand
GTCCCGGCCGCGGTCGTACCAGGTGGCCGCGGAGGGCGGGCCGGGCCAGCTGGTGATCGGCGACTGGGACTGCGACGGGGCCGACACCCCGGCCTTCTACCAACCGGGGACCGGCCGGGTCGCCTACTTCTCCGCCGTGCCCGAGCGCGAGGGCGGCGAGGTGGAGGCTCGCACCGAGGACAGCGGTGTCGTTGAGGGGCGGGCTGAGCTGGTGGTCGGCCAGGACGGCGACTGTGACCGCGTGGAGGTCGTGGCCGAGGCCTGAGGCGACCTACCCTCGGGTTGGACCGACTGCGGCGGCGCGCGGCCGCCCGACGAGGAGGCGACGACATGGCTGGATGGGGCGACGACCCGGTGCTGGCGGAGCTGCGCACGCTCGTCTACGAGGAAGGCTGGCGGCCGATGTCGGTCACCGATTCGACGGCCGGGGACACCGTCGAGGTGGAGGGGCCCGACGGCCAGCGCCGCTCGTTCGCCTCCGACCACATCGCCTTCCACCGCTTCGTCGAGGGCCTGGGCGAGGACTTCGACCTGTAGCCGTGGGCGGCCGGAACCCGATGGTCACCGGGCCGCTACGGTGAGCCGGGATGCACGTCGCGGTGACCCATGGCTGATCAGGCCACCTTCGCGGAGGCGGCCATGCCCCTCATGAGCTCGCTCTACTCCGCGGCGCTGCGCATGACCCGCAACCCGGCTGACGCCGAAGACCTGGTCCAGGAGACCTACCTCAAGGCGTACCGCGGCTACGGGGGCTTCGAGGAGGGGACCAACCTCAAGGCGTGGCTGTACCGGATCCTCACCAACACCTACATCAACATCTACCGGGCCAAGAAGCGTCGTCCCGACGAGACCGACCTGGACGAGGTGGAGGACCTGTACCTCTACCGTCGCCTCGGCGGCCTGGAGGCCGCTCAGATCAGCCGCAGCGCCGAGGACGAGCTGATGGACTGGTTCACCGAGGACGAGGTCAAGCAGGCGGTCGAGGACCTGCCTGAGCAGTTCCGGGTGGCGGTGCTGCTGGCCGACGTCGAAGGCTTCGCCTACAAGGAGATCGCCGAGATCCTCGACATCCCGATCGGCACGGTGATGAGTCGCCTCCATCGGGGAAGAAGTCGGCTCCAGAAGTCGTTGTACGACTTCGCACGGACGCGTGGCCTCGCCGACGAGGACACCGACCCCGATGCGCCACCCCGCCGCCAGCCCGAACGCACCCGCTGACCACTGCCATGGACGACTGCAACGACGCTCTGCACGAGCTCTACACCTACATCGACGGTGAGCTCACCGAGGGCAAGCGAGAGGTGATCACTGCGCACCTCAATGCCTGCGGGGAGTGCTTCGAGGCCTTCGACTTCCAGGCCGAGCTGCGCCAGGTGGTGGCCCACAAGTGTCGCGACGAGGTGCCGGACGCGCTGAAGGACCGCATCGCCCAGCTGATCGACGACGAGGCCTGACGGTGCCTCGGTCTCGGGCGTCGTCGCGGACTCGCACGGCCGAGGCGGGGCCCCGCACCTGCGCCGAGCCCGACTGCGAGACGCGGCTGTCGGTCTACAACGACGCCGAGCACTGCTCGGTGCACAACCCGGCCGAGCTGCTGCGCACGCGGGGTCGCCACATCGCATAGAGGACCTCTGCGGACAGGGCCGGGCCGCGCCCGAGGCTTCTCACGCGATTCGGCACCCCTGTCCCTCGCCTCTAGGATCATGTCCATGCTGCTCGCCGCCGTCGTGTGGACCCAGTGGATGGGTGTCGGGATCGCCATCGGCGTCCTCCTGGCCACCATCGCCACGGTCATCGGCTACTTCCGCTCCGTCGTCAGGGCCAAGTACCCGCCCCGCGGCTCGGGCCCGGGCTGAGCGGAGCCGCTGGCGCGTGGCCCCCCCTGCTGTTGACTGGGACCTGGCCGAGCGCGTCGCGGTCCGGGCCGCCGGGACCAATCCCTTCGCCCGCTCGTACCACGCGGACTCCCTGGTCGCGGACTTCGACGAGCTGACCGCGCGCGCCGAGCAGCAGGTGGCGGCGACGACGGGCCTCCACAGCCTGGCCGGCCCCGCCCGGGCCAGGGTCGACGACCGGGCCGCCTGGATCCGGGCCAACATCGCCTCGTTCCAGCGCCTGCTGAAGCCGGTCACCCACGCCCTGGAGGAGAAGGTCGGGTCCTCGCCGCTGGCCCCCCTGGCCCGGCGCGCCGCCGGGGCCGAGGTGGGCGCTCTGCTGGGCTGGATGTCGGGCCGGGTGCTCGGGCAGTACGACCTGCTCGTCATCGAGGACGAAGACCCCGAGGAGCAGGACCTGGTCCACTACGTGGGCCCGAACATCCTGGCCCTCGAGAAGAAGTTCGCCTTCCCGCCCCGGGAGTTCCGCCAGTGGCTGGCCCTCCACGAGGTCACCCACCGGATGCAGTTCACCGGCGTGCCGTGGATGCGCGAGCACTTCCTCGGGCTGGTCGACGGCATGGTGTCCGAGGTCGACCAGGACCCCAGCGAGCTGCTGGCCGCGGTCACCCGTGCGGCCGAGGAGGTCCGCAAGGGCCGCAACCCCCTCGACGACGGTGGTCTTGCCGCGCTGTTCAGCACGCCGAAGCAGAAGGAGCTCATGGAGCACATCGGTGGCCTCATGAGCCTGCTGGAGGGCCACGGCGACGTCACCATGGACCGCGCCGGTGCCGACCAGATCCCCAACGCCGAGCGCTTCGGCCAGGTCCTGCGCCAACGCCGCCAGCAGGCCAACCCGGTGATCAAGGTGGTGCAGAAGCTCATCGGGCTGGAGGCCAAGCTCAAGCAGTACGAGCAGGGCGAGCGCTTCATCGAGGCGGTCGAGGAGGTGGGCGGCGAGGATGTGATCGACCGGGTCTGGGAGGACCCGGCCCACCTGCCCACCATGACCGAGATCCGCGACCCCGACGCCTGGCTGGCCCGGGTGGGCGTGGACGCCCCCGCGGCCTAGCTCGTCGACCGACGCCGACGGGTCCGGGGGCGTGAGCGATGACCTCCTCGGGCGGTGCACCTTCCCGCTTGCGGGCACACGGGTCACTGCTGCGGTGTCCGGTGGGCCGGACTCCCTCGCCCTGCTGGTGCTGGCCGTGCGGGCCGGGTGCGAGGTGACGGCTGTCCACGTCGACCACGGGCTGCGTCCCGGGTCGGACGCCGAGGCCGACGTCGTGGCGGCCGTAGCGGCGCGCTACGGCGCCGGCTTCCGGGCCGAGTCCGTCACGGTGCCGGCCGGGTCGAACCTGGAGGCCCGGGCACGGGAGGCGCGGCGGGCCGTCCTGCCGGCCGATGCCTGCACCGGCCACACCCTCGACGACCGGGCCGCGACGGTGCTGGTCAACCTCCTGCGGGGCGCGGGCACCACCGGGCTGGGGGCACTCCGCCCCGGGCCCCGGCGCCCGCTCCTCGCCCTGCGCCGATCTGAGACCCGCGCTCTGTGCGCGTCCGAGGGCCTGGCACCCGTCTCCGACCCGAGCAACCATGATCCCCGGTGCGTGCGCAACCGGG
>JBBSME010000192.1:0-3536 GCA_038233335.1 Acidimicrobiales bacterium | reverse complement strand
GTCGTCCGGGCCGGGCTCGGAGGCCCGGCCACCCTCGTCGCCGGTCATCGGTGGTGACCGATCGCCATCGG
Source organism: Acidimicrobiales bacterium (assembly GCA_038233335.1). Lineage (GTDB taxonomy): Bacteria > Actinomycetota > Acidimicrobiia > Acidimicrobiales > Iamiaceae > Iamia. The sequence continues at coordinate 3,465 of JBBSME010000192.1, read as the reverse complement.
ACCTCTCTCTTCGCCGGATGCGGTCGACGTTCCTTCCGCGGGACGGTCGGTCACCCTACTGGCAGCCACCACGGTGGTCGTCCTCGTCGGAGGGACCCTCACCGCCGCCAACGTGCCGAACTCGCTGGAAGCCGCCCGGGTGAACTTCTACCGGTCTATGTGGGTCGCCGCTCTGGCCGGGTGGGGCCTCATCGTCTGGACGGCGGCATCCCAGGCCCAGCGCCACCTCAGCGCTCGCACCCCCAACCTGACGCCCGGCTACGGAGCGCGCCGCACTCGACCGCCGGAGCCCGACGAGGTCGAGGTGCTCATCCTGTCCGGGCAGGGCGTGGTGGACCCGGTCGACGGCGAGCTCATCGTCAGGCTCACGCTGCCGGATGAGCCGGGCGGAGAGGAGGAGGCGTGGGGCGACGACCTGTTCGAGGTGTGGGTGCCCGACCCCGAGCCCTGATGCGGGTCAGTTGACCTGACGGTCGCGGCCCTCCCAGTAGGGGTTGCGCAGCTTGAACTTCTGGAGCTTGCCGGTGGCGGTGCGGGCCAGCTCGTCGCGGAGCTCGATGTGCTTGGGGACCTTGAACCCGGCCAGGTGCTGGCGGCAGTGGTCCCGTAGCTCGTCCTCGCCGGCCTCGGCTCCCTCGGCCAGGACGACCAGGCCGAGGACCAGCTCGCCCCACTTCTCATCGGGGACGCCGATCACCGCGGCCTCGGCCACGGCCGGATGGCTGAACAGGGCGTCTTCGACCTCGATCGACGACACGTTCTCGCCGCCGGTGATGATCACGTCCTTCTTCCGGTCGGAGATGACCGTGTAGCCCTCGTCGTCGAGCGTCCCGCCGTCACCGGTGTGGAACCACCCGTCGACGATCGCCGCGCCGGTGGCCTCGGGCTGCTCCCAGTAGCCGTCCATGACGTGGTTGGTGCGGGTGGTGAGCTCGCCCGAGTCGGTGAGGCCCATCCGCACGCCGAGCGCCGGCGCCCCCTGGCGCACGAGCTGGGAGGCGCGCCCGGCGGGGTCGAGATCGTCCCACTCGGCCCGGCTGCGGTTCATCGTCAGCAGCGGTGCGGTCTCGGTCAGCCCGTAGATCTGGATGAACTCCCAGCCCATCTCGGTCTCGACCCGCTCGATGGTCCGGGTCGGCGGGGGCGCTCCGGCGACGACGATGCGCGTGCGGCCCCGCCCCGGGACCTCAGCCAGGTCGGCGGCCGCGTCGAGGATGGCGTTGACGACGGCCGGGGCACCGCACATGAGGGTCACCCCGTGACGGTCGACCCGACGAAGGATCTCGGCCCCGTCGACCTTGCGCTGGACGACCTGGGTCACGCCCATGCCGGCCGTGGCGAAGGGCATCCCCCAGCCGTTGCAGTGGAACATGGGCAGCGTGTGCAGGTACACGTCGCGGTCGCTGATGCCGGCCTGCCAGCCGAACACGGTGGCGTTGAGCCACAGGCTGCGGTGGGTCTGCTGCACGCCCTTGGGACGAGCGGTGGTGCCGGAGGTGTAGTTGATGACGGCGGTGGCGTCCTCGTCGGGCTCCCAGGGCTCGGGCTCGACGTCGTTGGCGAGGATCTCATCGTCGCCCGCGCCCAGCTCGACCCTCCGGGCACACGCGATGTCGGCCACGGTGTCGGCCAGCTCGGGGTCGTACAGGAGGACCGAGGCCCCGCAGTGCTCGACGATGTAGGCGATCTCGTCGCGGGACAGGCGGAAGTTGATGGGCACGTAGACCCGGCCCCACCCGGCCACTCCCCAGAACCCGGCCCGGAGGCGACCGGCGTTCTGCGACACGACCGCCACCCGCTCCCCCGGGGCGATTCCCCACCGGTCCAGGCCGGCCGCCTGGGCCCGAGCCCGGGCCTGCAGCTGGCGGTAGGTGAGCTGGCCCAGCGAGGGGGCGGGCTGGTCGGGCTCGTCGACCACCGCGACCCGGCCCGGGTACACGGTGGCCCCGCGGTCGAGGAAGTCGCACAGGGTGAGGGGGACCTTCATGGGAGGCACCGTAGCGACGCCATCCCCGGCCCGTGTGCCCCCCGTCACCCGACACCCAGGACCCACTTCGGGGCTGGGGGCGTCGGAGGGGCGGCGTCCGCGACGATGGGTGGACGTGGGACCGGCACCGGCGAGCACAGACGGCCAGGGCGAGGCCCTGCTCGCGCTGTACGACCAGGCCCTACCCGAGGTCTACGGCTACCTGCTGGCCCGGTGCGGGACGCCGGCGGTGGCCGAGGACGTCACCTCCGAGGTGTTCCTGGCCGCGGTCGATGCCGTGCAGCGCGGGACGGTGCCGAACCTCACCGTGGCCTGGCTCATCGGCGTGGGCCGCCACAAGCTGGTGGACCACTGGCGACGGACGGCCCGCGAGGACCGCCGACTGCACCGGGTGGCCGCCGAGCCCGACGCCGCGGACGACGACCCCTGGGATGCCCACCTCGACGCGGTCGTGGCCCACGAGATGCTGGCCTCCCTCGGCCCGCACCACCGCTCCGCCCTCACCCTCCGCTACCTCGACGGCCTGAGCGTCCCCGAGGTGGCACGACTGCTCGACCGCACCGTGCACGCCACCGAGGCCCTGCTGGTGCGGGCTCGGGCCGCCTTCCGACGCGCTCTGCCCGACCACCCCGAGGAAGGAGGACCCGACCATGGTTGATCCCTTCGACGCCCTCCGGCTGCCCAGCTCCCCGGTGGCCCCCGACCCCGCGTTCACCGCGTCCCTCCGGGCCCGGCTGGTCGAGGCCCTGGCCCCCGAGCCGACCGATCCCGATGCCATCCCCGCCATCAGCCTCCGAGGAGGAGACGACATGAGCACCACCGACACCACCGCCACCGCCGACGCCCTGAGCCCCTACCTCGCGGTGCACGACGGCGCCGCCGCCCTGGACTGGTACCGCGACGTGCTGGGAGCCATCGAGACGACCCGGTTCGAGGGCGACGACGGACGGATCGGCCACGCCGAGATCATCATCGGCGGTGCTCGGATGATGCTGGCCGACGAGTTCCCCGAGGCCGGCGTCCACGGCCCCCGCCACTACGGCGGCACCGCGGTGATGCTGCACCTGGAGGTGGTCGACGTGGATCACACCTTCGAGCGGGCCGTGGCCGCAGGCGCCGACGCCCAGCGACCCCCGGCCGACCAGGGCCACGGCAACCGCAACGCGACGATCGTCGACCCGTTCGGCCACCGCTGGATGCTGTCCCAGGCCATCGACCCGGCCCGGACGGCCGAGGCCGCGGAGGAGGGTGGCTCGGGCGGGGACGGCGGGGACTGGAAGGTGACCGGTCGTCGCCCGGTGGAGCCCGGCTACATCACCATGCGCACGACCGACCTGGAGCAGGCCCGGGCCTTCTTCGGCTCGCTGTTCGACTGGGAGGTCCACTCCGGCCACCTGGAGGACGGTGGCCACATCGCCAACACGCGGTTCCCGATGGGCTTCCTCGCCGGCGACGCCGAGCCGGGGGCCATGGTCCTG
>JBBSME010000191.1:0-3694 GCA_038233335.1 Acidimicrobiales bacterium | reverse complement strand
GGCGGTGGCTGCGGTCAGCAGCACCGTCGAGGCGATGCCGAGGCCACCCAGCTGGACGGTGCCCAGGTGGCCCACGATGGCCGTGTCGGCCAGGACGTAGAGCGGCTCGGCGGCCAGGGCGCCCAGGGCGGGCACGGCCAGCCGCAGGACCTCCTGGCGGGAGGCCCCACCCCCGGCGGGGCCGCTCAGTCGACGGTGATGCGGGTCAGGAGCCATGCCGTGACCCCGATGGAGGCGACCCCGACGGCGAGGGGGACGACGATCCCCGAGACCAGGGTGAGAGACCCCAGGCGCAGGCCGACGCCGGTGTACTGCGACAGGATCGATGCCGTGTAGGCGCGGAGCGAGAGCTTGGCCGCGGTGTCGCTTGCGGTGGCGACGAACCCCTCCCAGATGAGGATGTAGGCGATGCCCCACAGCAGGGCCCGTCGCACTCGGAGGCCCAGGGCGGTGAAGAGCCCGGCGTAGCCGATCGTCCCCACCGTGGACGCCACCGCGGTGGCCCCGACGAGAGCGGGCCCCGCACCGGTGGCCGCCGCGGCCAGGACCAGCGGTCCGAACACCAGGGGGAGGGCGACGGTGGCCGAGGCCAGGGTGGCGGCCGCGGCGATGTGCCAACGGGGGACCGGGGTCAGCCACAGGTAGACCAGGGTGCGGTCGTCGATGGTGTCGCCGAGGGAGGAGCTGGCGAACACCAGGGCGCAGATGGGGAGCACGGTGGTGAAGGCGAGGTTGTTGATGAACTCGGTGCCCACGGTGACGGGGTCGTCGGCCTGGGTCCGGACGGCCAGGGCGATCAGGACGGCCAGCCCACCGAGGACGAGGATCACCACCGCCCGCCCCCACGTGAGCTGGTGGCGGAGGAACAGGGCGTAGAGCCGGCGGAACGAGCCGCGAGGGGCTCGGGGTCGTCGGCCCTCGACCTCGCCTGGTGGTGCGGTGGCGACCGTCATCGGCCCACCAGGTAGCGGAAGACGGAGTCCAGGTCGTCGTCGAGCGGAGCGATCTCCCAGAGGTGGGCCCCCTCGTCGCGGGCGACGGAGGCGACGGTGCGGCGCAGCTCGTGGACCCGGTCGGTCTCCACCACCACGGTGTCGACGTCGACCAGCTCGATGCCGAGTACCGTCCGGGCGGCCAGGAGGCGGCCGGCCACCTCCTGGGGGCGGTCGGTGCGGATCCGGATGCGGTGCGGGCGGTCGTCCATCAGGTCGCGGATGGCGTGGTAGTCGCCCTCGGCGGCCAGCCGGCCCTGCACGATGACGAGCACGTCGGAGCCGAAGCGCTCGACCTCCTCCAGCACGTGGCTGGACACGATCACGCACCGCCCCTCGTCGCCGAGGCGGTGGAACAGGTCGGTCATGTGACGCCGCTGGCGCGGGTCGAGTCCCGTCAGGGGCTCGTCGAGCACGAGGACCCGGGGGTCGTGCACGATGGCCTGGGCCACCTTCACCCGCTGGCGCATCCCGCGGGAGTACGTGGGGAGGTAGCGGGGGTCGCCCGGGTCGAGCTCGACCGCACCCAGGGCGTGGGCGGCCGCGTCGCGAGGGTCCTCGACCCCCCGAAGGAGGGCGCAGGTCTCGACCAGCTCCAGGGCGGTGAGGCGGTCGAACACGTCCTCCTGCTGGGGGACGAGGCCGAGGTGGCGGTGGACCCCGATGTCGCGACGGGGGTCGCGCCCGAGGATGCGGACCGTGCCGCGCGCGGGGGCGATGAGGCCGCAGAGGAGGCGCAGCAGCGACGACTTGCCGGCGCCGTTGGGCCCGAGCAGGGCGGTCACGCCGGCCTGGAGGCCGAAGGTCACCTCCGAGACGGCGACCACGTCGCCGAACCACCGGGTGCAGCCGTCCACGTCGACCATGGGCTCGGTCATCGGGTCACCTGGAGGAGCTGGTACCGGACGCGGGCGACGGCGGCGCCGAGCAGGGTCCAGGCCACGGCGCCCCCCAGGGCGGCGGGCAGGGTCAGGCCCTGGATGTCGGCCGGCTCGCCGTGGATGAGCTGCACCAGGCTGAACGGCCCGTCGATCAGGCTGAGCCCGTAGAAGCCCTCTGGGAGCCCGGTGACCTCGACGATGACGGTCAGGAACGTGGATGACACGACGACGAGGAGGAGCAAGGCGGCGGTGGCGAAGGCCTTGCGGTCGGTCAGGGCGGACACGCCCATGGACACCCCGGTGTAGAGGGCGCTCAGCACGCCCCCGGCCACCACGATGCGGACGAGGGAGCCGGCCACCCCCGCGGGGCCATCGGGGCCCACCCCCTGGATGACGTAGGCGATCAGCATCAGCAGGGGAGGGCCGACGGTGACCAGGCTGAGCACAGCGAAGGTGGCCAGGGCCTTGGCCCCGAGGTAGGTGTCGCGGGTCAGGGGCGAGGCCAGGTACACCCCCAGCATCCCGGTGCGCCGGTCGGTGCAGAGCACCTCCGGGCCGACGAAGGCGATGAACAAGATGATGGCGGCGGCGATGAACCGGAAGTAGTCGCCGTAGGTGGGCAGCTCGATGCCCACCGCGTCCTCCTCGGGGAGGAGGGCCACCAGGCCGATGAACACGATGGCGGGCACATACGAGATGGCCACCGACGCGACGGGCAGGATCTTGGCCCAGGTCGAGCGGCGCAGGCCCAGGGCGCGCTGGATGCTGTGTCGGAAGAGGGTGGACACCGCGCCGGGGACGCCGCTCCGCGGCCCCCCGTAGGTGCGGTAGCCGCGGTCCAGGATCCGGGCCGGCCGACCGGCCGGGCTGGTGTCAGCCATGGGCGACCGGAGCCTCGTAGGCCTGGCCTCCGGTGCGGTCGGAGGTCAGGAAGACCTCCTCCAGGGTGCGGCGTCGAGGCTCCAGGCGCCGGAGGGGAAGGTCGAGGCGGGCCACCTCGTCGCGGACGACGTCGAAGACCTCGGGGCCGCCGGCCACGAAGATCCGGTCCCCCTCGATCGTGCCCGCGAGGCCTCGGGCCGCCAGGGCGGCGACGAGCGGTCTCGGATCGCCGGCCAGCTCCAACACCGCGCCCGCTGCGCTGGTGGTCTGCAGCTCCGAGAGGGTGCCACTGGTGACGACCCGCCCGGCGTGGAGGATGACGGCCGCGTCGGCCACCCGCTCGACCTCGTCCAGGACGTGGCTGGACAGCACCACGTGGATGCCGAAGTCGTGGCCGACCCGCCGGATGAGGGCCAGCATGTCGTCGCGCTGCACCGGGTCCAGGCCCTCGGTGGGTTCGTCCAGCAGCACCAGCACCGGGTCGTGCACGATGGCCTGGGCCAGCTTCACGCGCTGGCGTTGACCGGTGGACATGGTGCCCAGGGGTCGGATGCGCTCCTCGCCCAGGCCCACCTGCCAGAGCACGTCCGACGCCCGCCCCGTCGCCTCCCGGCGGGGCAGGCCGTGGAGCTCGGCCACGTGGCGCACCAGGTCGACGGCCTTGACGTCGGGGGGCAGCGCGTGGTGCTCGGGCGAGTAGCCGACGCGGGCCCGCACCTCCGGGCCGGCCGTGGTGGGGTCGAGTCCCAGGACCCGGATGTGGCCCTCGTCGGGTCGGTGGAGGCCGAGCAGCAGCCCGAACAGGGTGGTCTTCCCTGAGCCGTTGGCCCCCAGTAGGCCGGTGACGCCCGGCCCCACCCGCACATCGGTGCCGGCCAGGGCGAGGGTCGCGCCCCACCGCTTCACCACGCCCGAGGCCGCCACCACCGATCCGTCGGC
>JBBSME010000190.1:0-3712 GCA_038233335.1 Acidimicrobiales bacterium | reverse complement strand
CGGTGCTGGCCGTGGCCGAGACCCTCCGCCCGGGCCGTTGGGGCCGGCCCGAGAGGCATGGCGATAGCGTCGGGGAGCGATGGGCCCGCCGCTGTTCGCGCTGGAGGGGGTTGGGCTCCGCCGGGGCGAGACCGACATCCTGCGCGACGTCGACCTGACGATCGACGACGGTGGGATCACCGTGATCGTCGGGGCCTCTGGCGCCGGGAAGTCGACGCTGCTCCGCTGCCTCAACCGCCTGGAGTGCCCGACCTCGGGCACCATCCGGTTCCGGGGCGAGCCGTTGGCCGACATCGATCCGCTGGCCCACCGGCGCCGGGTGGCCATGGTGTTCCAGTCCCCCACCCCGTTCCCGGGCACGGTGTCCGACAACCTGCGAGCGGTGGCCCCGGACCTGACCGACGACGACGCCTGCGCTCTCCTGCGCCGCGTCGGCTTCGATCGGGCCCTGCTCGACCGATCGGCGGACGACCTGTCCGGGGGTGAGGCCCAGCGCCTGGTGCTGGCCCGGGCCCTCACCACCGATCCCGAGGTGCTGCTCGCCGACGAGGCCACCTCTGCCCTGGATGCGACCGCCACCCGACGGCTGGAGGGGCTGGCCCGGGCCATGGCTGATGAGGGCATGCCGGTGATGTGGGTGACCCACGACCTGGAACAGGCCAAGCGCCTGGCCGACCACCTGGTGGTCACCCGCGCCGGCCGCGTGACCTGGTCGGGGCCGGCCGCCGACCCCGCCGCCGAGCCCGCCGTCCGCGACGCGCTCCAGGAGCAGGGGTCGTGAGGGGTCCTCGCCCATGAACGAAGTGGTGGGCTGGGGCGCGCTGGGGGCGTCGCTGGTGTTCGTGCTCGTCGCGGTGGCCATCACCGGCCGCCAGCACCTCGGGCTCGGGCGACCGATCCTCGTCGCTCTCGTCCGCTCGCTGGCCCAGATGGCGGTCGTCGGGCTGGCGCTGGTGCCCATCGTCGACCCCGACACACCCCTGGCCTGGTCCTGGCTCTGGGTCGTCGGCATCGTCGGCTTCGCGTCGGTCACCATCGCCCGCCGGGCCCCGGACGTCCCGGGCCTGCTCTGGATCGCGCTGGCGTCCATGGCCCTCGTGGCGGTCACAGGGGTGGGCACGATCTACGGGCTCGGCATCTTCCCGTTGGAGGGCCGCACCCTCGTGCCGGTGGCCGGGATGGTGGTGGGCAACTCGATGAAGGCGGCGGTGGTCGGCGCGGCCCGGGTGTCGGAGGCGCTGGCCGACCAGCGGGCCGAGGTGGAGGCCGGTCTCGCTCTGGGGATGACGCCCCGGGCCGCGTCGCGGCGGGTGGTGCGCTCGGCGCTGCGCACGGCCATCTCGCCTCAGGTGGAGCAGACCGCAGGGCTGGGCGTCGTGTTCCTCCCGGGGGCCATGACCGGGCTGATCCTGGCCGGGGCCTCACCCGCCGACGCGGTGCGCACCCAGCTGGCCCTCATGTACGTGATCCTGGCCGGCGTGGTCATCGCCGCGACGGTGACGGGGCTGGGAACGTTGGCCCGACTGACCACGTCGGACCAGATCATCCTCCGCCTCGAACGCCACTGAGCGCCGGGCCTGACCAGCTCGGGCCAGACTGGCGGCGTGACCCTGCTCCGCATCATCGGCACCGACCCGCCGGGCCGGGCGTGCTGCGGACCGCAGCGAAACGTCCACGTCGGCATCCAGATCCGTCGAGATCCCGATCAGGTCGTGCCGGCCGACGTCGACCCGGCCACCTTCCCCGCCTAGATCGACATCATCGACAAGCAGGGCGGGCTCGACCTGCGGGGGCCGTGCGTGCAGGGCCGGCCCGGCGACCGCTTCGTCTACCTGACGTGGGGCGAGGTCGACGCCGACGGCGGGTTCGAGATGTTCCGGCGGGCCAAGCTCATGTTCGACGCGGTCGACGCCGAGGTCCTGGATGAGGCGCGTCGAGAGGGCCGGGCGCTGGAGGCCCGATTGGGCCTCACCGACGAGATCGGCCAACCCCGGTGCGCCGCGGTCCGGCCGCCCCTCGTCACCTGGTCCGTGACCGACCGCTGATCCCTCGAGGGGTAGACGAGGTGGAGCGCACGAGTCCGCGCCTCGGGGCGATGCCCGGCGCGAGCCACGGCCCCGGCGCACCGTCGCCCGCGGGCCGGGCAGGCTGGGGCCCATGGACGAGACCGAGGTGCGACGACGGGTGAGCGAGGCCCGGGTGGCGCGCCTGGCCACGGTGACCGCCGACGGCACCGCCCACGTGGTGCCCTGCTGCTTCGCCGTCGAGGGCGACACGATCCTGACCGCGGTCGACGGCAAGCCGAAGTCGACCACCGCTCTCAAGCGCCTGGCCAACATCGAGGCCCACCCCGGCGTGTCGCTCGTGGTCGACCACTACGAGGACGACTGGGACCGGCTCTGGTGGGTGCGGGTCGACGGCCGGGCGCGCATCGTCCGCTCCGGCCCCGAGCGCGAGCGGGCCCTCGACGCTCTCGCCGCCAAGTACCCCCAGTACCAGGAAGTGCGTCCGCCCGGCGCGGTGATCGTCGTCGAAGACCTCACCTGGCGCTCCTGGCCCTGATCCCCAGGGCCGTGGACCACCCTGCGATCAGCCCTCGCGGGGGCCGGCCACCACGACGACGTAGCCCTCGGGGCCCCGGACCCAGACCTCTCGCTGGCCCGCGTTCTCGTTGAGCAGCGGGCCGTCGAGGATCTCGGTCCCGCTGTCGGTGACCCGGCCGAGGGCGGCGTCGAAGTCGTCGGTGGCGAACCACAGGAGCACCCCGTTGCCGCGCGACGGATCGGTCGGATCGCCGAGGTGCGGGTGCTCGTCGGCCTCCCAGTGGTGCAGCTGGGCCACCATCTCGCCCCCGTCCATCAGCATCTCGGACTCCGGCCCGCCGTGTGCCGTGGTCATGCCGAGCACGTCCTGGAACCAGCGGGTCCCGGCCTCGAAGTCGTACAGGCCCAGCAACGGTTGCGGTCGCATCATGGCGGGGCCTCTCAGTCGAAGGTGAACTGCCGGTGGAAGGCGTCGAGCACGGCGGCGTCGCCGAAGCGCTGGACATCGCCCACCGTCGGCCGCTGGTACAGCAGCATCTCGAGGTCGCTGACCGGCCCCTTGAGGGCCAGGTCGCCTTTGCCGTGCGTCCGCTCCACGCGCACACCGTCGGCGCCCAGGGTGATCATCCACTCGGCCTCGCCGTGATCGGTGCCGTGGAGGTGGAGGGTTTGCCCCGACCCGGGCGAGCCGCCCACGCGGTCGCCGCTGCCCTCTATCAGCACGAAGACCTCGTCGATGCCGTCCACGGCCAGGTCGGCGTCGACCGGCGAGACGGGACCTCGCGCCGCCTCGGCGTCGACCCGGTGGATGGCCAGCTCGTTGGCGCAGCGTCGGGCGACGAACCCCGCGCTCTGGTCGGGCTCGTACCAGGTCCAGGTCGAGGTCTCGGACGGGGTGGCGCGCATCTCCGCGACCAGGTGCCCGGCCAGGACCGTGAGCCAGCCGACCCGGCCCTCGTCCCCCGGCGCGTCGGTGAAGGGCGTCTTGGGTCGACCCGATCCCTCGCACAGGACGTGGGCACAGAAGCCGGAGAAGCGGCCCACGTGGGCGGCCAGGTCGTCGACGGTGAAGTCCGGACAGGTGGGCACCGGGGCATCGAGCGAGCCCGCCGCCACCGCCTCGATCAGCGCGCCCAGCTCTCGCTCGACGGCATCGACGCGGCCCTCGT
>JBBSME010000189.1:0-3805 GCA_038233335.1 Acidimicrobiales bacterium | reverse complement strand
GGAACATAAGGTTTCGGTCTTGAAGCGGAGCTTCTCGACCGAGCTGGTCGTCCGGCCTCCGGCCGGGCTGAGTGATCCCAGCGGGCGACGGCTCGTTCCTCGCCGACGCCCCGCTTCGTGCGGGGGAGACCCCCGCCGCCCCCAGCGGCTGCGCCGGGCCGGGCCGCAGTCGCGGAGCTCGACCGGAGGGATCGACGAGGTTCACTGCGCTTGCGCGGTGGCCACCATCCCCTTCCTGAGTGCATGGCTTCTCCTGGCGCCGGTGGTGATCAGGCCGAAGTGGCGACCAATCGCGTTGCCGGGGCGTCGCGTTTGGTCTCTGGTTGGCGGACGGATCGAAGTGGGGACCAATCGCGTTGCTGGGGCGACGCGTTTGGTACCTGGTTCGTGATGGGCCGACGTCGCGGGTTCGGAGCGGCTGGGGATCGTCGGGCAGGATGACCGGCCGTGTCGTTCGTCGAGGCCATCGTGTTGGGGATCGTCCAGGGGCTGACCGAGTTCCTGCCCATCTCCTCCAGTGGGCACCTGCGCATCGTGCCCGCGCTCTTCGGTTGGGACGATCCCGGCGCGGCCTTCACCGCTGTCACCCAGCTGGGCACGGTGCTGGCCGTGGTCGTCTACTTCCGCGACGACCTGTGGCGGGTCGGCACCACCTGGTTGCGGTCTCTGCGGGACCCGAAGCTGCGCTCGACCCTCGACGCCCGCCTGGGCTGGTACCTGATCCTGGCCACCGTGCCCATCTCGGTCTTCGGCCTGGCCTTCAAGGACCAGATCGAGTCCGGCGCCCGCGACCTCCGGCTGATCGGCACCACCCTGATCCTGCTGGGCATCGTGCTCTACGTGGCCGAGCGGGTCGGGCGCCAGACCCGCGGCATCGACACGGTCGACACCCGATCCGCCGTCATCGTCGGGCTGGCCCAGGCCATGGCCCTGGTCCCCGGCGTGTCGCGCTCGGGGGCGACGATCAGCGCCGGGCTGTTCCTCGACTTCGACCGGGAGTCGGCGGCGCGGTTCTCGTTCCTGCTCTCGATCCCTGCTGTCGTGCTCTCCGGCGTGGTGACCGCGCCGGACATCACCTCCGGCGACGGCCCTGGTCTGGCCGCGACGATCGTGGCCACGGTGCTGGCCTTCGTGGTCGGCTACGCCGCCATCGCCTGGTTCCTGCGCTACCTGGCTCACCACTCGGTCACGATCTTCGTGATCTACCGGATCGCCCTCGGGCTGCTGGTCCTGGGCCTGGTGGCCGGCGGCGTCATCGAGGCCAGCACCCCGGGCTGATCAGGTCAGCGACAGCGCGGGCGCGGTGCTGAAGTCGCGCGGGCGTTGGGCGGACGGATGGTGCGCCGGCGCAGCCGCTGGGGTCTGGGGTCTCCCCAGGTGAAGCGCCGGCGGTCCAGCTTGCTGGTCGTCGGGGCACGACGGTGCGAGCGCAGCGAGCCCCATCAGACTCGTCGGAGTGGAGCGAGCGACAGCGAGCGAACCACGACGAGACCTGTTCAGAGCTGGTGGCGCTGGAACATCTCCCACATGGCCTCGGTGGCGTCGATGTCGAAGGTGGTGGGGCCGACGATGTCGGCGATGGTCTTGGAGAACTCGCTCCCCGGCCAGGAGTGCCCGCCGCCCTCCACGATGATGAAGGTCAGCTCGGAGCCGTCGGGGCAGTCCCAGCTCCGTTCGATCAGCTCGTCGGTGAGGTCCTCGTCGGTGGGCTCCGGGTCGCACTCGAGGAGCTCGGCCCACTCGCGGGCGGTCGCCGGGTAGCCGGGGCCGTCGAGGTCGGCCTCGGGGACCGAGATGTCGTCGGGGGCCTCGCCGCCGTCGACGACGCCCAGGTCTCCGACCCCGCCGTTGAAGATCAGGATCGGGTCGTCGGTGCCGTGGAAGGTGAGGATGGCCTCGGGGTCTGTGGGCTGGCAGCCGTCGAAGGTCGTCAGGCCGGCGACGGGGGCGAAGGCGGCGAAGCGGTCGGCCCGGAAGCAGGCCATCAGCGAGGTCATCATGGCCCCGTTGGACAGGCCGGTGGCGTAGACGCGGGACGTGTCGATGCAGCGGACGGCGCCGACCTCGTCGAGCAGGGCATCGGCGAAGGCCAGCTCCGGGGAGTCGGCCCCGTCGGCCACCTCCCAGCGCACCGGGCTGCCGGTGCCGTTCGGGTCGGCGGTGACGAAGCCCTCGGTCAGCCCCAGCTCGCCCATCATCGTCATCTGGGAGTGGACGTTGGCCCCCTCGGCCAGCCCGTGGAAGTCGACGACGAGCGGCAGGGGCTCGTCGCTGGCCGGTGCGGTGAGGAGGTACCAGCGGGGGGCACCCTCGTCGCCGACGGTGCCGGGGACGTCGTGGCGCTCGGTGCTGACCTCGTCGCTGGCGGCGGTGCCCCCGCAGCCGGCCGAGGGCACCGCGGGGCCGTCGGCCGGCGTCGGACTCGGTCGGATCGGTCCCGACGGACGGGCCCGTCAGTCACGTCGACGCAGGTCGGCGACTGCGCCGAACTGGTCCCGGGAATGGTCGTCCTGGCGGCGTCCTGGCGGCCGGAGGAGGGGACCAGTTCGAGGGGTGGCCGGCGACGCCGCGATCCGTCAGCCGGCCGGAGGCCACCGCCCGAGGCGACGGGAGCAGCGGGCCAGCAGGCTCGGTCCTGTCGGTGGGTCGCTGGCGCTCCGAGCGCCGGCCCACACGTCATCGGCGACGAGGGGGCGACCGTGGCCGGGGAGCAGGTGGCGCACCTCCAGGCTGCGAAGGCGCTCCTCGGTCTCCCGGGACCGGTCGAGGTCGACGTACTCGGGGTTGAACCAGGCGTGCCCATCCTGGGTGACGACTGCATCGCCGGAGATGAGGGTGGCCGACTCCTCGTGGTAGAGGCAGGTGGAGTCGTCGGTGTGCCCAGGGGCGTGGATCGCCCGCCAGCCGGGGGCGCCGGGCATGTCGGTGCCGTCATCGAGGAACCCGGCCGGAGTGAAGTCGAGTGTCATCGTCGGCGCGGCGCTGCTGAAGCCGGTGGTGCGGCCCACCCGGGCGAAGTCCGCCAGGGCGCGCCGGGAGAACGCCTGCTCCCGGTACAGCGCCATGAAGCGCAGGGTGGCGTCGAGCAACGCGAAGTTGCGGGGGCGCCCTCCGGCGAGGTACTCCCGGCAGAGCGCTGGGAGGTGGACCTCTGCGTCCGCGGCCTCGGTCAGGGTGGACACGCCACCGACGTGGTCGGGGTGGCCGTGGGTGCACATGATGGCGGTGACGTCGCCGGCCCTGCGGCCCATCTCGCCTTCGATAAGGGCGAGGGCCTGGCGAGCCACGAGAGGCAGGCCGGGATCGACGACCACCAGGCTGTCATCGGGATCGCCGATCACGTAGCAGTTGAAGATCCACGCCGCCGTCCAGCCGACGGGAAGGCCGAACAGATCGGATCCCGTGGCCACGCCAGCCACCGCCTCAGTGCCGCCTCGGCCCCGTGTCGTCGCTGCGAGGTCGGGGGAGGACGAGGGCCCGACCCCGCCCTGGTGACGGCCATCGGCTTGGCCGTTCATCGGGGCACCTCCGGGTGCCGACGGGGCTCGGGCCATCCGAGGGTCGGGTCCGAATGATGGCACATGCCTGCGACCGAGGCACTCCGACCCCGCTCTCAAGTCATCCGCCGGGAGGACGCAGGGCGACCACCACCGGGCCCTGGGTCAGGGCGGCGGCGATGTCAGCTGCCGCGGTGCGCTCCACGGCCAGCACCACGACCTCCTCGGCCAGGTCCACCACGGTGGCATCGGCCGCGACCACGTCGGCCCCACCGACGTCGACCGGGAGATCGCCAGCGGGCCCCCCT
>JBBSME010000188.1:0-3902 GCA_038233335.1 Acidimicrobiales bacterium | reverse complement strand
CGGGCCGGTCAGCCCGGCCCGGTCGGAGGGCCGCTGGGCGGGGGAGGCCAGGTCCCGGGGGTCCCGGGGGTCCCGGGGGGCGGGGTGGGCTGGGGCGCCCGGCCCGGAACCGGCGGGGGAGCGGTGGCGTCGGGCGCCGGCCCCCCCGGGGGCGGGGCGGCGCCGGTCGCGGGTCCCCAGCCCGGCGGGCCTGGGGCCGGGGCCCCGGACGGGGGTGACCAGTGCTGGCCCGGGGTCGAGGCCGTCGCCGCCTGCGGCGGGGGTGCCCAGCTCGGTCCGCCCGCAGACGTCGCCACCCCCTCGACTCTGAGCCGGGCGCCGGTGGCGGTGAGGAGGAGGGCGACCACGGCCACGATCCCGACGCCGAGGATGGCCAGGCCCTCGAGGATCATCCCCGTGCCGGGGCCGAAGTCGAGCCCACCGAGGAAGGCCGCGGCGAACGGATCGTCATCGACCGAGTCGGAGAGCTGGGAGTCGAAGTCGGACTTCACCCGGGTGTAGGACACGACGGTCCAGACCAGGGCCACGCCGACCAGTCCGATGGTCAGCCCGGCCAGGGCCAGGGTCCCGCGCCGCCGCGCGGCCAGCTCGGCTGCGTTGCCGTCGCGGATCGAGCCGAGGGCGCGGGTCACGAGCAGCGCCCCTGTGCATGCGACCAGGATGCCGAGGACGGTGGCGACGTACCCGTCGGCCAGGGAGCCGAGGATCCAGTCGATCTCCTCGTCGGAGCTGGTGTCGCTGGTGACGGTGAAGCCCTGGTCATCGGCCGGCTCGTCGAACACCTCGTCGGCGGAGGTCGAGCCGTACCCGTTCACCGAGGCGTCGAAGGGCCCGAAGCTGAAGGTGAACCAGGCGGCCAGCGGCGCGGCCGCCATGACCAGACCCCCGAGCAGGATCAGGACGCCAGCCACCAGCCCGCGGGCGCCGCCAGCCGTGGCGGTGGCGGGCGAGCCGGGTGACGCTGGTGCACCGGGTCCAGGTGGTGGGCCGGTGGGCGGGGGCCCAGCGGGGGTGTACGCAGGTCCGGGTGCGAACCCCGGGGGACCGCCCGCCGGGGGCCCTGCGGGTGGCGGTCCGGCGGGAGGGTAGGCGGGGCCGGGTGAGAAGCCCGGGGGGCCACTCATCGGGGGACCGCTGGGCGGACCGGCTGGGCCAGAGCCGAACGGCGGTGGCGTGTCCATGGTCTGACCTCCCGTGGCGATCCGCATCGGGCGGGCCCGGACGGCCGGGCGGCCCACTGACCTGTCGTGTCTAGCGCATCGGCGGTCGGGGCCGATCGAGGAGGGTTCGGCCGCAACGCGCCAGGGGCAGACCCCCGGGGTCAGGCCTCGGACACGTCCCGCACACGGATCACCGGCTCCCCCTCGGCGTCGGAGGCGGCCAGGTCCACCTCGGCCAGGATCGCCCACCCGTGGTCGCCGGCGGGGTCGGCCAGCACCTGACGCACCTCCCAGCGGTCCGCGTGCTCGTCGATCTGCAACATGGCGGCGGAGTGCGCGTCGCGGTCGATGCCGATGGAGCCGTACTCGGCGATGTAGGGCCCGAGCGTCTCGTACCACCTCTCGGCCGTCCACCCGTCGTCGGCATCCAGCTCGCCCAGGGCCGTCCAGCGCTGGGCCGCGGCCAGCTCAACCCGGCGGAACAGGGCGTTGCGCACCGCGACGGTGAAGGCCCGGCGGTTGGCGGTGAACGGCGGCGGCGGGAGCTCGACCGGGGCCCTCGTCGCCTCGCCTGGCGCGGGCGGGTGGCGCAGCGCCTCCCACTCGTCCAGGAGGCTGGAGTCGGTCTGGCGGACCACCTCGCCCAGCCACTCGGTGATGTCGATGAGCTCCTCGGTCTTGGCGTCCTCGGGGACGGTCTTCACCAGGGCGCGGTAGGCGCTGGTCAGGTAGCGCAGGACGATCCCCTCGACCCGGGCCAGCTCGTGGTGGCGCACGTAGTCGCTGAAGCCCATGGCCCGCTCGTACATCTCGCGCACCACCGCCTTGGGCCGCAGCGGCGTGTCGGCCACCCAGGGGTGGTTGCCCCGGTACAGGTCGAACATGGGCTCGAGCAGCTCGGCCAGCGGGCGGGGGTGGGTGACGTCCTCCAGCTCGGCCATGCGCTGCTCGTAGTCGAGGCCCTCCGCCTTCATGCGCCCGATGGCCTCGCCCTTGGCCGCCCGGACCTGGGCCGAGATGATGGGCCGAGGGTCCTCCAGCACCGCCTCGATGATCGACACCACGTCGAGGGCGTGGGTCTCGCTCTCGGGATCGAGCAGGTCGAAGGCGGCCACGGCGAAGGGGGAGAGGGGCTGGTCCAGGGCGAAGTTGGGCTGGAGCTCGACGGTGACCCGCACGGTGCGGCCCCGCTCGTCGGGCTCGTCGAGCTCCTCCACCACCCCGCCGTCGATCAGGGCCCGCTCGATCTCCGCGGCGCGCGCCAGGTGGGCTTCCTGCTGGGCGTCGGACTCGTAGCTGGTGGCGATCAGGTGGCGGAGGGCGACCCGTCCGTCGCCGGGACGGTCCAGCACGTTCAGCAGCATCGAGTGGGTGATCGCGAGGCTGGACGTGAGCGGCTCGGGCTCAGCCGCGACCAGGCGGCCGAAGGTGGGCTGGCCCCAGGACACCGTCCCGTCGGGCGGCTTCTTCTTGACCAGCTTCCGCTTCTTGCCGTCGGACTCGGTCTTGGCCTCGGCCTTGGCTGCCGCCTTGGCGTTCTCGATGACGTGCTCGGGGGCCATCACCACGACGGTCCCGCTGGTGTCGAACCCGGCCCGCCCGGCCCGCCCGCCGATCTGGTGGAACTCCCGGGCCGACAGCAGCCGGGTCGAGGTGCCGTCGTACTTGGACAGCGACGTGAAGATGACGGTCCGGATGGGCACGTTGATGCCGACGCCCAGGGTGTCGGTGCCGCAGACCACCTTGAGCAGCCCGGCCTGAGCGAGGCGCTCCACCAGGCGGCGGTACTTGGGCAGCATCCCCGCGTGGTGGACGCCCACCCCGTGGCGCACGAACCGCGAGAGGGTCTTGCCGAAGCCGGCCGCGAACCGGAAGTCGCCGATGGCCTCGGCGATGGCGTCCTTCTCCTCGCGCGTGCAGAGCTTGAGGCTGGTCAGGGCCTGGGCCCGCTCCGCCGCCCCCGCCTGGGTGAAGTGCACCACGTAGGCCGGGGCACCACCCGTGGTCAGCAGCTCCTGGAGCACCTCGGTCAGCGGGTCCATGCGGAACTCGTGCACCAGCGGGACGGGCCGGCTGGCCGAACGAACGACGGCCACGCTCCGACCGGTGCGCTCGGTGAGGTCGTCCTCGAAGCGGGTGGTGTCGCCCAGGGTGGCCGACATCAGGACGTGTTGGGCGTCGAGCAGCTCGAGGAGGGGCACCTGCCAGGCCCACCCCCGATCTGGGTCGGCGATGTAGTGGAACTCGTCCATCACGACCTGGTCCGCAGGAGCGGCGCGGCCCCACCGGAGGGCCATGTTGGCCAGCACCTCGGCCGTGCAGCAGATGATGGGGGCGTCGTGGTTGACGGCTGCGTCGCCGGTCATCATCCCGACCCGGTCGGCGCCGAAGGTGGCCGACAGCTCGAAGAACTTCTCCGACACCAGGGCTTTGATGGGCGCGGTGTAGAAGCTGCGGCGCCCGGCGGCCAGCGCGGCCAGGTGGGCGGCGGCCGCGATGAGGCTCTTGCCCGACCCGGTCGGCGTGTTGACGATGACGTGCGATCCGCTCACGATCTCCAGCAGGGCCTCCTCCTGCGCCGGGTACAGCGTGAGCCCCCGGGCCTCGACCCAGGCCATGAACGAGTCCATGACCGCGTCCGGGTCGTCGTCGGGCAGCGGACCCGACAGCGTCGGTGGAGCGGTCACCTCGGTGTCGGACATGGTCTGATCGTAGGGATCGCCCCGCGCAGCCGGTGCGGGT
>JBBSME010000187.1:0-3955 GCA_038233335.1 Acidimicrobiales bacterium | reverse complement strand
CGAGGACCCGCACCGCCTCGGTGTCGCACAGCCCGGCCCCGCAGGCCAGCGTGTCGGCCAGGTGGAGGTCGGTCGAGTCGGGGTCGTCGCGGAGCACGGCGGCCACCCCGCCCTGGGCCCAGCGGGTGGTGGCCTGGGGCAGCTCGCCCTTGGTGAGCACCCCGACCCGCATGTTGTGGTCTGCGGCCCGCACCGCAGCCGAGAGCCCGGCGACGCCGCTCCCCAGCACGAGCAGGTCGAGGTCCTCGGGGGGAAGGCTGGCCATCTCGGGACGATACGCCGGTGCCACTCGCCCCCATTCCGTTCTCGCGACGATTCGTGCACGATTTCGTGTACCAATCGTCGCGAGGAGGTCTCAGGCGATCGGGGCGGGGACCTCGACGTAGCGACGGGGGGCCGGACGGTCGAGCCCGGCCAGGACCTGGGCCGTCTCCTCGTCGACCAGGCCGTTGTCCGAGTCGACGTGGACGATGCGGGGGGCGTAGCCCTCCATCTCCTCGTCGCTGAAGTCGGCGTAGCTGATGAGGATGACCTTGTCGCCGGGTGACACCAGGCGGGCCGCGGCCCCGTTGAGACAGATCGAGCGGGAGCCGCGCTCGCCCTCGATGACGTAGGTCTCGAGGCGGGCCCCGTTGTCGATGTCGACCACGGCGACCTGCTCGAACTCGACCAGGTCGGCGGCATCCATCAGGTCGCGGTCGACGGTGATCGACCCGACGTAGTGCAGATCGGCATCGGTCACCGTGGCCCGGTGGATCTTGGACTTCATCATGCGTCGACGCATGGTGGCGCTCCTTGCTGGTGGACGCCGGCGGTGCCGGTCGCCCCCGAGGGGATCAAGCCCGCCCATCCTCACCCGCGACGACCCCGGACCACAACCTGACCAGCGCCGATCCACGCCCCGAGCGAGGCGGGTCAGGGCGGGACGGTGACGCCCAGGTTGTCGAGCAGCCGGGGCCGGCCCAGGCGAGCGGCGATCAGAAGCCGCACCTCGCCGGCGAGCGGGGCGATCCGCTCCAGGCTGGCCGCGTCGACCGCGGCCGCGTAGTCGAGGACAGCGCGAGGTTCGGCCGCCACCACCTCGGCCATGGCGACCTCCACCCGGCCCGCGTCGCGCTCACCGCCGCCGATGGTCGCGGCCCCGGCCTCGAGGGCCCGGCGCAGCACCGGCGCCACGGCCCGCTCCTCCGGGTCCAGGTACACGTTGCGGCTGGAGAGGGCCAGGCCATCGGTCTCCCGAAGGGTGGGGCAGGCCTCCACCGCGACGGGGAGCGAGAGGTCCTCGACCATGCGCCGCACCACGCACACCTGCTGCCAGTCCTTCTCACCGAAGTACGCGGTGCAGGGCCCGACGATGGACAGCAGCTTGGCCACCGCCGTGGCCACGCCGCGGAAGTGGGTCGGACGGGCCGCGCCCTCGAAGCGGTCGGTGATGCCGCCCACCTCGACCGTCGTGAGCAGCGGCCGCGGGTACATCTCCTCGACGGGGGGCACGAACAGCACGTCGGTCCCGGCGTCGCGGGACAGCTCGGAGTCGCGGGCCAGGTCCCGGGGGTAGGCGCCGAGGTCCTCGCCCGCCCCGAACTGGAGCGGGTTGATGAACACGCTGGTCACGACCAGGTCGGTGGCCTGACGAGCCGCCACGATCAGCGAGGTGTGGCCCTGGTGGAGGTAGCCCATGGTGGGGACGAAGCCCACCGTCGCACCGCCGCGGCGGGCCTCGGCGGTGGCGGCGCGGACCTCGGCCACCGTGGTGACGACCTGCACTGCTAGCCCCGACCCCTCTGCCGCAGCTGCGCCAAGCGCGCCGCCTCGGCCGCCAGAGCGTCGTAGGTCGTCTGCTCGGACGGGCCCACGGCCCGTCGGTGGCGCCCGAGCGTCGCCTCGTCGCCGCGCGCCGCCGGGCCGGTCAGAGCGGCGGCCGGGCCCAGGCGGCCGACGTCGTCGAGGGCGGCGGCGGCCAGGTCGAGGTAGGCGTCGAGGGGCACTCCGACCGTGGCGGCCACCCGCTCGACCTGGCCCATCAGGGCCACGAGGTGGTTGGCCGCGATGCAGGCGGCGGCGTGGTAGGCCGCTCGGTCGGCATCGTCAACCTCGATGACCCGTCCGCCCAACGCGGTCACCAGCTCGTGGGCGAGGGGGTCGCCCGCCACCGCCATCGGTGCGCCCCGCAGCCGGGCCGACCCCGCCTCCGGGTCGGTCAGCGGCACGAGGGGGTGCACCGAGGCCCGGCGGGGGTGCGGGGCGAGGACGTCGAGGGTCAGCGAGCCAGCCAGGTGAGCCACGACCGTCGTGGGCACGGGCCGCACCGCCTGGGCGACCTCGGCCACCGCCGCATCGGGGGTGGCCACCACCACCAAGTCCACGCCGTCGGCCGCGTCACCGAAGTCGTCGCCGCGGCCTCGCACGTCGTCCACCCGCCAGCCGGCGCGATCCAGGGCCGACCCGAGCGAGAGCCCGGCCCGCCCGGGGCCGATGATGCGCACCGAGCGGGGCCCGGTCAGGCCCACCTCAGACCCCGGCCTCCGCCAAGGGACGCTCGGGGTCTGGTCCCGGCGGGTGCCCCGAGCGCTCCCGGAGGCGACCGAGCCACCGGGCCAGGGCGACGAGGGCCACCGCCGCCAGGACGCACAGAGCCACATCGGCGCCGGCCCGGTATCGGGTGAGCCCGAAGTTGATGGCCGAGGTGGCACTGGCCGCGAACAGGAGGGCGGCCAGGGGGCTGACGGGCAGGCCGCGCCGCCAGAGCAGGACGAGGCCGGCCACCGCCAGCGGGAGCACCGCCCCGTGGACCCACCACGACGCCCGCGACGGCCAGAGCAGCCGTCCCTCGCTGGCGTAGTCGGCCTGGGCCATCTGGGCCGGCTTGTACAGGCCCCACATCCGGGCGACCCGGGTGAGGACGACCGTCGGCAGCCGGCCTTCGTTGCCCGACGTGTACTGAGCGGCGTCGGCGCTGAGCCGCCGGTCGACCTCTGACTCGTCCAGTCCCAGGGCCTTGGCTCGGGCGTCGACGACGTAGAGGTGGTCGTAGCGCCCCTTCGAGGCCAGGCCTTGCCCGTAGTAGGTCCCCGGCTGGTTGGTGAGGAAGAGGCTCTGGCCTGCGGTCGAGGTCAAAAGCACCGGCTTGTCGAACCGGACGGAGTTGAGGTGGATCCAGGGCGCCACCACCAGCAGCGACGTCGCGCCGGTGGCCAGGACGAGACCGAGCCGGTCCCGACGGCGCAGCTCGACCATGCCGATGGCCAGGGGGACGGCGACCATGGCCCCGAGGAGGGCCCCCTCGGTCCGCGAGAGCGCGGCGAGGCCACAGGCCGCGCCGAGGAGCGCGGCGCTGCCCAGGGTGCGCCGACACCACAGGCGGTAGCCGCTCCACACCACGAAGGCGGCCAGGGGTTGGTAGATCGACTCGGACAGCAGGATGACGTCGTTGATCCACAGCGCCGGGTGCACGGCCACGAGCAGTCCCGCCACCAGGCCAACGGCCCGGCCCCCCAGTCGACGACCGATGTCGGCGACCAGCACCATGGTGACCAGGCCGAGCAGCGCCCCGGCCCGCCGGAAACCGGTGAACCCGTCGACGCCGGCGAGGGACCAGGCGGCCAGGTAGGTGGAGAACGCGGGCGGGTGGTGGGCCGTCTCGGCGAGGGTGAGGCTCTCGTCGGTGATGAAGGTGTAGCCCTCGCCGTCGGCCAGGAGCTGGGCGACCACGACGTACTCGGTGGTGTCGGTGTCGACGGGGAAGCAGCCGTCCTCGACCGCCTGGTCGTCGGCGCAGGTGGGCGCGGCCTGGATCACGGCCAGGCGGATGCCCAGCCCGAGGAGGGCGATGACGACGAAGGGCAGCCAGAACGTGCGCAGCAGCACCCGCCGCCGCTCTGCTCGGCCTTCGTCGTGCGAGGAGGAGCTCTCCTGCTCCGAGGGAGCCGCGGCAGCGCCCTCGTCGACCGCCGTG
>JBBSME010000186.1:0-4060 GCA_038233335.1 Acidimicrobiales bacterium | reverse complement strand
GGGGCGACAGGGCATCCCACGGATCCTGCATCACCAGTTGGATGCGCCGTCGGAGGTCTCGTCCTCGCCGTGACGATGCCGGGAAGGGCTGGCCCTGGAGCTGGACGCTACCGGTGTCAGGGACGAGGTGGCCGGTGAGGATCCGGGCCAGGGTGCTCTTGCCGCTGCCCGAGGGTCCCACCACCCCGACGGCCTCCCCCTCGCGCAGCACGACCGAAGCCCCCTGGAGGGCCACCGTGCGCGCCCGGCCGCGGCCGAAGGATCGGGAGACCCCGTCTGCAGCCAGCAGGGTGCGGAGCCCTCCGAGGTGGCAGGCCACCAGCCTGCCATCGACGGGTGCGAGCACCGGGCGGATCTCCTCGCACTCCGGCTGGGCCTGGGTGCAGCGGGGGTGGAAGGCGCACCCGCCGGGCAGGTCCCGGCTGTCGGGCGGATGGCCGCGGATCGGCCGGAGGTCCTTGGTCGTCGACAGGACGGGGTAGGCGTTGACGAGGGACCAGGCATAGGGGTGGCGGGCGTCCTCCACCACCTTGTCGCAGGGTCCGGACTCCACGGTCTCCCCTGCGTAGAGCACCACGACCCGCTCCGCCAGCCGGGCGGCGGCCGGGAGGTCGTGGGCGATGACGATGAGCCCCAGGTCGCGTTGCTCGACGATCCCGGCCAGCTGCTCGAGGAGCTCGTGGCGGGTGGCCGGGTCGAGCCCGGCCGTGGGCTCGTCGAGCACCAGCAGGTCGGGGTCGAGGGCCAGGGCCATGGCGATCGACGCCCGTTGGCGCTGCCCTCCCGAGAGCTCGTGGGCGTAGCGGCGGAGGAGGGAGGGATCGAACAGGACCTCCTCGGCGAGGGCCGTGACCCTCTCGTCGACCTCGCCCCGTCCCCACCGCGTCCGGTCCCGCAGCGGTTCCGCGATCTGATCGCCGACGCGGACCACCGGGTTGAAGGGTGCCCCCTGCAGCGCGATCGCCACCCGTTCCCAACGCACCCGCCGGAGGGTGGCGTCGTCCGCGCCGAGGAGGTCATCACCGTCGAGCAGGACCTGACCTCCCGCGTCCGGCGGTTGGACCAGTCCGACGAGGCACCGGGCCAACGTCGACTTGCCCGCTCCGCTCTCGCCGACGACGGCCAGCGACTGGCCCCGGTCGAGGGTCAGGTCGATGCCCCGGAGGGCCTCGGCCCCGCCTCCGTAGGTGACGGTGAGGCTGCGGACCTCGAGCAGCGGCGTCATCGGCGGTCCCAGCGTCGGTTGAACACCGGCTCCAGGCCGACACCGATGAAGGTGAACCCCAGGACCACCACGGTGATGGCCAGGCCGGCTGGCAGGACCAGCCACGTCCACATCCCGGTGAAGTAGAGGCCAGGAACGGTCAGCGCCCGGTTGAGGGTGCTGCCCCAGCTGACGGCCGTGGGATCGCCCAGTCCGAGGAAGGCCAGACCCGCTTCCAGGAAGACGGCGACCCCTGCCCACTCCACGAAACCGCTGACCAGGAGGGGGCCGAGGGCCGGGGCGAGGTGGCGGCGCAGGACGTACCAGGGACCACCGCCGAAACCCCGGGCCGCCTGCACGAACCCGCGCCGACGGAGGCTCAGGACCTGACTCCGCAGGAGTCGGGCCAGCGGCGGCCACCCGATGAGGCCCACGACCAGGATGACCGCCACTCGACTGGGACCGGCCAGGGCGGCCACCAACACGATGAGGGGAACCCCGGGCAGCGCCAGGAGGACGTCGAGAGCGCGCGCCACGACGCGGTCGACCCATCCGCCGACCAGGCCCGCACCCGCCCCGACCACGGTCGCCAGCAGAACCGTCAGGGTGGCCGCCGCCACCGCGGTCACAAGGGACGAGCGGGCCCCCCAGATGAGACCGGAGAAGGTGTCCTGGCCGATGTCGTCGGTGCCGAGCAGGTGGGCGCGGGTCGGACGCTCGAGGGCCTGACCGGTGATGGCCTCGGGATCGTAGGGCGCGAGGAGCGGGGCCAGGACGGCCACGGCGACGACGGCCAGGACGACCAGGGAGCCGGCGACCAGCATCGGTGAGGGTCGGGCCCGGGTCACGCCTCCACCGTCCGCGGGTCGAGGCGCCGGTTGAGCAGGTCGGCGCCGAGGTTGGCCGTCACCGTCAGCAGGGTCAGCACGAGGAAGCACGCCTGTAGCACCGGGTAGTCGCGATCGCGGACGGCGTCGAACATGAGGCGACCGAGCCCCGGGTAGGCGAACACGGTCTCCACGAACACCGTGCCGGCCACGGCCAGGCGCAGCTGGAGGGCGCTGATCGTGACGACCGGCAACAGGGCGTTGCGGGCCGCGTAGCGGTACTCGAGCCGGAGGTCCCGGAGGCCCTTGGCCCTACCCACCTCGAGGTGGTCGGCGCCGAGCTCGGTCACCATCCCGGCCCGCATCACCAGGTAGTACGACGCCGCTGGCTGCACCGCGAGCACCATGGCCGGCAGGGCGAGGTGACGGAGGACGTCACCGACCTGGGCCAGTCCCGTGAGCTCGGCGAAGGGGGTGCGGGCCCCGCCGAGGGGAAACCAACCGAGCTGCACGGCAAAGATGAGCAGTGCGGCCGAGGCCAGGAAGAAGCTGGGGACGTTGTAGACAGACAGGAAGGCCGCCAGTGACGCCCGATCAATGGCCCGACCCCGACGCCAGCCCGAGTGGATGCCGGAGACGATGCCCGCGGCGGCGGCCAAGGTAAGAGCCGCGCCCACCAGCAGCATGGTCCATGGGAGCCTTTCGCGCACGAGGTCGAGGGCCGGGCGGTTCTCGGTGAGCGAGCGGCCCAGGTCGCCACGGAGCAGGCCGCCGACGTAGTGGCCGAACTGCGCGGTGACAGGCTCATCGAGCCCGTAGTAGGCGGCCAGATCGGCTCGGGCCTCGTCGTCGTACACGTAGGCCGGCGAAGAGGCCGACTGCTGGGCGAGCAGGGGGTCGCCGGGCATCACTCGGGGGAGTGCGAAGTTGAGGGTGAGCAGCACTCCCACCGTGAGCAGGTACGACAGCACGAGAGCTGAGAGTGAGCGGCCACGAGGCGGCCGCGCCGCGACCTCGGCCACCCCCGGGAGTCGTCGACCTTCTCCCTGTTCGGCCACGCTCCGGCCCCCTCGTCGACAGCCGGACGGTACCACCCGACCCGCACGACAGGTCGGAGCGCGCATGGCCAAGGTCACCAGCTGACCCACGTGGTCCCCGTGGCCACCGGGGACGACGACGGCGCCGTCCCCAGTGAGGTCATTGGAGGTCTGGGCGAGACCTCCACCCAACCCTCGATCATCGGGTACCCCCACCGCGCCGCAACCTGGCCACCTCACCGCCGTCAACCACCCGTGCGGTTGTGCACGACCGCTAGGCGGTGAGACGGTCGAGCACGGCGCGGAGGTCGTCGGGGGTCCAGTTCCCGGCGGGGACGTCGTCGGTGCCGCGTCCGGTCGGGAAGTTGCGGAAGTCGATGGTCTCTCCGTCGAGGTCGTGGTCGGTGCGGCCCTCGACGAAGATGTTGAGGAATGGCTTGTTGGTGGCGTTGTCGTCGGCGAACGCCTGGCCTTCGGGGGTCGCCAGGTCGTAGCGGGTGATGTCGATGCCCGGGTACTCGGCGAGGACGGTGTCGATGTCGGTGACGATCTCGTCGGCGGTGGGGATGTGGCTGAGGTAAAGGATCTCGATGGTCAGACGCAAACCAAGGGTGAGCCCGGGGGTGACGGTGGGGGTGGGTGCTCGGGCGAGGTCGACGAGGAGGTCGATGGCATCGGTGCCTTGTTGGTTGGCGGTGCGGAGGAAGGTCATGATCCGGGACTGGGTGGCGGCGCCGGTCTCGGTGCGGTTGCCGCCCCAGGTCTTGCGGTTCACGACGGCGGGACGGATCGCTTGCTCGCCCCGCCAGTTCGTGGCGTCGACGCCGGGCACGGTGAGGAAGGTGAGCAGCGCCCCTCGTTCGTTGGTGAGGTGCTTGACGAGGCGCTGGTTGGCGGGGTGGGGCTGCGGGTCTTCACCGACGGCGCCGAGCGCAGGTGGGCTGTGATCGCCTTGGTGGTGGGAACCAGAGCGGTGCCGGTCGACGCGGCCG
>JBBSME010000185.1:0-4068 GCA_038233335.1 Acidimicrobiales bacterium | reverse complement strand
TACGTCCTGGCCGACACGGCCATCGTGGGCCACCTGGGCACCGTCCAGCTGGGTGGCCTCGGCATCGCCTCGACGGTGCTGCTGACCGCAGCCACCGCCTTCATCTTCCTGGCCTACGGGACGACCGGCGCGGTCGGTCGTCGCATCGGTGCGGGCGACGGGCGGGGCGCAGCCCACATGGCGGTGCAGGGCCTGTGGCTGGCCCTCGGGCTCGGGGTGCTGTCGGCCGCGGTCCTGGCCCTCGCCGGGCCGGCGCTGATCCGCCTCCTGGGCGGCGAGGGCGAGGTGGCCGCCAACGCCGAGGTGTACCTGCGGATCTCCCTGCTCGGGGTCCCGGCCCTGCTCGTCACCATGGCCGGCACCGGCTACCTGCGCGGCATCCAGGACGCCCGCACCCCGCTGGCCGTGGCCGGGGCCACCGCGGTCGGGAACCTCGTGCTCCAGCTGGTGCTGATCGAGGGCTTCGACCAGGGCATCGGAGCGTCGGCCCTGTCGACGGTCGTGGCCCAGGCCGCCGGTGCGGTCGTCTACCTCGTGAAGGTACGGGCCGCGGCCCGGGCCCACGGCGCGTCGCTGGCCCCGGACCGGGCCGCCCTGGCCCGGCTCGGG
Source organism: Acidimicrobiales bacterium (assembly GCA_038233335.1). Classification (GTDB taxonomy): domain Bacteria; phylum Actinomycetota; class Acidimicrobiia; order Acidimicrobiales; family Iamiaceae; genus Iamia. The sequence goes on along the minus strand of JBBSME010000185.1, from coordinate 3,459 downwards.
AGGATCGGTCGCGACCTCCTGGTCCGCACCGCCGCCCTCCGCCTGGCCTTCGGGCTGGCCACGGCGATCGCGGCCCGACTCGGGGTGGTCCCGCTGGCCGCGCACCAGGTCGCCTTCGAGGTCACCACCTTCCTGTCGCTGGTGCTCGACGCCCTGGCCATCGCCGGTCAGTCCCTCGTGTCCACCGACCTGGGCGCCGGGTCGAGCCCGCGAGCGCGAGCGACGGGACGGCGCATCCTCTGGTGGGGACTGGGTGCGGGTGTGGTGGCGGGCGCGCTGGTCTTGGCCTTCCGGGTGCCGCTGGCCGGCGTGTTCAGCGACGATCCGGCGGTGGAGGCGCTCACCGCCGACCTCCTCATCTGGGTGGCCGTGCTGCAGCCCATCGCCGGGGTGGTGTTCGCCCTCGACGGCATCCTCATCGGGGCCGGCGACCTGGGGTACCTGGCTCGGGCCATGTCCGTGGTGGCCGTCGGGTTCGGGGTACTGGCCCTGGTGGTGCTCCAGGCCGACCTCAGCATCCTCTGGCTGTGGGCCGCCCTGGCCGCCATGCTCTTCGGCCGCCTCGTCCCCCTCCTGGCCCGCTTCCACCGCGGCCGCTGGGCCGTCGTCGGCATGGAGCACCCCTGACGGGGATCGCTCTCGGAGCAGGGCCTCAGGTGACCCCTTGGTACAGGTCATCGACCGAGAGCTCGACCTTGGGGCATTCGAGGACGAGGGAGTCCCCTGGGCCCAGGACGGACTGGGCCCACGTGCCACCGTGCCGGCGGTGCACCTCGATCCGCGGGGTGTCGGGGTGGGCGATCAGGTAGGCCCGCAGGCTGGGCAGCCGGGTGTACGCGGCCAGCTTCTCTCGACGGTCAACGGTCTCGGTGGATGGCGAGACCACCTCGACGAGGAGGCACGGCGCATCCTCGAAGCGGTCGTCCGGCGGCTCATCGCAGGCCACCATGACATCGGGGTAGTACCCGTCGGCGCCGACCCTGACCTTCATGTCAGCCACGTAGGCCCGGCATCCATCGGCCATGGCCGCGGGTCGCACGGCGGCCAGCATGCTGGCCGCGAGGAGGTTGTGGCGCCGCATCGCGCCCGTCATGGCGTAGACGTTGCCGCCGACGAGCTCGTGGCGGACCTCCGAGCTGGCCGCTTCGAACGCCAGCCAGGACTCGAAGTCGAGGTGCGCGGTCTCGGGCGTGCTCACGGTCGGAGGCTACTCCCGAGCCCAAGGAGCCGAGCCGACAGGCGAGGCGACCCAGAGACACGGGCCCTCTCCGAGGCGCAGCCGAGGAGATACCTCCGGCGCGACCCGGCCCTATCCGCGCATGTCCTTATGACCACTCCACGGACGAGGGCTCCGAAGACTCAGAACATGGTGGCGCAGAAGGGGGCGACCTCGGATCCGAACAGCGTGTCGGCGGTGGCGAGGGCTCCGGGCTGGCGCTCGGTGATGCGCCCGACGCGGGCCAGGGCGGTGGGGGCGGTGCCGCCCAGGGCGATGGCCCCGAGCTCCTCGGCGCCGAGGGTGAGCTCCGCGGCGTCGTCGGTGGCCGTGACGGCGCCGGTCCCGTCGGGATCGGACGCGATGCGGAAGCGCCCGCCGGATGCGGGCCGGAACCGGTCCTCCACCTCCACGACCAGCGTGCCGGCTCCGCCCCAGCGGCGGGGGCCGAGAGCGGCGGGGACGTCGAGGATGCGCAGCCAGAGCCAGTCCGACAGGGCCGACGCCCGAAGGCGCCGAGCATCGACCAAGGCGAGGAACAGCGGATCGTCCAGGGGCGCGTGGAGTGCGTCGACCTCGCCGTAGAGGTCGTGGTCGAGCAGCGTGCGCCACAGCGCGAGGTGCACGGCGTCGTCGCTCGCCTCGATGCCCTCGACCCGGAGCGTGCTCTGGGGCAGGCGATCAGGCCACCAGGAATCGAGGGCCCGGTAGGTGGCGAAGCCGTCCACAGCGCCGGCCCGGTCCTCGTGCACCAGCACCATCAGCCCCCCGCCGCCGTCGCGGTGCTCGGGGCGGTCCTGGAACAGGTGGGTCTCCCACCAGGCGGGGGATCGGGCCACCGACCCGGGACGGTGGGCCCGCACCCGCTCGTAGGCCGACGGCAGCAGCGTTCGGGCCCGATCGACGGTGATCTGTCGGAGCCGCCCCGGGGCGTCCGGGGCATCGGGCCGGAAGGGCCCGCGGGCCGGGTCGATCCGGAGCCGGGCCCCCCGGGTGGCCACGCCGTAGCCGAAGCGGCCGTAGATGAGCGCCTCCGAGGCGGTGAGCACCGCGACCGGTTCTGGCCCGGCCGCCACGTCGTCGAGCTGGCGACCCATGAGCTCGGTGAGCACCCCTCGTCGACGGTGGGTCGGCGCCACGCCGACCATGGTGACGCCGGCCGCGGGGACCGAGGCCCCGCCGGGGAGGGTGAGGTCCATGGTGAAGGCGCCGGTGCCGCCGACCCACTCCTCGCCGTCGAGGGCGCCGATGCTGCGCTCGGGCTCCCAGAGCAGTCGCTCGTCCTCGACCGTCGTCGCCACGCCGGGATCCCCGAACCCCCTCCACACCGGGAGCATGAACGGCTCGAGCTCGTCCGGTCGGGGGACGCGGTAGGTCAGGTCCATGGCCCGATCCTGACCGACGGCCCCGGCGGCGGCACGCGACTTCGACCTAGCTGCAGCCCTCGCGGATGGCCTCCAGCTCCGGTGGGAGCTCCCCGGTGGCTTCCAGCTCGTCCTCGAGGTCCACGAACTCGTCGAAGGTGTAGGCGGCCTCGATGCCCTCCAGCGAGCAGGTGCAGGACTCGGTGGAGCTGCCCGCCGCGGTGCAGCTGTCGATGAAGTTGTCGCGCGCGAAGTCGGGGAACTGCTCGCCGGCGTCAGCTGAGGTGGTCGTCGTGGCCTCGGTGGTCGTCGTGGCCTCGGTGGTGGTCGGATCCTCGGTGGTGGTCGAGGCCTCGGTCGTCGTCGGATCCTCGGTGGTGGTCGACCGATCGGTGGTGGTGGGGCCTGACGCCGAGGAGGAGTCGCGGCCGCCGCCGACCAGGAAGGCGAGGACGATGATGAGGATCACGACCACGAGCGCGATCACGGCGACGATGGCCACGACCTTGCCGCCGCCGGATCCCGTCGGAGCCGGCGCCGCGTACCCGTACCCGGTGGCCGGCGCGTAGGCGCCGCTCGCGGGCGGGGCCGCCGCGTAGGACCCGGACGGGACCGCGCCGGTCGGGGGCGACGCGGCCCACGATGTCGCGTCGCTGGGAGCGCCTCCGTAGGGGGTGGGCTGCGATGCGTACCCGGCGGGCGCGGCGGGCGCCCCCGGCTGCGACGGCTGCGACGGCCCGTAGCCGGCGGCCGTGCTGGGTGGGGCGGGCGTGCCCTGGGCGTAGCCGGTCGGAGGCGCCGGAGTGCCCTGGGCGTAGCCGGCGGGGGGCGGAGCAGGCGTGCCCTGGGCGTCGCCGGTCGGCGGCGCCGGCGTGCCCT
>JBBSME010000184.1:0-4085 GCA_038233335.1 Acidimicrobiales bacterium | reverse complement strand
GACCCGGCCACCTCCGTGGGGATCATGCGCCTGCTCGATCGCATCAACCGCACCGGCACCACCGTGGTGATGGCCACCCACGACCGCAGCATCGTCGACACCATGCGCCGGCGGGTGATCGAGCTCGACCGGGGCACGATCATCCGCGACCAGGCGCGCGGCGTCTACGAGTAGGGGACCATGGCCCTCAACGCCAACTACATCGCCCGGGAGACGGCCCAGAACCTGGGCCGCAACCCCACCCTCACCCTCGCCTCGGTCATCACCGTGTCGATCGCGCTGACCCTCGCCGGGGTCGCCCTCCTCGTGCGGGAGGGCACCAACAACCTGGCCGGCAAGTTCCGGGGCGACGTCGAGCTGATCGTCTTCCTCGATCCGGAGATCACCGAGGCGCAGCGCGACGCCATCGACACCTCGCTCGATCAGAACCCCGAGGTCCGCACCTTCAGCTACGTCGACGAGACGGCCGCCTTCGAGGAGGCCCAAGAGCTGTTCAAGGACCAGCCCACCATGCTCCGGCTCCTCCGGGAGGGTGATGTCCCCACCTCGTTCCGCGTCGAGCCCACCAACCCGGACTTTCAGTCCGTCGTCGCGCTCCGGGGGATCTACGAGCGCGAGGCCGGCGTGCAGCAGGTGGAGAGCGCCACCGAGGCCATCCGGGCCATCCAGGAGCTCACCGAGAAGCTGAACTTCGGGGTGCTGTTCGCGTCCGCGGTGAGCGCCGGGGTGTCGGTGCTGCTGATCTACAACACGATCCGCACGGCCATGTTCGCCCGCCGTCGCGAGATCGAGGTCATGAAGCTGGTGGGCGCGACCAACTGGTTCATCCGCGTCCCGTTCATCCTCGAGGGGATGATCCAGGCCATCCTGGGTGGCGCGCTCGCGGTCGGCCTGCTGCTGGGCCTGAACGTCTTCCTGTTCGGGGCCTTGGCCGACAACCAGTACTTCGAGCTGTTCCAGAACTTCGACTTCACCATCGCCACGGTGGTTGGGACCTCGATTCCGCTCGTGTTGGTCGGTGTGGTGATCGGTGCCGTCGGCTCCGGCTTCGCCGTCGGCCGCTTCCTCGACGTGTAGCGGAGGGCTCCGAACACCTGCTCGGGTCTGTGGGCGGCTCGACGCCGTCGGTTCGGTGCTCGCCATGGCTCCGCTCGCTGGCGCTCACTCCGCTGCTCCGCTCCGCTTCCGTCGGCATCGAGCCGCCTTCCGCAACGCAGGCGTCCACCTCGGCGGGCGCGGGCGTGGTCGGTGGGTGGCCCCCGTCTCCCCGGCGACCCACGTCGGTCGCGGCTCCGGTCGGCTCTGGGCTGGTCGTGACCTCAGTCGGGGATGCGCCGGGTCAGGCGCGGCCTCGGTCGGGGCCGAGGGTGACCGGGAGATTGGCCACGCCGCGGAGGACCATGCGGCCGTTCCACTCGATGGTGTCGGTGGCCAGCTCGACCTCGGGGAAGCGGCGCAGCACCCGGGGGATGGTCTGGCGGCCCTCCAACCGGGCCAGGGCCGCGCCCAGGCAGTGGTGGATGCCGCTGCCGAAGGAGATGTGGTGGTGGGCGTCGGCCCGGGTGATGTCGAGCTCCTCGGCGGTGGGTCCGAACTTGGCCGGGTCCCGGTTGGAGGCCCCCAGGCCGGTCAGCACCAGCTCGCCGGTCTCGACCTGCACACCCGCCACCTCGAAGGGCTCCAGGGCGATGCGCCGGGAGAACTGCACCGGGCTGTCGTAGCGCAGCAGCTCCTCGATGGCGCCGGCGTCGAGGGCGGGGTCGTCGCGGAGCATCGCGGCCTGGTCGGGGTGACGGAGCAGCGCCAGGAGGCCGTTGCCGATCAGGTTCACCGTGGTCTCGTGGCCGGCGAGGAACAGGAGCGTCACGTTGTCGCGCAGCTCCTCGTCGCTGAGGGTGGTGCCGTCGTCCTCGGCCTCGACCAGCGCCGTGAGGAGGTCGTCGCCCGGGTGGTCGCGCTTCCAGCGCACGGCGTCGTCGATGATGGTGCCCAGCTCTTCTCCGGCGGCGAAGATCGCCTCGGTCTGGGTCATGGCCAGCACCGGGTCGAGGACCTGGGTGACGGTCTGGGACAGGCCCCGGATGTGGGTGGCCTCGGCGGTGTCGGGCATCCCCAGCATCTCGTGGATGACCTGGAAGGGGAGCGGAAAGGCCAGCCCGGCGATGAGGTCGACCGGACCATCGTCGGCCGCAGCGACGTCGAGTCGGTCGTCGACGACCTCGGCCACCCGCTCCTCCAGGCGGGCGATGGTGCGGGGCGTGAACGCCTTGGACACCAGCTTGCGGATCCGGGTGTGGTCGGGAGGGTCGGTCCCGAGGATCGAGCGGCTGCGGCGCAGGCCCCGGTCCTCGGCTGCGGCCGCCAGGGCCTGGTTGCGCTCCTGGAGGATCGAGTTGGTCTCGTTGACGCTGGTGCCCGGCAGTCGGAGCACGTGGTGGCAGTCGGCCCAGCGCGACAGGAACCACAGGCCGAGCGGGGAGTGGTGGACCGGCTCGGTCTCCCGGAGGTGGCGGTACTGGACGTAGGGGTCGTCGTAGAACCCGGGGGCGAAGGGATCGAGGCCTGAGGAGAGCGCCTGACCGGCGGCCACCGCCTCCGAGTCGGTGTTGACCGGGGTGGGCATGGAGAGGTCGGGCTCGCTCATGGGGGTCTCGGTGCGGGGGCGGCGGGGAGGGGACCTGGCCGGGGCGGGCTCGGGGTAGCGAGCGGGCGCGACCGGCGTGACCAGCCTAGAGGGTCGCCAGACATCTTGCATGCTGCGTGCAACTGCAGGTCCGGCGCTGGCCGTGCCAGGATCGGGGCCATGGCCCCCGACTCGCTGCGCGCTGCCGCCGCGATCGTGGGCGTGTCCGACGCGGTCGACCCGTCGGGGATGCTCGACGGCAGCGTCCCCCAGCTCGAGGCCGCCATGATCCGGGAGGCCCTGGCCGATGCCGGGTTGGACCTGTCCGACGTCGACGGCATCAGCACCAACAACGGTCTCGGCTGGGCGCCCTCGCTGGAGCTGGCCGAGCGCCTCGGCATCACCCCGCGCTGGACTGACTCGACCCAGACCGGCGGCTCCAGCTTCGAGATCCACGTGCAGCACGCGGCGGCGGCCATCGCCCTGGGCCTGTGCGAGGTGGTCGTCGTGGCCTATGCCTCCACCCCCCGCTCCGACTTCAAGTCTGGTCGCGGCGGCTGGGGCAGCCGGGCCACCGTGGGGGTCACCCCCCAGGGGGAGTGGGAACGGCCCCACGGCCTGCGCATGCCGATGGGCGCCTACGCCCTGGCTGCGTCCCGGCACGTGCACCAGTTCGGCACCACCTCCGAGCAGCTGGCCGAGATCGCGGTCCAGACCCGGGAGTGGGCGGCGCTGAACCCCCGGGCCCGACTCCGTGAGCCGATCACCGTCGCCGACGTGCTGGCCTCACCCATGGAGGCCTCCCCCCTGCACAAGCTCGACTGCTGCCTGGTCACCGACGGAGCCGGGGCGGTGGTCCTCACCTCGGCGGCGCGCGCCCGGGACCTGGCCCGGCCGCCGGCCTTCGTGCTCGGGGCGGGCATGGCCCACACCCACGCCATGATCTCGATGATGCCCGACCTCACCGAGACCGGCGGGGTGACCTCGGGCCGGGAGGCCTTCCGGATCGCCGGGCTCGCGCCGGCTGATGTCGACGTGGTCGAGCTGTACGACAGCTTCACCATCACCGTCCTGCTGGCCCTGGAGGACCTCGGCTTCTGCGCCAAGGGTGAGGGCGGCGGTTTCGTGGCCGACGGCCCGCTGCGACCGGGAGGAGCCCTGCCGGCCAACACCAACGGTGGCGGGCTGGCCTACACCCACCCCGGTCAGTACGGGATGTTCCTCCTGGTCGAGGCCGTGCGCCAGCTGCGGGGGGAGGCCGGGGACCGACAGGTGCCGGGCGCCGAGGTGGCGCTGGCCCACGGGAGTGGTGGGGTCCTCTCCGCGCTGTCCACCGTCATCCTGGGCACCGAGGCGACGGTCTGATGGGCTCGCCTGACCCCGCCACCGCGCGACCACTGCCGCCGGAGTCCGAGGCCGGACGGGAGTTCTGGGCCGCGACCAGGGAGCGCCGCTTCGTCCT
>JBBSME010000183.1:0-4100 GCA_038233335.1 Acidimicrobiales bacterium | reverse complement strand
GGGACCCTCAGGGTCGTCGTCTGGTTCGGCGCCACTGGAGTAGCCTACACAGGCGACAGAGGTGGCTACTCGCACCGGTGCGATGAGTCCGAGCCGCCCGAGCCGTCCGACCACCACGATCATCGAATGTGAGGAGAGCGGATCATGAGCGCTCTGGACGAGGAGTTCACCGTCACCTCGGTGAAGAGCCCGAACGAGGGCGGGTGGACCTTCGTGGTCATGCCCGGCTCGGCGGACTTCTTCGGCATCAGGGGGCTGGTCAAGGTGCGGGGCACCGTCGACGGCGAGCCGTTCCAGAGCTCGTTCATGGCCCTGGGCGATGGCACCCACAAGCTGCCGGTGAAGACGTCGCTCCGCCAGGCCATCGCCAAGGAGGCGGGCGCGTCGGTGACGGAGCACCTCGAGGAGCGCCTCGACGGTTGACCCCTCGCCGGTGGTCTCGCCGGTGGCCCGGCGCGCCGCGTCGCGGGCTGAGCGACGCTCGGCTGGCCGAGCGTGCCAGTCGAGCGAAACGTGACTGGGTACGGTCTGGACGGGTAGGGCCACCGGGACCCGCCCCGACGAAGGAGCCGTCCGATGGCCGACGATGACACCAAGGCAGCGAGCCATCCGGCGAGGAGCGTGGCCGAGACGCTGAAGCTGGTGCTGGTGGCGATCCTCGCCCTGGCCCTGATCCTCTTCGGGGTCACCAACGCCGATGACGTCTCCGTCGACCTCCTCGTGACCACGACCGACCTCCCCCTGATCTTCGTGATCCTGGGCTCGGCCGTGGCCGGGGCCCTGATCGCGGCCCTGCTCCGTCGTCGCCGCTCCTAGTCGCTCGTGGACCCGGCGGTCGACCTCCTCCTGCTCGACGTCAACGGCGTCCTCTACGCCTACGACCCCGAGGTGCGGATCGCGACCCTGGCCCGCGCCCTGGACGTCGGGGCCGACGCGGTGCGCGACGCGCTGTTCACCAGCGGGTTGGAGGATGCCGCCGACGCGGGCGACATCACTCCGGCGGACTACCTCGCCGCGGCGGGCCAGCGGCTCGGAGTCGACGTGGCCCGAGACCCGTGGGCCGAGGCGCTGGCCGCGGCGGTGACACCGGATCGGGACGTGCTCGACCTGGTCGGCTCGGTGCTGGGTCCGGTGCGCGGAGCCACCCTCTCCAACAACGGGCTGCTGGTCCGAGAGCTGGTGGACCGCATCTACCCGGAGGTCGCGGACCTGGGCATCGAGGTCCACGTGGCCGCCGAGTACGGAGAGGCCAAGCCCGATCGCGACGTGTACCGCGATGCCTGCGCCGACCTCGGGGTCGCCCCTGAGCGGGCCGCCTTCGTCGACGACAAGGAGGACAACGCCGAGGGCGCCCGGCGGGCGGGCCTGCGGGCCCACCACTTCACCACCGCCATCGGGCTGCGGGCCTTCCTCCGGGACCTGGGCCTGGAACCTCAGGCCGGCGGCGAGGCGTAGGCGCTCAGCCGTGAGGCCGGAGCGATGCTCCGGTGCCCCGACCCGTCGGGGCCAGAGGGTGGAGGCAGACCGGGCGCGGGTCGGCCAACCTGTGCCGATGCACCTGCCTTGCGACCCCTCCCGCACGGCCTGACCATGGAGGGCCTCGACCTCGACCTGGGGCTCATCGCCGCCATCGTCCTGGTGTTCGGGCTGGTGTCGGCCCGGGCTGCGCGCAGCTGGATCACCGGGCCCATGGCCTTCGTCGTCGTCGGCATCCTCATCGGTCCGGCGGGCCTCGACGTCCTCGGCCTCAAGGTCGACACCGCGGCCTTGGAGGTCCTGGCCGAGGTCACGCTGGCGATCGTCCTGTTCAGCGACGCCACGCGGATCGACCTGCGCATCGTGCGCAGCGACGGGCAGATCCCCGGCCGGTTGCTGGCCATCGGGCTGCCGTTGACGGTTGCGGCCGGGCTCGGCGCGGGGCTGCTCATCCTTACCGACCTCAGCCTGTGGGAGGCAGGTCTGCTTGCCGCGATCCTCGCCCCCACCGATGCCGCCTTGGGCCAGGCGGTCATCAACGAGCGGGCCATCCCGGTGCGCATCCGCCAGGCCATCAACGCCGAGAGCGGTCTCAACGACGGCATCGCAGCCCCGCTGGTCACAGTGTTCCTTGCCCTGGCCGCGGTGGAGATCGATCGCGGCAACGCCGGATCCTGGGTCCGGTTCGCAGCGGAGGAGATCGGCTACGGCGTCCTCATCGGGGTGGCCACGGGCGCCATCGGTGCGGCACTGATCCGCTACTGCACGGGACGCGGCTGGATGACCGGCACCTTCCGGCAGCTGTCCGCCCTGGCGCTGGCCCTCATCGCCTTCGGGTTCGCCGGTGCGGTCGGGGGCAACGGCTTCATCGCCGCCTTCACCGGCGGAGTGGCCTTCGGCCTCCTGGCCCGCCACGAGTGCCCCCACATCGAGGACTTCACCGAGGACGAGGCCCTGCTGCTGACGCTGCTCACCTTCCTCTTCTTCGGCGCGGCTCTGGCTGGGCCTGCGCTCGACGACATCACCTGGCCGATCCTGGCCTACTCCCTGCTGAGCCTCACCCTGGTCCGCGCCGTGCCCGTCGCGCTCAGCCAGCTTCGAGCAGGCCTGCGGCTCGAGACCACCGCTGTCCTGGCCTGGTTCGGGCCCCGTGGCCTGGCCTCGATCGCCTTCGTCCTCATGGTGCTGGAGGAGGCCGCGCTGCCGGGCGGTGACACCATCCGGCTCACCGTCACCTGCACCGTGTTGCTCAGCGTGTTCGCTCATGGCATCTCGGCCCGGCCCTGGGCCCGCGCCTATGGACGGCGGATGGCCGAGGCCGAGGACCACGACGACATGCCCGAGCACCAAGGCAGTCCCGAGATGCGACCCCGCATCACGAACCGCCTCCTCGGCGACAGCGGCACCCGGCCCTCGGACGAGGGCTGAGCGTCTCGTGCTGGACCCGGGCGGGCTCGTCGTCGGCCCCGTGGCTGACGGGAGCAGGTGGCCACCGTGGTGGTTCGGGGTGATCGACCGTCGGCTCGGCCCCGGTTGATCCGCCGTCCGCCGCGCCCCGGACCGTGCCTCGCCGCAGGGCGAGCCGTCGGTGGCTCAGGTGCGGCCACCTCCGTCCAAGGTTCGGGAGCCCTCAACCTTCGATCTGCGTGATGTCGAGCTCGCTATCGGCGGCTCGGACGGTGACCTCGAACCATCGGAAGAAGCCCTCCTGCCCGAGGAGCTGGTAGCTCCACGGCCACGGCTCGCAGAAGCTCACGGGAGCCTCCCACTCCATCTCGCCGACGCGCAGCGAGAGCACGGCCGTGCGGGCAAGGAGGTGCTGTCCGCCGACACCGAGGGCCTCGGGCTCGATGGCACTGACGTCGAGGCCGATCTCGTCCGCGACCCACGAGGCGAACCGGTTGTACAAGGCACCGGTGTCGCACAGGGCGACGACGTGGGCGGTCGTGTCGTGGGTGATCGCGACATCGGCGACCGGCCGGGGGGTGAAGCCATGGGTGCCGGGCAAGCCCCGGAACGGGATGATCACCAGGCGAACCCACCGACGTCCCGTGCTGGGTCGACAGGGACCTGGAAGATCACTCCGATGCGGCCGATGGCCTTCAGGGCTCGGGAGACGGATCGTGGATCAGGCCCCGAGGCGACCACCTCGGTCCACTCGGGATCGACGGCCACGAACTGCCCCACGTACGGGCGGAGCATCTTCGCCTCCCGTGCCAGCCTCTCGTCGGCGGCCGAGGGCGCATCGGTGGCGGGAGCAGGATCGCGTGGAGGCGAGCCGAGCCGTCCGACGGTGAAGCCCAGCCGTTCGAGGATGCTGCGGGCCTGGGTGCTGATGAAGGCACTGCGATCGAGTCCGGTGACGACCGCGATCACCTGCTTGGGCGGGAAACGCCGGCCCCCGACGATGACGTAGTGGGCTTGGATCGGCTCTGGCGCTGACGCCCGCATGGCCCGCTCGACCTCGCCGTGGGACAGGTCGAACGGGTGGTGAGCGATCGTGGCGTGCACCGACATCATGTTCTTACTCTGTTCTTCTTGTCGGCTCTGGTCAACGGGGACCCCGCGCGCCGCCCTGAGCACCCCCGACGGGATTCGAACCCGCGTTGCCGGCTTGAAAGGCC
>JBBSME010000182.1:0-4182 GCA_038233335.1 Acidimicrobiales bacterium | reverse complement strand
TCGGTCCTCAGCGATGCCGAGGTCCGACGCCTGGTGGCGACCGTTCCCCGGGTCAGCGTCACCACCGTCGACGCGGGACACCTCGTGGCCAGAGATGCCCCGACCGAGCTGGCAGAGGTGATTGGTGAGGCGGCCTCCGCACCCTGACGCTACCGCCAGCCGTCACCCCGCGGCGCAGACCGGCTGACTGCCCGAGGCTCACTCGCCTCGGTAGGTGCCGAAGGTGAAGAGGTTGTCCTCGGGGTCGGCCAGGCTGAAGCCGGTCGACCCGTAGTCCTCGTCGGCCATGGGCCGCACGATGCGGGCGCCGGCGGACTCGGCTCGGGCCAGGACGGCGTGGGGGTCGTCGGTCACCACGTAGATCGACGACCCGCCGAGCGGCTGCTGGGAGAACTCGCTGTCCTCGCGGCCCGACGAACCGCACATCACCGCGCCGCCCTCGGGCCAGCGCAGCTCGGCGTGGGCGACCACGTTGCCCTCGCCGTAGCGGCATCGCTCCTCGAAGCCGAGGGCGACGAGGAAGTCGATCCCGGCGGGGGCGTCGTCGTAGACGATGCAGGGCCAGACGGTCTTGGGGGTCTCGGTGTCGCTCATGCCGCCCAGGGTGCACCGTCGACGTGGTCCACGTCTTGGACGAACGGGAGGTCCTCGGCCGCCATCCAGGCCGTCGGGCTCAACCCGGTCATGGCCCGGAACTCCCGGTTCAGGTGGGGCTGGTCGGCGTAGCCGGTGCGGGCGGCCAGATCAGCCAACGACCGGCTCGGGGTCGCCTTCAGCAGGTCGACGGCCCGCTGGAAGCGCACCACCCGGCCCAACGCCTTGGGGGTCAGACCGACCTCGGCCCCGAAGCGCTCGGTCAGGTGGCGCCGGCTCCAGCCCACCTCCTCGGCCAGGGCGAGGACCGGGGCCGTGCCGCCCGAAGTCACCAGGCGCCGCCAGGCTTCGGCCACCTCGGGCGACGGTCCCGCAGCGCGGCGCACGCCCCGCAGCAGCACCTCGTCGAGGATGGCGAAGCGACCGGCCCAGTCCCGTGCGGTGCGGACGCGCTCCTCCAGCTCTCGCACCACCGCCCCGGGCAGGAGCGAGGCCAGCTCGGTGACCTCTCCCACCAGGCTCCGCGGAGAGGAGCCGAAGAGGGCCGGGAGGGCCCAGGGCTCGACGTCGACGTGGATGCCCACCTCGTGGCCGTCGTGGGCAATGACCACGGGACCGGCGTGCAGGCCGCCCACCATGGTGACAGCCTCGACGCGGTCCCGGTCGACCGTCGGCTCGACCACCACCGGCTCGGCCAGGCTGAGGATCAGGGTGACGTGCCGGCCCGGCAGGCCGACGTGGCGCCCGCCGGGGAACCCGACGAACCGGTAGCCGGAGTATCGGTGGACCAGCCCGCGGAGCGCAGGAGCCGGCCGTCGGACGACCGACTCCGCGCTGGTCCCGTCTGCCATCGGTCGGCCTCCTTCAGCCCGAGGCTACCCACGGCTCGCCACCGGCGAGGTCAGGCCTTCCAGCGCTCGACGCCGCCCATGCCGTACTGCTTGAGGATGACCGCCCGGGAGGGCGTCACCGCGAGGAAGGCCGTGTCGGGGGAGCCGTCCGGCCCTCCCGGGGCGAAGGCGTCGAGGTCGTAGTCGAAGACGCCGTCCCACATCCGACGCTTCGTGTCGATGTCGTCGTGGATCTGCGCGGTGCCCCACAGCTCGACACCGTCACCCTGCTCGGTCACCTGCCAGTGCAGGGCGACCTCGTCGTTGGCGGCGACGTTGTGCGCCTTCACGGAGCCGGCCCCGACCATGGCCCAGAGCGTGTCTCCCTCCCAGCACGGGTGCACCGGCACGACGTCGGGTGCGCCATCGGGACCCACGGTGGCCAGGTGCGCCCACGGACTCAGGGTGGCGGCGAAGGACTTCACGTCGGACAGATCGGTCACGGCCACCGAGGGTACCCCGAGGCCCTTCGGCCCTCAGCCGGGGGCGGCGTCGAGGCCGAAGGCGAAGTGGAGCACCGTGACGGCCCGCTCGAGGTCGACCTGGCGCACGATGCAGGAGATCCGGATGGCCGAGGTCGAGATCATCTCGATGTTGATGTCGCTGGCGGCGAGGGTCTCGAACACGGTGGCGGCCACGCCGGGGTGGGACTTCATGCCCGCCCCGACCAGGCTGACCCGCCCGATGCCGTCGTCGGCGATGACCTGCTCGGCCCCGATCTCGGCCTCCAGCGCCTCGCTGACCTCACGCCCGGCCGGCAGGTCGTCCTTGGGCAGCGTGAACGAGATGTCCGTGGCTCCGCCGGCGGACACGTTCTGGACGATCATGTCGACGTTGACCCCCCGAGCCGCCAGGCTCCGGAACAGCCTCCCGGCGATGCCGGGGCGGTCCGGGAGGTTGGTGATGGTGATCTTCGCCTCGGAGGCGTCGCCCACGACGCCCGAGACCATGGCCTGCTCCATTGACGGGTCCTCCTCGTCGATCCAGGTGCCCTGCTCCCACGTGAAGGCCGACCGCACGTGCAGCGGCACCCCGTGGGTCCGGGCGAACTCCACCGCGCGCATGGCCGGCTTGGGGCAGCCGCACGCGCACATCTCCAGCATCTCGTCGAAGCTGACCCGGGCCAGCTTCCGGGCGGTGGAGACCACCCGAGGGTCGGTGGTGAACACACCCGACACGTCGGTGTAGAGCTCGCACACGCCGCCGAGGGCGTGGGCCAGGGCCACCGCGGTGGTGTCGGAGCCGCCCCGCCCGAAGAAGGTGACGTTGTGGTCGGTCGAGACCCCCTGGGACCCGCCCACCACCGGCACCCGCCCCTCATCGAGGGCCTGGCGCACCCGCTGGGGTCGCACCTCGAGGATCTTGGCGTTCATGTGGTGGGTGTCGGTGACGAACCCGGCCTGGCTGCCGGTGAAGGAGTCGGCCGGGACGCCCAGGTCGTGCAGGGCCATGCTCACCAGCGCGGTCGCCTTGCGCTCCCCGGCGGTGATGAGCATGTCCATCTCCCGCCCGATCGGCGCCCGGGAGACCTGGTTGGCCATGTGGAGCAGCTCGTCGGTCTCCTTGCCCATGGCCGAGACGACGAGGACCACCTCCTCACCCCGACGGCGGGTGCGGGCCACCTGATCGGCGACCTCGCGCATGCGGTCGGGGTCGGCCACCGACGTGCCACCGAACTTCTGGACGACCAATCCCACGGCCCGGAACGGTACCGCCCCCGCCCCTCGATCCCGTAGTGGAGGTGGGCTCAGGCCGTGCGGTCGGAGGCGCGACCGCCGGGGCGGGCCTGGAAGTCGGGAGGGGGCTCGACCACCTCGGGCCCGTCGATCAGCACGCCCCAGGCCCGCAGCTGGGCCACCCCGGTGGGGATGTCGCCACCGCACAGCACGCACAGGGCCTTGAGGTCGTCGTGGCGGAGGGAGAGGACCCGCCCGTTGAAGTCACCGCGGGCCTCGATGATGGACTGGATGAAGCGCTGGACGGGCTCGGCCGCGTCGATGTCGCGCAAGGCGTCCAGGCTGAGCACGAGCTTGCGGCGGTCGCGTGGCTCACCGGCCGGCCCGGTCTCGCCCATCAGCACGCTCACCGCCACCCGGTAGAAGTCGGCCAGGGCCTTGAGCCGGGGCAGGCTGAGGTTGCGGAAGCCCCGCTCGTAGGCCCCCACCGCAGAGGCGCTCCACCGGCCGCCAGAGCGCTCCTCGACATCGGAGAGCGACAGGGCCTGGGCCTGGCGGATGGCCCGGAGGCGGCCGCCCACCCGCAGGGCGAAGGCTTCCTCCTCCTTGGTCGCACCGCCGCTGGCGGCGCCCTCGGCCGACGCCTGCGCCTCCTCGGCGGAGGCTGGGTCGGGTGGCATGCGCCACATTCTGCCCCAACCCAGCGCGTCGCGTAGCCCTTTGGCGACGCTCTGCGTTTTCCGGGGGGTGTCCCCGGTGTGGATGCGGGGCCGGGCGACCGGTGACGCGACCACCGGCGGCCCACGGGGTACCGTCGCCCGCCGTGACCTCTGAGGACAAGCGCCAGCGCCACAAGGAAGGCCACCGGTCTCGGATGGAGGCCGCCCGCGAGGCCGAGGCCCGGGCCCGGAAGCGCCAACGCCTGGTGCTGGTCGGGACCATCGTCGCGGTCGCGGCAGTGCTGATCGTCGTGGCCCTCGGCCTGCGGGGCGACGACGAGGAGCCCGCCGCGACCGACACCT
>JBBSME010000181.1:0-4220 GCA_038233335.1 Acidimicrobiales bacterium | reverse complement strand
GTGGTTGCGCGTGGTGGTGCGGGTGAACAGGTCGTAGGAGAGGCCGAGCGCGGCCAGTCCCACCGGTGCGCCTGGGGCCGGTCCGGCCAGCGCCGCGGCCAGGGCCCGCACCACGGGCCGGGTGGCACGGGGGCCGAAGGCGGCCTCGGCCGCGCCGCGGGCACTGATCGCGGCCAGGGGCCCGACCGCCCAGCGGGGCACCTCGGGCACCGGTGCCGCGCCTCGGTCGTAGGCGGCACCGAGCATGGGGAAGGCGGCACCGCTCAGGGCGGAGAGGGCTTCGGTCGCCTCGCCCGGCCGCCAGGCGTCGGCCGCGTCGACCGCCTCGTGGAGGATCCGGCGCAGCTCACCCTCAGCCTCGGCCGGCTGGACATCGCCGCGGCGAGCGGCGTCGTGCAGTCGGGAGAGGACGGCCGAGGGGTGCACGGTGAGGTCGATCTCTCTCGCCACCTCCGGGACCACCACGGCCAGGCGGACCCGCCCGCGCCCCGGGTGCAGGGCCAGGACGGGCCGACGATCGATGACGACCATCGCGGGGCGCTCCCCGGACCTGGCGGCGGTCCGGGTCGGCGGCATCGCCCGAGCCAACCACATGGCCCCGTCCCGAACAAGAGTTCGACATTGGGTGGTCAGCCGGTCACGGAGGCTGGCCCTATCCTCGGCGCCATGACCGACTGGCGCCGCGGGCGCTCCCTGGCCGTGGCGGCCGTGGCCGCCCTCCTCGTGGCCGGAGGGTGCTCGTCCGACGACGACGCCACCCCCGCCACGACCACCGTCACCGAGGGGCAGACCACGACGACCGGCGCGACCGACCCGACCCCCGACGGCGACGACGAGGCGCGGGCCCAGCTGACCGAGTGGTCCGAGCGCGGCCCCTACGGCGTCGGCTCGCAGCAGCTGGCCCTCGACGACGGCCGCCGGGTCGTCGTCTGGTACCCGGCCGAAGCCGGTGCCGGCACCGAGGAGCCGACCGAGACCTTCGACATCGCCGGCCTGTTGACCCCGGAGCTCCAGTCCCAGATCCCGGCCGAGTTCCGGGTCCAGTATCCGATCGCCGCCCGCCCCGGAGCGGCGCCCGACCCCTCCGGCGGCCCCTACCCCGTCGTCCTCTTCAGCCACGGCTTCGCCGGCTTCCCCGAGCAGTCGGCCGACCTGACCACCCACCTGGCGTCGTGGGGCTACGTGGTGGCCGCGCCGGACCACGTGGAGCGCTCGCTGAGCGGCCTGCTCGGCACCGCCCGGGAGGGCGTGCCCGAGAGCGAGGGTCCCGACGTGCTCGCGGCCACCCTCGACCTGGTCGCCGCTCAGGCCGAGGAGGGTGACTCGCCCCTGGCCGACATGGTCGACACCGAGACCGTCGCCGTCGCCGGCCACTCGGCCGGGGCCGGGGCCGCCTACCGCCTGGCCTCGTCCGACGATCGGATCGATGCCTTCGCGGCCTACTCCGTCGGCGCCGGTCGGGAGGGCAATGCGCGGCCCGACGCTCCGGGCCTGCCCGGCCTGGTGATGCTGGGGGAGCGTGACGGGATCATCCCGCCCGATGCCACCCGGGACATCTACGACGGCCTGTCGGCACCCCGCTACCTGGCTGAGGTGCCCGACTCGGGGCACCTCGTGTTCAGCGACATCTGCCTGATGGGCGCCGAGAAGGGTGGCCTCATCGGCATCGCCAACGAGATCGGCCTCGACATCCCAGAGGAGTTCAAGGCGCTCGGCAGCGACGGCTGCGACGACAGCGAGTACCTCAACACGGCCGAGGCCTTCCCGGCCATCGACAGCATCTCGGTCGGCTTCCTCGAGGCCTACCTCCGCGACGATGCCGCGGCCGCCGATGCGCTGGCCGCGTGGCCCGACGACGGCCTGGACGGTGGCCCGACCGTCACCCTCACCGTCGACGCCTGAGTTCCGCGGGCGTCGCGTGCTCGTGGCGGCCGGAGCGACCCGGCGGTGGTATTCGGCCCGGTGGCGGCGACCACAGCCGCCGGTCATCCCCCGATCGGTTGGTCCTCCAGGAACACCGCGACGCGGTAGGCCGTGGCCCCGGTGGGGTGAAGCTCCCGATGTCGTTCCTCGACGGCGCGCTTGAACTCGGCGGGATCGATCCGGCCCGCGTCGATGTCGGCCTGCCCGGCTCCCACATCCCGTTCGTAGTCGGCGGCGCGTTGCTCGCTGACGGCGGACCACTCGGCGATCAGGGTCAGGTCCTCACGCTGCTGCAGCACGGGGACGACCGCGTTGTCCACGACGACGAGGCGAGCGGCCAGCGGCCCGCCCCGGTACACGCGGTGCTCGGCGGCCTCGTAGGTGCGGTTCGGGGGGACGACGGCCTCGATGCCGTGCTTCTCGAGCTGGAGCACGAGCCCCCGGGCGTACCACGCGCCGGAGTAGAGGGGGTCGGACACGAGGACGGGACCGTCGCTGCCGTCGAGCTGATCCAGGACCGGCGCGGTCAGCGCTCGCATGGCCGCGGCATCGCCCTCATGGGGGGTTCCCGCTCGCGTCGCGGTGATGACGTTCACACCGGTCAGCACGAGCAGTGCGACGCCAGCCCCGACGGCGACGGGACGACGCACGTCGGGCCCACGCCACGTCGAGATGGTGCGCCACCCGGCCAGAGCGAGGATGACGAACCCGATCAGAGGCGGGATGTAGGTCCAGAACAGCCGGTACTGGAACGCGATCCCGACGGTGCGAGCGATGGCCACCACACCGAGCGTGAACGTGGCCGCGGCGGCAACCACGAGCGCTCGGCCCGCCTGGTTGCGCCGCCACAGCACGACCGCGGCGACGACGACGGCCAAGAGCACCCAGGGCGCCACGGGTGAGCCCAGGTAGACACTCTCACCGACCAGGCCGGGGGCCCTCGTCGTCGTCGCCCACTCGGGCCAGATGCCGAACTGGCTGCTCATGACGCGAAGGCCACCGCCCACCGAGTTCAGGCCTTGGTCGGCGGTTCGGAACCATTCGACGATGTTGACCAGGTTTCGGGGGGACCCGAAGGCCGTGTCGATGAACGTGGGCATCCACACCACCCCGCCGATCGCGACGGAGACGAGGCCGGTCCGGGTCAGGGATCGCCACCCGCCGGATGCGGGGTCCCGCACGACGGCCACCACGAGGCCGATGACGCCCAGGGCCAGCAGGGGCACTGCGAGGGCCACGTAGCCGACGTGGGCCTGGGCGAGGTAGCTGGCGACGAAGACGGCGATGGGCGACGCGCCGCGGTCACCTGCGAGCATCGACCACACCAGGAAGACCAGCAGACCGAACGGCAACGTGGTGACGAACGGGTTCCACTCGCTGTGGAGGAACTCCGCCCCGAGGGTTCGCATCATCAGGGCCGAGCCGAGAAAGGACGCGAGCATGGCCGCGTTGCCGGCCCGGCGCCGCGCGATCAGGCCCATCCCGATGACGGAACCCCCGTTGATGGCCAGCGCGCCCAGGTTGAGCCCGATCGAGGACCCGCCCGTGGCCCAGTAGAACGGCGCGAGCAGGTAGTAGAGGAGCGGACCCGGGTGGCTCCAGTCATCGCGCGAGTAGAGGCCCAACAGCACGGGGTGGTGTCCGACGTCGCGCACGAGCATCTCGGCCAGGGCGGCATCCGACACCGGGGCGTAGCTGCCGCCCACCCCGACCACGAGCGCGACGGCCGAGGCCAGGAAGGGGAGCACGGCGACCCCGACGAGCCAGCGGTGGATGGGGACACCGAGGACGTGATCCGGTACCGCCCGGCCGGTGCTGATCATCGGCTGCCTCCTCCTCGGCGCCACGCTAGCGCTGCGGCGCGACCTCTCTGGCAACGCCCGACGCCCTCGCCGGGGCCAGCGAGGCCCACCCCACGAGACCGTCCTGTCTGGACGCCTCAGCGGAAGCTGTCGGCGCCCATCAGTGCGAGAGGTCATCGGTTGGTGTCCCGGCACCGAGGAGCCGACCGAGACCTTCGACATCGCCGGCCTGTTGACCCCGGAGCTCCAGTCCCAGATCCCGGCCGACTGGGTCCCGCTAGCCGGCGACCCGGGTCGGCCCCGTGTGCCGCGGGGCGATCCGATGGTCGGGGTCCACGTCCTGACGGGTCCGGTGGGGGCCGTTCCCTCGGGATGGGTCGTCAGTCTAAGTGTCGTACCCCCGGCGTAGGGTTGGGGCATGGTCGAACTGGAGTTCCCCGAGACATCTGAAGGTGTGGATCCGGTGGCCTTCCTCGATGACGATCTCGGGTCCTG
>JBBSME010000180.1:0-4275 GCA_038233335.1 Acidimicrobiales bacterium | reverse complement strand
GGGCGTGGTCAGCCGTCACCTCGGAGATCCTTGACCAGCTCGGCCCGGGAGTCGGCCGACAGCTCGGTCTCGTGGTCGTGGACCGATGCGGTGGTCTCCCCCCTGGTCAGCTGGCGCTGGTGGTCGGGGTTGACCTCGCAGCGCACGACCTCGGCGTCGGCGCCGGCCGACCGGGCGGAGTGGGGCCACCGGTGGGGTGGCTCAGGCCAGGGCCTCGAGGCCCTTCTCGAACCGGCCGGCGTGGCTCTTCTCGGCCCGGGCCAGGGTCTCCAGCCACTCGGCGACCTCGACGAAGCCCTCCTCGCGGGCGGTCTTGGCGAAGCTCAGGCCGGGGGCTCGGGAATGGCGGCCACCTCGGCCACCGCCTCGGCGATGGGGGTGGGCCCGCCCACCACCTCGAAGGTGTGGCCGATCGTGGACCCATCAGCCAGGACCGCGGCCACCACGGCGGCCACATCGTCGCGCGGGATCTCACCCCGGTCCACCTCGGCCCCGAGCGCGACCTGACCCGTGCCCTGGTCGTCGGTCAGCGCGCCGGGGCGCACGATGGTGACATCGAGGCTCGAGGCCAACGCCGCCTGGTCGGCGGCCGCCTTGGCCCGCAGGTACACGCTGAACACCTCGTCGTCGGTCGGCGGATCACCCGCGCCCATGGAGCTGATGACCACGTAGCGGCCCACTCCCCTGGCCTCGGCCGCGGCCACGGTGCGCTCGACGCCTTGCTGGTCGACCGAGACCTTCCGCTCCTTGCCGCTGCCTGGCCCGGCCCCGGCCGCGAAGACGATGCCGTCGGATCCCTCCACCGCCGCCTCCACGTCGGCGTCGTCGGCCTCGATGTCGCAGAGGACCCCCTCGGCGCCGTCCTCGGCCACGTCGTCGAGGTGGTCGGGGTTGCGGACCAGCGCTCGGACGGTGTGGCCGTCGGCGGACAGGATGCGGGAGAGCCGGCGGGCGATCTGGCCGTGGCCGCCGACGATGGAGATGATCATCGCGCCGAGGGTACGGCGGGGCGCCGTTGGCTCCGCCCGACCCCGGCTCCGGGTGGGGGTGCCGCCCTCGGGCAGCCGTAGGATCGCTCGCCTATGCGTGCTCTCCTCCCCCCGAACCGACAGTGATCGGCCCCGGCTGGTTCGACCGGTCCGACGCCCTGCGGCGGATGGCCGACGACGGCGTCGACGTCCTCGTGGTGGGCGGGGGCATCACCGGCGCCGGTTGCGCCCTCGACGCCGCCTCGCGCGGCCTCCGCACCGGGCTCATCGAGCGCGACGACTTCGCCTCCGGCACGTCGTCGAAGTCGTCCAAGCTGGTGCACGGCGGCCTCCGCTACCTCCAGCAGGGCGAGGTCGGCCTCGTCTACCAGGCCCTCCGGGAGCGCCAGCGACTGCTGCGCAACGCTCCCCACCTGGTCCAGGTCCTCCCGTTCCTGATCCCGATGTTCACCGGCAGGGGCGGGGTGCTGAACCCGAAGCTGTCGCGCGCCCTCGGCATGGCCATGTGGGCCTACGACCTCACCGGCGGCCTGCGGATCGGCAAGCGCCACGACCGGATCTCGGTCGAGGAGACCCTGGCCTACATGCCCACCCTTCGGGCCGACCGGCTGGCCGACTCGTACCTCTACTACGACGCGCAAGCCGACGACGCCCGCCTCACCCTCACCCTGGCCCGCACCGCGGCCATCGACCACGGCGCGGCGGTGGCCAACGGCACCCGGCTGGTCGGTCTGGACAAGGACGCCGCCGGTCGCGTCACCGCGGCCCGGGTCGAGGCCGACGGCCAGGAGGTCACCATCGCCTGCGGCGCGGTGATCAACGCCGGCGGGGTGTGGGCTGACGACGTGCGGGCCATCGACGAGGGCACCCACCCGGATTCGATCCGCCCGGCCAAGGGCGTCCACATCACGGTGCCCTGGGACCTGGTGCGCAACGAGATCGCAGCCGTCGTCCCCGTGCCGGGCGACAAGCGCTCGGTGTTCGTGGTCCCGTGGGGGGACCTCACCTACATCGGCACCACCGACACCGACTACGCCGGGCCGGTCGACGACCCGCAGTGCACCGCGGAGGACGTCGAGTACCTGCTCCGGGCCATCAACGGGGCCACCGACGGCACCATCACCGAAGACGACGTGGTCGGCTCGTGGGCCGGGTTGCGGCCCCTGGTGAAGTCCGCGTCCTCGGGTCGCACCGCCGACCTCTCGCGCAAGCACAAGGTGGCCCCCTCGCCCTCGGGGGTGGTCACCATCACCGGCGGCAAGCTGACCACCTACCGGGAGATGGCGGCCGACACCATCGATGCGGTCGTCGACGTCCTGCCCGGGCCCTCCTCGCGCGCTCTCCGCCGCAGCCGCACCTCCAAGCTCAGGCTCCGCGGCGCCGAGGGCTTCGAGGCCCTGGCCGGCGGGGCCGACGACCGCACCGGGCACCTGGCCCGCCGCTACGGGGGCGAGACCCGCACCCTCCTGGCCATGATCGATCGGGACGCGGACCTGGGTCGACCGCTGGTGGCCGGGCTCCCCTACCTGCGGGTCGAAGCGGTCTACGCGGCCCGCCACGAGATGGCCCGCACCGTCGACGACGTGCTCAGCCGCCGCACCCGAGCCCGGCTGCTGGCCCGCGACGCCTCCGACGCCGCCGCCGACGACGTCGGTGCCCTGATCGCCGACGAGCTCGGGCTCACCCCCGAGGAGGTCACCCTCCAGGTGGCTGACTACCGCCGGATGCTGGCCGAGGAACGGGCGGCCAACCACGCCGCCACCGACGCCGAGGTGGCCTCCGAGCCCGTTCCCGAGGTCGACTCCCCCCGCCTCACCGAAGAGACCCGCCTGGCCTGATGCGGCTGGCGAGGGCGCCCACTCGTCCCGTCCTTCCCCGCATGCCGCGGGGGTGGCGCGCGGCCTGCGGGCACGGTCAGAACGGCTGACACCGTGCAACCGGTCGAAGTAGGTTTCCGGCCATGCGCCGTTCGAAGCTCCGTCTCGTCGCTCTCGTGGTCGCGGTCGCCGGGCTGGGCGCCCTGGCGGCCTGCACGCCGACGAGCGGCCGCTACATCACGATGATCTACTCCGAGGCGCAGATCACGCGGACGGCCAACATCAGCTACGGCTCGGCGCCCGCGCTGCCGGACCGAGGGAACGGCCAGACGTCACCGACGGAGGTCCTCAAGCTCGACGTGGTGGCGCCCTCGGTCACCGCTGACGCTGGTCAGGATCGGCCCGCCGTGCTCCTCGTGCACGGCGGCGGGTTCAGGGGCGGCACCAAGGCCAAGATGACCGACGTCGCCTTCGAGTGGGCCCGTCGGGGCTACGTCGCAGTCCCCGTGGGCTACCGCCTCGACGACGACAACCAGTGCCAGGCCGTGCAGCACGGCCAGACCGACGACCCGGCCCTGATCCTCGAGTGCGAGACAGCGGTCCGCGCTGCGCAGCACGACGTCCAGGCCGCGGTCCGGTGGGTGAGGGCTCATCGCAGCGACCTGGGGATCGATCCCGCCAAGGTGGCGGTGTGGGGCACCTCCGCCGGGGCGGTGACGGCCATCAACGTCGCCTACAACAGCACCGATCCGGGGACGAGCGGGACCCCCGGTCAGAGCTCGGAGGTCAGCGCGGTGGCGGCCATGTCGGGCGCGGCCTACGACACCACGATCATCGATGGCGACGACGGGTCGGTCTTCCAAGCCCACAACCCCTACGACAACGCCGTCCTCTACTCGCTGGCTCGGGACGGGGCCGACGCGGCCCTCGCCAGGGGCCTCACGGTGGAGTTCGTGACCTACACCGACCGGGGCACGGCGGCCCACGGGATGGGGCTGTACAAGGCGCACAAGGCCGAGCTCGACGAGCGCGTGGCTGCCTTCTTCTACGAGCAGCTGGACCTCACCCAAACCTGACTGCTGCCCTCGCGCCGAAGACGCTCGGGCAAACCACTCGGGACGCGGTCGATCGGGGCGGAGCCTGGTGGAGACGGCCCGCGACAACGGGCCGACGCGGCCCCACACCGTTGCAGCACGCAACCAGGGCTCCGCGCAGGGCCAGCGCCGCCCGGAGGAAGATCCGGACCAGACGCCTGCGGCCGCATCACAGCCGAGCCCGCCTGCCGCGTGCCCCCCGGCAGGACGCCCGCGCCGGACACTCCACCCGCGAACAGTCAGCTGGTGTCGGGTGGTGTGAAGGTCCAGTGGCCAGGTGGTCCTCGGAGGGTCCAGTGGCAGTGGGTCTTGAGGTAGTGGTGGTAGACGCAGAGCAGGGCGTTGTTCCAGAGGGCGGTGGGTCCGCCCTTGTGG
>JBBSME010000179.1:0-4312 GCA_038233335.1 Acidimicrobiales bacterium | reverse complement strand
GTTGGTGTCGCTATGCCACGGCCTGGGTGACGATCAAGCTCACCTGGTCGCTGACGGCCACCACCGCAGAGCGCGACGCATTGGGCCAGATGCTCGACACGTGCTGACTCCCCCGGCTATCCGGCGCCGTGAGCTGACGGGATATAGCCGCGTAACGGAAGATGGGCCCGTGTGTGGTTGACCCTCGACGCCGACTGGCGCCGGGTGGCCACTGGCTCGACAGGGCGGGCCGTGGCGCGACGCTGGTCGAGCGAGGAGCCCTTCCTGGGGAGTGCGTTCTCCAGCCGCAGGTGGGCCAGGACCAGGCATACAGCTCGGTCGAAGCTCAGCGGGCCCTCTCCCCTCCAGGGGGAGTCGACAGGCGTAGACGTCGCGCACCGCTCACCATGATGCCCGGTGGCGTCGCCCGCCTCGGCCACCGCCTGGACACCTCGTCGACACGTGACGTTCCCCCTGGCCAGTGGAGATACGCCAAGCCCGGAGGCTCGTGCCACCGCCGCCTACGGGCGTCAAGGGCCGCTGCGGGGCTCCGCTGCGCTCCGCTTCTCGCTGGGGCTGCGCCCCTCCCTTGACCCCCTACGGCGCCGGTGGGGGTGCTTCTGGTCATGGACCTGATGCCCCAGCTCTGCCCCTTGCGGGGCGGGCATCAGGCCCGTGACGGCCCCGAGGACCGAGGGGCCTTGAGCCAGGAGGAGCGCCGTGGGACCGCATGCGAACGATGTCACTGAGGAGCGAGCCGCCCTACCAGTAGTGCAGGTGATGCCCCCCACCGCTCACCTCAGCGCCAGGACCGCCACCCGCAGCCAGGCCGGCACCTACGGTCTGGTCTTCGGCCAGCCCCCGCCACGGCGGCGGGTGACGGGGACGACCGGGCCCGGGCCCGGCGACAGGACGGCCCGGGTGGAGCGGGCGGTGGCGGGCGACAGCCACAGGCCCCATGGCACCTACACCAAGTACGTCACCGAGCGCTGTGGGTGCGAGGACTGCCGTGAAGCCAACCGGAAGTACGAGCGGCGACGGGTCCGGGCCATGGCCCGACCCGACGAGGCGTGGATGCCCTACGTGCCGGCGGGCCCGGCCCGGCGCCACCTGACCGCGCTGGCCGCCGAGGGTGTGGGACTCAAGACGGTCAGCTCGCTGTCGGGAGTTTCACACGGGGCGCTGACCAAGATCGTCTACGGCGACCGGGCCCGAGGCCAGGCACCGTCCCGGCGGATCCGACCCACCACCCTGGCGGCCATCCTGGTCGTGGAGGTCGACCAGGCCCGGGGTGGCCAGAAGGTACCGGCGGGCCCCACCTGGGCCTTGCTCGACGAGCTCCTGGCCGCCGGCTACACCAAGTCCTTCCTCGGCCGGGCCCTGGGGTCGAAGGCGGCCACCCCCTCGCTCCAGGTGGCGAGAGGTCGGGTGCGGGCCTCCACGGCTCGCCGTGTCGAGGCCCTCCACCGACGATATATCGACCAGGAGCCTCCCGCCCGAGAAGGTCAGAGGTCGCAGTGAGTGGCGAGGGCGTGGCCCTGGAGGACGCCCCGTTCCCGGGCGAGTGGCGCGACCGCGGGGCCTGTCGGGAGGTGCCGATGGCGGTCTTCTTCCCGGGCCGGGGCAAGGAGACGGCCACGGCCCGGGCCGTGTGCGGCGCCTGCCCGGTGGTCGAGGAGTGCCGGGCCTATGCGCTCGACGTGCCTGGGCTCAAGGGGGTCTGGGGCGGGCTGAGCGAGCACGAGCGGTTGCTCCGCCGTCACCAGCCGGTGGTGCCTGGGGTCGAGGTCAAGGTCGAGGTCGAGGCCCCTCCCCCGGTGCCAGGCCCGGCGACGTCGGCCCCGGGCACACTGCTGGCGCACCTCGAGGAGCTGGTCGGCCACCAAGGTCAGTGGGCCCAGGTGGCGCGGTACGCGTCGAGCCATTCGGCCGGGGCGCTGGCCTCGCTGCTGCGGCGAGGGCGGCGACCGGCGCCGGCGGGCCGGTGGTGCTTCGAGGGCCACGTCGACGGCGAGGGCGGCAGCGCGCTGTGGGCGCGCTACGAGGGAGCTGTCGACGACGAGGACCTCGACGAGCCCCTGGCCGGGTAGCCAGAAGGCCGGCGGTAGGGTTGACGGCGGTGAGGAAGACCATCCATGTCAGCTGGGACGAGCTCAAGGCGAAGATGGAGGCCGGTGGCCCTCCCACCCCCGACGACGTGTCCATCACCACCGACGGCCGGCGACTGGACTCCAAGGAAGCGGTGCTGGAGTTCCTGGCCGAGGTCGAGGCCGAGCGGGAAGGCACCGCTCAGAGCGCTGCCGGTCGCGGGCGGGATCGAGCGATGGACCCGAGCGTGTTCCCCAAGACTGCCGCTGAGTGGTCCGAGCGCATGAACGCCACCGGGCGCCCGTCGACCCCTGATGACCAATCCCGAACCTGGGACGGACGGGTCCTCGACACCAAGGAGGCGGTGCTCGAGTTCCTGGCCGAGGTCGAGGAGGCACGTGCGCAGGGTCGCAGCCTCGATCCGCATGACCGCCGGCCCTGAGGAACCGCTGCTCGACGTCGAGCGGATCCTCGACACCCTCGAACGCCACCATGTGAAGTACCTCGTCCTCGGTGGCACCGCCGCCAACGCCTACGGCGCACAGCGCATCACCAAGGACTTCGACTGCCTCCCGGAGCGCAGCCTGGACAACCTGGTGCGGCTGGCCGGCGCCATGCGCGAGCTCAACGCCAGGCTGCGGGTGGCAGGGCTCACCGATGCTGAGGCCCAGCGGCTCCCCGTGCACGTCGATGCCCACCAATTGCGACAGATGGAGCTGTCCACGTGGCGGACCGACGCCGGCGACTTCGACGTCCTCGCCGACCTCGCCGATCGGCGGGGTCGCCACCTCGGCTACGAGGATTTGACGGCGCGGGCGGTCACCATCGATCTCGCAGGCCTACCCGTGCAGGTTGCAACGCTCGACGACGTGATCGCGTCCAAGGAGTGGGCCGACCGCCCCAAGGACCACCAGGCGCTGCCGGAGCTGCGCCAGCTGCGCCGAGCGCAGATCGCCGGCGACCGGGAGCTGGAGACGAGCCGCCCCCACAAATGGCCGGAGCCCCCCGGACCGGGGCCCGGCCTTGATCCTGACCTCGCGCCATAGTCCCGGTCTGGGGGCGCAAACGACGATGTCGGCGCCGGCCTCGCAGTAGGAGTACTCGCCCTCGGCCACCTTGGCATCCATCTCGCTCAGGACCCAGCGCACGTGCCAGCAGTGCAGCGCCCGGAGAAGCCCACCGGGGGTGTGGCCGCCGGCACCGCATCGGCGGTGACCCACCCCGACCAGCCGTCGTCGGTCTCGACCTGGGAGAAGGCGACGTCGTCACCGTCCACGACGCCGCTGCGCTCCAGCTGTCGGCGGAGCCAGCGACGGTGCCAGGAGTCGAACATCGCCATCGTCTCGACTTCCCGGCCTAAGGACCGAAGTCGAGGTCGGGGACGTCGGGGAGGTCGAGCGCATGGGCGCGCTGCGACGGGTCGTGGACGAAGGGGTCGAAGGCGACGGGCACCTCGACCACCTCGCCGGCCATACCGAACACCTGGCTCGGCGAGAGCCCGAGGCCAGCACAGAGCCGGCTGGCCTCGCCGGCCTCGAGCAGGTCGATGTCGCCGTCCACCAAGCCCTGGACCCAGGACGGCTCCATCCCGAGGCCGCGGGAGACGGTGTCGAGGTCGTCGCCGGTGTCGACCATGAGCACGACGATCTGCTCTGCCGCCGGGGCCGCAGGTAGGTGTCGCATGCCGACGACATCCTCGGGCTCACGATGTGGGGCGCCTTCGAGAGCCACCACCTGCGCCAGGCGCTCTTCGCGCCCCTCGAGGCCCTCGGCCCAGCGGCCGAGCTGGAGGTGACGCTGATCGAGGGCCTCGGCCAGCTCCAAGCGTTCCGGGCCCCCCAACGCGGCCACCTGGCGTCGCGGCTCCTCGGCCGAGAGGTACCCGGCGGCATCGACCAGCTGGCGCCGGCTCCCGGGCGACGACCCCCAGTCCAGGGTGGCCGGCATCGTCGTCGCTCCGGGCCCGGTCGCTCCGAAGAGATCATGGGGCGTGGAATGGCGGGCCAGACACATCCGGTTCACCTGTAGCGGGTCGATCTCGACCACCTCACCGGTGAGGATCCCCCGGGCCCAGTCGGGCTCCACCCCGAGGCTGGTGGCCACGGTGGTCACGTCGTCGCCGGTGTCGACCATGAGCACGACGATCTGCTCTGCCGCCGGGGCCGCAGGTAGGTGTCGCATGCCGACGACATCCTCGGGCTCACGCTCTGGGCCGCCTTCAGGAGCCACCAGTCGCGCCAAGCGC
>JBBSME010000178.1:0-4420 GCA_038233335.1 Acidimicrobiales bacterium | reverse complement strand
TGCCCCGGGGCCCACGCCCAGGCCCAAGGCCAAGGTTCCCCGTGCTGCCCCGGGGCCCACGCCCAGGCCCAAGGCCAAGGTTCCCCGTGCTGCCCCGGGGCCCACGCCCAGGCCCAAGGCCAAGGTTCCCCGTGCTGCCCCGGTCCTCGACCTGCCGGGGCTCGACGATGACGACGAACACTCCGTCGACCACGACGTGGCCCCCGCGACGCGCGAGACCAGTGGCGGCGACGAGATCGCGCCCGCCGCAGACAGCGCCACCGACGCCGATGCCGATCGCACCGCCGTCGCAGAGGACGACCACGCCGATGACCTGGAGGCAGACGCGCCCTCCCCCGTGGCCCTCGGTGCGTCCGACGAGTCCTCCGACGAGCCGACCCCGGCTGAGGCGCCTCCCGCGGCAGCGCCCGCCGAGGACGACGCCCCTGAGCCGGAGGCCGCGCCGGTCGGCGCCGATGCGTCGACCGCCGTGCTGTCCCGCCTCGACGATCGCGACGGCGAGGAGGGGGTGAAGGTCATCGGCGCCCCGGCTGGCCCGTCGGCGCCGGGTCCCGCAGCCCCGGGGAAGCCCCGGCGTCGGGTCGACGCACCCCCGAAGAAGCTGGGCACCCCCGACGCCGAGCGCGTCCTCGTCCGCCCGGGCCAGGCGCCGGTGCGGGTCCCCGCCGCCTCGAAGGGTTCCTCCCGGCCCGATCCGGAACCGACGCCAGAGGAAGGTCGCGACGCCGGCGAGCCGTCGAAGGCGCCCGAGTCGCCTGACGACCAGTAGCGTGCCGGGAATGGCTGAGGAGTTCGACGTTGCCGCCATGATCACCCGCTTCCAGGAGCGGGCGCAGGCGGTGAAGCAACGCAACCTGCCCCCCGTGGCCGGGCCCGAGCGCACCCGTCTGGTGCAGCAGGCCCAGACCGACTTCCAGGATTTCGCCATGATCGGCGACTCGGAGGCCAGCCTCGAGGACGGGGTGCTGACGCTGCGGGTCGACCTGCGTCCGAAGTCCGACTGAGGCGCCGGTGACAGGGCAGCGCGAGGCCGACACCCTGGCGGCCATCGACGCGGCCAACGATGACGATCCCGATCGCGTGGTCGTCGATGGCGCGGAGAGGCCTCTCCAGCAGACGTTGGGTCGGATCGCGTGCGAGTGGGTCGATCACCTCGACCCGGACGCCACCTCGGCTCAGCGCATCGCGGCCCGAGCCCACCACCTCCGGCGGTGGGAGGTGCAGCGAACGAACTTCCCCGAGGGTCGGGCCGGTTACCTGCGGTGGAGGACAGCGGCCAAGACCCGCCACGCCGACGACGTCGCCATCCTCCTCCGCGACCACGGGTGGGACGAGGACACCATCGCGGAGGTCCGGCGGCTGGTCCGCAAGGAGGGCCTGGGCCGGGTGCCCTCGGTGCAGGTCCACGAGGATGCGGTCTGCCTGGCCTTCCTGACCGTCCAGCTCGACGACGCGGCTCAGACCATGGGCGACAAGACAGTCGACGTGCTGCGGCGCACGGCCAAGAAGATGAGCCCCGAGGCCCACGCCCAGCTCGACTCGATCCCGTTCAGTGCCTCCGGCCGGGCCCTGCTGGACGCCGCCCTCGCCCCGCAAGATGACGCATGAGGGAAGCTCGGGGGCCTGAGATCGGTGTGACCTGATCTGTGCCCGCTGCTACAGTCACCGGCTCACGCGGACGTAGCTCAGCTGGTAGAGCATCACCTTGCCAAGGTGAGGGTCGCCGGTTCGAATCCGGTCGTCCGCTCCAACAAGACACCCGCTGTGAAGTGGGCGAACCACCAGCCCTCGGTCCTCAGACCGGGGGCTGACTGGTCTTCGGGACCGCACCGGGCAACGGATCGGGCAACCTCCCGACCTGTGTTGGCCGGGCAAGCCTTTGAGGGTCCGTCGGGCGCCCTTGGGCGGCTGTCTCACCAGACCAGTACCGTCACACCACGACACGAGACGGCCCACCCACACGGTCGCCAGGATGGAGTCGCGTATGTGAACTTTCTGACAGTGCGACGACGTTTGAGGCAGGTCCCAGTTGGGAACACCTGTTATGTCGCCATCCGCCAGGCGACGAGAAGAGGGCTGCCCATGAACATTGAGAGCGACGCCGCACAGCAAGCCGAATCGACCGCGTCCGATCTGCGCTCCAAGCTCGCACCGGTCGGATTGGTCGGCAAGGGGCTGTTGTACGCCTCGCTCGGGTTCATCGCGATCAACGTCGCCCTCGGCGACAGCGATTCCCAGGACACCTCGAAGTCCGGGGCGATCGAGCGAGTCGCCGAGGCGCCGTTCGGGAAGTTCTTGATGATCGTGCTCGCCGTCGGACTCGTGGCGCTCGTGCTCTGGAAAGCGACGCAGGCAATCGCTGGTGACCCGGTCGACGGCAGCGAGGCCACCGATCGCGCAAAGTACGCCGTGATGGCGTTCCTCTACACGGGCTCGGCAGTGACGGCGGTATCGATCCTTATCGCCAACTGGTCGAGTGGGTCGTCCAGTTCGGATGAAGGATCCGGAGGTGGCAAGCAGAAGGCGGCCGCGGTATTGATGGACCTGCCAGCGGGACGCTGGCTCGTGATGATCGCCGGAATCGGGATCGTCGGCTTCGGCGGATACCAATTCTACAAGCACGTCGTGGACACCGAATTCATGGACAAGATCGAATCGGCCGACGAGAAGACGACGAACACGATCGAGACGATCGGGCGTATCGGGTACGCCGGTCGGTCGGCGCTCATGGTCGGCGTCGGGATCTTCTTCTTCGTGGCCGGGGTGCAGCACAACTCCGACGAGGTCAAGGGGCTCTCGGGTCTTCTCGGCGAGCTTGCGGGAAATCCGTGGGGACAGGTGGCCGTGTGGGTCATCGCCATCGGCACCTTTGCGTACGGCGTGTTTACCCTCATCGAAGCGAAGTACCGGCGCGCGTACTGACCTGCGCGAGGTCGGAGGGAGCCTTTCCAGCAGACGATCGCGTTGGTGAGCAGGGCGAGGCACTCGGCTTGCACGATGGTTTGGGTTTCATCGCAGCCGGGTACTCGAACAGTAGAGAACGTCGCCCCAGCCGAATGCGTATCTACGACGACGGCCGGATGGAGGACCTCGGCCGCGAGGTCGACGACGTCCACGACGGCATCGACACCTTCGTCAAAGGCAAGGCCCGAGTGCGCCTCGGTCAGCTGCTCGGAGACGTAGACCGGGCCAAAGAAGTCCTGGCCGGACTCGCCGGGCTGCTCGACGACCTCGACGACGTCCCGACCGACACGGACGATCCGGCACCGGGCGGCAGCAACCAACCGAAGGGCGGACCGAAGTGAGAGGCCACATCGCCAAGAAAGGCAACCGCTACTACGCCGTCGTCTACGAAGGCATCGATCCGGCCACCGGCAAACCCCGCCATCGCTGGCACGCCGCAGGCGAGACCCGCAAGGGCGCCGAGAAAGTGCTCGGCGAGCTGGTGAAGCGGATACACGACGGCGACTACCGCTCCCCCGACAAGATCACCCTCGGCGACTACATGCTCGAACGATGGCTTCCATCGAAGCGAACCCGGGTGAAGCACTCGACCGCCTCCGCGTACGAGCGCAACATCCGGCTGCACATCAACCCCAACATCGGGCGCATCCCGCTCCAGAAGCTCCAGCCCGAAGACCTCGACGAGCTCTACGTGAAGCTGCTCGCCGACGGCAAGCGCAACGGCACCCGCGGCGGACTATCGGCCAAGTCGGTGCGCAACGTCCACGCCACCATCCAAAGCGCCCTGTCCGACGCCACCCGCAAGGGCACCGTCTTCCGCAACGTCGCCGACATCGCCGACCCACCAGCGATAAGCCGCAGCGGTCGATCGATGAACGTGTGGACCGGCGACCAACTCCGCGCCTTCCTCGAAACGATCGCCGAACACGAGCTCTATCCGCTGTACTTCCTCGCCGCGACCACCGGCATGCGCCGCGGCGAGGTCGCCGGCCTGCGATGGCGAAACGTCGACCTTGACGCCGCTCGGCTCGCTGTCAACCAACAAATCGTGTCCGTCGAGTACCAGCTCATCGAGGACGAGCTGAAGACCGCGTCCAGCCGTCGCACCATCGACCTCGACGAGCAGACCATCGCCATGCTGCGGCGCCATCGACGACACCAGCTCGAGGAACGCATGGCGAGCGGCCGGCGAGGCGACGACGGCTTCGTGTTCGCCAAGCCCGACGGCTCACCGGTCCACCCCGACCTGATCAGCCAGACCTTCCAGCGCTTCATGGCCCAGTCGGAGCTACCGAGGATTCGGCTTCACGACCTCCGCGTGCGCCACGAGGCGCCATGTATCCGGGTGGGGTGAAAGGACCCACCGTGGGCCCGTCGCAGCGGGCCTTCTGAAGATGAGGGCAGCCTGATCCCGGAGTCGCGGGGGAGGGCGGCAAGCAGCCCTGACAACGACGGG
>JBBSME010000177.1:0-4484 GCA_038233335.1 Acidimicrobiales bacterium | reverse complement strand
GGGCTGGTCGGTCTCGGGGTCGTTGCCGAACCCGCACCAGTAGCCGCCGTTGTCCTTGTTGAGCTGCTCGTTGGGGATGGAGCCCTCGACCACGAGCACGAAGGGCTCGAGCTCGCCTCGGTCGGCCTTGAAGAACCACTCCAGGAAGTCGTCGGTCCCGCCCGTCGGACCGGACTCGAAGTCGATCAGGGGCCAGTGCACCGCGACCTTGGGCAGGCCCGGGAGGCCGCCCAGGGCGATCTCCTCGATGCTGGGCTGGGTGGCCGCCGTCAGGGCGACCGAGTCGCCGTCACAGCTCAGCCCCGCGTTGATCCACAAGATGTGGACGACAGGGTCCTCCGGTGGGGCTTCGGTGGTCGACATGGAACCTCCAGAGGGGCTTCGGATGTGCAGTGCGTCACACCCCTGGGTAGTCGCCACGGACCGGCGTCGCAATAGGTGCAGTTCGCACCCATCAACATTGAGGGGCCCTCTGAGCAGGGGCTGTTGACCGTTCCCGTTCGGCGTCGTACCAATGGACGAGGTGGCGCCCTACCTCGTCCTCCCGGAGGACCGCGAGTGGTTCGCACGCTGTGTGCGAGCCTGGGACCTGAGCGCCCTGGAACGGCGGGGTCTGACCCCGCCACCGGCCCCCGGCCGGCCCGGGTGGCACACCTCAACGGCCATCCGCGACGCCCTGGCGGTGCACTACTTCCCGGGGATGTGGACGTGGGACCGCGCCGTCGTGGCCCCCTTGGTCACTGCCGCCCTCGACCGGGCCGACGCCACCGACCTCGATCGGGAGGTGGTGGAGGGCTTCGTGGGCTGGGCACCCTCGGTCGACGGCGACATCACCCCCATCCGCGTCGAGGGCGACGTCGAAGCCGCCGTCCCCGACCCGGTGATCCCCGACCGGTCCCTGGGCACCGACGAGGGCGCGCCGGTGAGCTACTGCGACCGCCTGCCCCTCGTGGTGCTCGACGGCGAGGACCGGTGCTGGCTCGTGGCCCGTCACGTGGTCGACGAGTGGTCAGACCCGGACCGACTCGCCCTCGACGAGCGCTCGCTCACCGCGGCCTGGGCCTGGGGGGTGCAGGAGCTGGCCCTGCCGCCAGCCGGCGTCCTCCACGACGAGATCCGGGTCGACCCCCTCGCGTTCCGGAGGACTGCGGTCCCGCTCGCGCCCGGCGACGTGGGGCGCATCGCGGCCCGGCTGGGCCGGACCGTCATGGCCATGCTCGACGCCGGACCGCGCCTCGACCCGACCCCGGACTGGGCCCACTGCCGCGAGTGCCCCTTCCGCGCCCCGTGCACCGCCCTCAACCGGGGCGAGGACGCCGAGCCGCTCCTCGCCCGGTTCGGTCACCGGGCTCGACCCCAGCCCGAGGAGGGCCGCCTGGGCGGAGGATCGTGGAGCGTCGGCCGCGGTGCCCGCCCCCCGACCTTCGAGGGTGAGCCCGACCGCCCCTGACCCGCGCCGGCCACGTCGGCCACCCGCCCGCCTCGGAACAGCCGACCCCTCGCCCTCCGAGCTGGCGACCAAACAGACACCCAGGGGTGCACGAACGGTCGCCACTTCGGACCACGAACCGAACTGGCGACCGAACAGACACCCGGGAGTGCACGACTGGTCGCCACTTCGGTGAGGGTGAAGCCGAGGGCGGGGACGGCGGAGGGATCCGACGAGTGAAGGGACGGATCGGCGGGTAACGTGCCCGCGGTCATACCCGATGCGGGGAGCACCGTGCACGAGCTGGCCATCACCGAGAGCGTCGTCCGCTCCGTCGAGGGGCACTGCGGCGGCCGGCGCGTCGACGAGGTGACCCTGGTGATCGGGCGACTGTCGGGCGTGGTGGCCGACTCGGTGCGCTTCTGCTTCGACCTGTGCACCCAGGGCACCTGCGTCGAGGGCGCCCGCCTGGAGATCATCGACGCGCCGGGGCGGGCCCACTGCCGCACCTGTGACACCGACGTCGAGCTGCCCGACCTGATCGCCCTGTGCCCGTGCGGCAGCGCGGACCTGGACATCACCAGCGGCCAGGACCTGCGTATCGAGACCGTGGAGGTCTTCACCGCCGAGGACGCAGAGGCCGAGAGCTGATGTGTGCCACCTGTGGGTGTGACGGCGACGGGGGCACCCGGGTCACCGACCCGGCCCATCCCGACCGGGTCGAGCCCGGGCATGAGCACGCCCACGCCCACGACGGCCACCGCCACGCCCACGCCGACGGCCACACCCACGTCGAAGGTGATGGCCACGACCACAGCGATGGCCACACCCACGATCACAGCAGCCACGACCACGATCACGATCACGCCCACGGCGACGGGCACTCACACGAGCCCGCGCACGGGTCAGGGACTGCGTCGGACCGCCAGAGCCCGCCCGGCCCCGGGCAGCACAGCCATGCCGTCGGCGATGACCGCACCCACCAGGAAGGCCTGGCGGTCGAGCAGCGGGGTGAGACCCCTCGGACCGCCGGGGCAGCCGCGACGCCCGCGACCGAGACGCTGACCCTCGAGCAGGAGGTGCTGGCTCAGAACGACCTGGGCGCGGCCCGCAACCGGGGCTGGTTCGAGGGTCGCGACATCCTGGCCGTGAACCTCATGAGCTCACCGGGTTCGGGCAAGACCACGCTGCTGGAACGCACCATCGCCGACCTGGCCGGGCGTCGAGAGATGGCCGTGATCGAGGGCGACCAGGAGACGCTCTTCGACGCCGACCGCATCCGGGCCACCGGCGCCAAGGTCGTGCAGATCAACACCGGGAGCGGCTGCCACCTCGACGCCGACATGCTCGCCCGCGGCCTCCGAGTGCTGGAACCCAACGCCGGGTCGATCGTCCTCATCGAGAACGTGGGGAACCTGGTCTGCCCGGCCCTGTTCGACCTGGGTGAGGCGGCCAAGGTCGTGATCATGTCGGTGACCGAGGGGGCCGACAAGCCACTCAAGTACCCACACATGTTCCGGGCCGCCGACCTGGTCGTGCTGAACAAGGTCGACCTGCTGCCCTACGTCGACTTCGACGTCGACCGCTGCATCGCCGATGCCCGCCGCCTCAACCCCGACGTCGAGGTGCTGCCCCTGTCGGCCACCAAGGGCGACGGCCTGGACGCCTGGTACGACTGGCTCGGCGCCCACGACGGCTGACGACCTGGGCAGACGTCGCGCCACCAGCGGACGCGGGGCGGATCAGAGGGCGCGGACCAAGAGGTAGATCGACACCGCCACCCCGAAAGTGACGACGCTGGCCCGCAGCACCCGCTCGTCCAGGCGGGACGCGACCTTGGCCCCGACGAACCCGCCCAGGAGCGTGCTGGGCGCGGCCACGGCCACGAAGGCCCACTGCACCGGGCCGAAGAAGCCGAACACGACCACGCTCACCGACGCGTCGACCAGCGAGAGCAATCCCTTCCCGGCGTTGAGGCGCCGCAGGGTGTCGTGGACGGTCAGGCCCAGGACCCCGAGGATGATCACCCCCAGCGCCCCGCTGGCCGAGAGCGTCGACATTCCGGTCCGAGCAGGGCCGGGAACAGGATCAGCGATCCTCCCCCGGCGACGCTGTTGACCCCTCCGCACCGCAGCCCGGCGACACCACGACCACCGCATCGACCGGGCTCACCCGTCACCCTGTCCCGACCGAGTGGTCGCGCTGGTGTTGGGCGCTCCGCCCGGTCGTCCCATCCGGCCATCCTCCCAGGCCCGCCGCCTGCCGCGGGAGTGGCTCAGGGTGAGGCGGTTGCCGGTCGATGGTCGGTCCGTCGATCCCACCCACGCCGTCCGCGAGCCCTCTTTGAAAGCACGCGGCACACTCGCCTGAGTTCCGCGGAATGTAGGCAGATCTGGGGTGGTGTCGGTCTTTGGGGCCCACCGAGGCAGCCAACAACCTGATCACGCGGACCGGGGAGGTCAGCTCCCGCAGCCGCCCGGGCTGGTGGCCGGCGATGGTCGAGAACCGGCTACGCTGGCACCAGCACGACGAGATCCCACACGTATAGGCCGGCATCGACCGGCTCGGGAGCGGTGCTCCGGGCCTTGGTGGCGCGTCAACACCAACAGGCGCCCCAACGCCGTTTCGGCGACGCTTCGTCGAGACCGCGATTCCCGCAACCCGGAGGTCCGCATGCAGATCGAGGTCACGACTGGCCGCAACGTGGACGGGAGCGACGAGCTCACCAGCCAGGTGGACGCCGACGTGGCTGCCGGGCTGTCGCGGTTCAGTGATCAGCTCACCCGTGTGGAAGTCCACTTGGGCGACGAGAACGCCGATAAGGGCGGCCCCGCCGACAAGCGGTGCTTGATCGAGGCCCGACCGGCAGGGCAGCAGCCGGTCGCGGTCACCAACCACGGCGCCACCGTCGAGGAGGCCTGCAGCGGGGCGATTCGCAAGCTCACGAGCCTGCTCGACAGCCGGTTCGGACGGCTCGACAACCGCAAGGGCGGCGCCACGGTGCGGCGCGCCGAGCAGAGCTGAGACGGACACGATGTTCACCCGAGCCGATCTC
>JBBSME010000176.1:0-4491 GCA_038233335.1 Acidimicrobiales bacterium | reverse complement strand
GGGCGAGCGTCGCTGGCCCTCGCCCTCGCCGTCCTGATCGCCCTGGTGGCGGCCTGCACGTCCAGCCGCGGACCCGAGGTGGTGGCCGGGGTCGAAGAAGGTCCGCCGGCCCCGCTGGTGGTCATCGGCGGGACCGAGGCCGACGGGGACGGGCTGCGCGACTCGCTGCGGGACCTGTGGGCCCGTCTGGTGTTCGACGAGCTCCCACCCTCGACGGTGTACGTGAACCTGGCCACGCCCCGGGCCACCGCGGCTGACGCGTTGCGCACCCAGGTGCCCGAGGCCACGATGCTGGAGCCGACCACCGCGCTGGTGTGGCTGCCCAGCGGCGACACCGGCCGGCGGACCCCAGTCGAGCAGTACCGCACCGATCTGACCGCGGTGGTGGAGGCCCTCGGGTCGACCGTCGAGGTGGTCCTCCTGACCGAATGGGAGGATCCGGGCGCCGCCCCTTCGGACGAGTACGCCGCAGTGGTGGCCGAGGTGGCCTCGTCGGCCGGAGCCTCCCGGGTCGACATCACCGACGTCGACGCGTCCTCCTCCGACGCCCAGGAGCAGGTCGCCGAACGGGTCCTCGAGGCCCTCGACGCCGGCTGACCCCCCGCCGAGGCCGGTCGGGGCGGCGGTGTGGGAGGGTGAGCGGCTCCCATGAGTGCCCTCCTCGCTCTCCTGTCCAGCCTCCTGTGGGGCACGGGCGACTTCCTGGGCGGCACCCTCAGCCGACGGGCCCATCCCGTGGCGGTGATCCGGATCAGCCAGGGCCTGGCCGGCGTGGCCCTGTTCGTGATCGTCGTCGCCACCGGCGAGGGGGGGCGCACCGGCGCCATCGGGTGGGGCATCGCCGCCGCCGTGCTCGGATCGGTGGGGCTGGGCTCGTTCTACGCGGCCCTGGCTGCGGGCACCATGGGCGTCGTCGCACCGATCGCCGCCACCGGCGTGGTGATCCCGGTCGTGGTGGGCCTGGCGACGGGTGACTCGCCATCGGGGTTCCAGGCCGCCGGAATCGTCGTCGCCGTCGTGGGCGTCGTCCTGGCCTCCGGCCCCGAGCGACGGGCCGCGGTGGCTGCGGACGTCGCCGAGGCCGCGAGCGAGACCGATGCCGGTGCGGTCCCGGCCACCGCCAGTCGCCGACCCCTGCTCCTGGCCGGGGTGGCGGCGGTGGGGTTCGGGTCGGCCCTGACCTTGGTGGCCCAGGGCAGCGAGACCAGCGTGGCCATGACGCTGCTGGTCATGCGCATCACCACCACGGTGGGCTGCACCGCCCTGCTCCTGACCGTGCTGCGGCGGGCGCCGCGGCCCGTCGTGCGGGACCTGCCCGTGCTGGCCACGATCTCCGCCACCGACGCCGGGGCCAACGGCCTCTTCGCGGTGGCCAGCACCCTGGGCCAGGTGTCGGTGAGCGCGGTGTTGGCGTCGCTCTACCCGGCGGTGACGGCCCTGTTGGCCTGGCGCCTCCACCACGAGAGCCTGCGCCCCATCCAGGTGGCCGGCGTGGTGTCGACCCTGGTCGGCGTGGCCCTCATCGCCGGCGGCTGACGCGGCGCCAGGGGTCAGGCGAACGGGGAGCCGGCGGCGGGGACCTCTTCGTAGAAGGGGTTCTCCCCGGCGTCGTGGTCGGTGGTGTCGACCACCTCGGTGATCTCGGGGATGCGCTCGAGGATGGCCGACTGGATGCCGTCGCGCAGCGTCATGGCGCTGACCGCGCAGCCCTGGCAGCCGCCGCCCATGGTGATGTGGGCCTGGGTGCCCGCCACCTTGACCAGGGAGGCGAAGCCGCCGTGGGAGGCCAGGGCGGGGTTGATGTGCTGATCGAGCAGCTGGCTGACCTTCTCCTCGACGGTGCCGGTGAGCTCGATGGAGTCGTCCATGCCCAGCGGGTCGGGCCGGTTGGGGTTGCGCAGCACCAGTCCGCCCTGGCCCTCCCGGGAGGGCACGTCGAGGGTGGCGCCCTTGAGGCGGTCGACGCTGCCGGCCGGGATCCACACGGTCAGGCCCTCCTGCACGGTGACGGCGTCCTCGGGCGCAGCGTCGGCCACCGGGTCGAAGCCCAGGTCGTAGGTGAAGTCGGTGCCCCGCACCCCGGTCACCTCGACGCGGAGGGCCAGGCCGGCGGCATCGTCCTCGGCGTCGCGGAGGCCGCGCACCGTCTCCAGGGCGGTCTCGGTGAGGGTGAGGACCCGCTCTGCCTCGGGCGTGTCCTCAGCGACCGGGGAGGCCGCGTCGACCGTGTCGTCGGTGGACGGTGCGGTGTCGTCGGTGGACGGTGCGGTGGCGTCGGTGGCATCCATGGTGGTGCCAGGGTAACGAGGACCCGGCGGCGCGCCGACTCCGGCGGCCGTCGCAGGATCCGCGCCTGCGGGCCCGACCCGGTGGCCGCCGCGGGGGAACAGGGGGTCGGCTGCGGATGTTGATCTCCCGGATGCCCACCGACGCCCCACCTGTCGTGCCCGACGAGGCCGCTGACCCTCGGCGTTGGCTGGTGCTGGGCGTGCTGTGCGTGAACCTGGTGCTGATCGTGGCCGCGGTCTCGTCCACCAACGTCGCCCTGCCCACCCTGTCCCAGCCCGACACGCTCAACGCGTCGCAGACCGGCCTCCAGTGGATCGTGGACTCCTACGCCATCGTGTTCGCCGGCCTGCTCCTCCCCGCCGGAGCCCTGGGCGACCGGTTCGGACGCAAGGGCGCGCTGCAGCTGGGCCTGGCCATCTTCGTCCTGGCCTCGCTGGCCGCCGCCTTCTCGGGGAGCACCGGGCCGCTGATCGGGGCCCGGGCCGTGTCCGGGTTGGGCGCGGCCCTCATCATGCCGACCACGCTCTCGATCCTCACCACCGTGTTCCCGCCCCACGAGCGGAGCAAGGCCATCGGGATCTGGGCCGGGTTCGCGGGAGCGGGAGGGGCGCTGGGACCGTTGGTCGGAGGCTTCGTCCTCACCCACTACTGGTGGGGCTCGGTGTTCCTGCTCAACGTCGTGATCGGCGGGATCGCCCTGATCGCAGGCGGGATCGTGGTGCCCAAGTCCAAGGACGACCACGGCTCGCCCCTCGACCCGGTGGGCAGCGTGCTCTCCATGCTCGGCTTCGGCGCCCTCCTCTTCGCCGTCATCGAGGCCCCGGACCGGGGCTGGACCGACCCCCTCATCGTGGGGGCGTTCGGGGGTGCGGTCGTCCTCCTCGGCGGCTTCGTCCGCTGGGAGCACACCTCCCGGACCCCCATGGTCGAGATGTCGCTGTTTCGGGTCCGGCGGTTCGCCACCGGCGCCCTCACCATCACCATGGCCTTCTTCTCGCTGTTCGGGATGTTGTTCCTGGCCACCCAGTACTTCCAGTACGTGCGGGGCGACAGCCCCCTGGTCGCCGGCCTCTCCCTGGTGCCCAACGCCCTGGCCATGCTCTTCTGGGCGCCGCGGAGCGAGCGGGTGGTCCAGCGGATGGGAGCCCGGCCCACCATCGCCCTCGGCCTCACCCTCCACGCCAGCGGGTTCCTGCTGTTCTCCCTCGCCACCCAGGACACGCCCTACGCCCTGGCCGGCCTGGCCCTCCTGCTGATCGGCACCGGCTCCGGGCTGGCCATGGCCCCGACCACCTCGATGATCATGGCCGCCGTCCCCCGCAACCGAGCCGGCATGGGCTCGTCGATCAACGACACCGCCCGGGAGGTGGGCGGGGCCGTCGGCATCGCCGTCCTGGGCAGCATCCTCGCCGTGCGCTACCGCTCCGGTCTCGGGTCGGTGGTCGAGCGCCTGCCCGCACCGGTGGCGGAGGTGGTGGATCGAGGGGTGGGCCAGGCGCTGGGCGAGGCCAGCAAGCAAGGCGGGGCCGAGGGCGCGGCCCTGGCCCAGGCCGCCCAGGACTCCTTCGTGGACGCCATGGCCATCGCCCTCCGGGTGGGCGCCGTCACCGCGTTCGTCACCACCGGCCTCGTCCTCTGGATGCTCCGGTCCGAGGCGATCGTCCGCACCACCGAGGCGTCCCCGGCCACCGCGCCGATCGACTGACACCTGCTCCCACCCTTCTGTGGGCCAGACGCGCCGGAAACAGCTCGCTCAGCCCACAGAACGGGGTGGCCCCGGGTCACGAGCCTGCCGCTCCCCTAGGTTCCGGGCATGGCCGACGCCGCGCCCGACACGTTCTCCCTGGAGGGCCGGACCGCCCTGGTGACCGGGTCGTCCCGAGGGCTGGGAGCGGCCACCGCCCGGCGCCTGGCCCGAGCCGGCTGCGACGTGGTCATCACCTACCGGAAGCAGGAGGACGCGGCCCGGGCCGTCGCGGCCGAGGTCGAGGCGGCCGGGCAGCAGGCCTGGGTGCACCGCTGCGACGTGGGCGAGATCGACGACATCGACGCCCTGCTGGCGGCGGTGGCCGACCCGGCGCGCGGGCCGGGCCGCCTCGACCTGCTGGTGGCCAACGCCGCCGCCACCAGCTTCCGCCCGCTGCTCGACGCCGAGCCCCGCCACCTGGAGCGGACCTTCGCCATCTCGGTCACCGGGTTCCT
>JBBSME010000175.1:0-4537 GCA_038233335.1 Acidimicrobiales bacterium | reverse complement strand
GGTGACGGCTGTCCACGTCGACCACGGGCTGCGGCCCGGTTCGGCCGCCGAGGCCGACGCCGTGGCGGCCGTAACGGCGCGCTACGGCGCCGGCTTCCGGGCCGAGTCGGTGGTCGTCGGGCCCGGTCCGAACATCGAGGCTCGGGCCCGGGACGCTCGTCAGGCCGTGCTGCCGGCCGACGCCTGCACCGGCCACACCCTCGACGACCGGGCCGAGACGGTGCTGGTCAACCTCCTCCGCGGGGCTGGCACCACCGGGCTGGGGGCGCTCCGCCCTGGGCCGCGCCACCCGATCCTCGCCCTGCGCCGAAGCGAGACGCGCGCGCTGTGCCAGGCCGAGGGCCTGCACCCGGTCGAGGACCCATCCAACGACGACGCCCGTTTCGTCCGCAACCGGGTCCGCCACGAGGTCCTGCCGCTGTTGGCCGACGTCTCCGGGCGGGACCCGGTGCCGATCCTGGCCCGCCAGGCCGAGCTGATGGCCGACGACGCCGACCTCCTCGCCGCTCTGGCCGAGGCCGTCGATCCGACCGACGCCGCTGCCCTGGCCGAGGCGCCGGCCCCGCTCGCCCGCGCCGCCGTGCGGGCCTGGCTGCGGGCCACGGCCGACGGCCAGCCGCCGTCGGCCGCCGCCGTCGAGCGGGTCCGGACCGTAGCCGCCGGCGAGGCCGTGGCCACCGAGGTGGCCGGCGGCTGGCGGGTCCGTCGCTCTCGCGGCCGCCTCCACCTCGACCCGCCCCCACCCTGATGACCCCAACCTTGGACGGAAACAGGCGCATGTGGCCGCGTTCCGTACAAGGTTCGCCCGACATCCGGCACGCACGCCAGACTCTGGACGGAAACAGGCGCATGTGGCCGCGTTCCGTACAAGGTTCGCGTACGAAGTTCGGGGGGTGGGGGCCAGCCGGTACCGTGCGGGCGATGGAGACCGAACCGGCCCCATCCGCCGATCCTGCGCTGGGCGACGTCGTCGTCAGCCAGGAGGCGATCAGGGGCCGGGTGGCCGAGCTGGGCGCCGAGATCACCGCCGACTACGCGGGGCGGGCGCCCCTGCTGGTCGGCGTGCTCAAGGGGGCGTTCGTGTTCATGGCCGACGTGGCCCGCGCCATCGACCTACCCGTCGAGGTCGACTTCATGGCCGTGTCGTCCTACGGGGCGGCGACCAAGACCAGTGGCGTCGTCCGCATCGTCAAGGACCTCGACCTCGACCTCTCGAGCCGCGACGTGATCATCGTCGAGGACATCATCGACAGTGGCCTCACCCTCCAGTACCTGCGTCGTAACCTCCTGGCCCGGAACCCCAACAGCCTGGAGGTGTGCGCCCTGCTGGTGCGCGAGGGCCAGCAGCACGGCGAGCTGGGCCTCCGCTACGTCGGGTTCAGCATCCCGCCCGAGTTCGTCATCGGCTACGGGCTCGACGTGGCCGAGCGCTACCGCAACCTGCCCGACATCCGCACCTACCGGGACGCGCCCTGATGGGTCCGCGCCCGACGACAGGGGAGGCCGCGTGACCGGCACCGACGACCGCGACGAGCCCGACCTCAGCGTCCCCCTCGAGGGTCCCGGCGCCGGGGTGGACGAGCTGCGCATCGCCGCCGCCGTGCGCGAGCTGCTGGCCGCGATCGGCGAGGACGTCGATCGCAACGGCC
The DNA here is from genome assembly GCA_038233335.1 of Acidimicrobiales bacterium. Lineage (GTDB taxonomy): Bacteria > Actinomycetota > Acidimicrobiia > Acidimicrobiales > Iamiaceae > Iamia. Next base: position 2,888 of record JBBSME010000175.1, on the reverse strand, counting down.
TGCACGACACCCCGGCCCGGGTGGCCCGGATGTGGACCGAGATCGCCTCCGGCCTGCACGAGGACCCCCGGAGCCACCTCAAGGTCACCTTCGAAGCCGACCACGACGAGATGGTGATGGTGCGTGACATCCCGATGTACTCCACCTGCGAGCACCACCTGGTGCCCTTCACCGGCATGGCCCACGTGGCCTACATCCCCAACGACGACGGCCGGGTGATCGGCCTGTCCAAGGTGGCCCGCCTGGTCGACGGCTACGCCCGTCGGCCCCAGGTGCAGGAGCGCCTCACCGCCCAGGTGGCCGATGCCCTCTCCGACACCCTCGAGCCCAAGGGGGTCATGGTCGTCATCGAGGCCGAGCACCTGTGCATGGCCATGCGGGGCGTCCAGAAGGCGGGGACCTCGACCGTCACCTCTGCGGTGCGGGGCCTGTTCCGCTCCAGCGTGGCCACCCGCCAGGAGGCCATGCGCTTCATCACCCGCGATCGCGGCTGAGCCCGCCCATCGGTTGCTCCGCTGGCGAACGGGACGAGGTGCGGCGGCCGATCCCAGCGGGTTGACTGGGGCACCCGACCCGACGAGAGGACGACCCGCGGTGCACAAGGCGGCTCCGGCGCACGACCAGGGCGACGAGGACCTCGAGGTCCGCGGCCCCGAGGACGAGGCCGGGGGGGTGACGGCGGTGGCGGTGTCGCTGGCCCACTCGGTGCGGGAGATGGGGGTGACCCGCACGCTGAGCAGCCTGCGGCAGCTGAACCAGGCCGACGGGTTCGACTGCCCCGGGTGCGCCTGGCCCGACCCCGCCCCCGGCGACCGATCTCTGGCCGAGTTCTGCGAGAACGGGGCCAAGGCGGTGGCCGAGGAGGCCACCCGCAGGACGGTGGGCGGCGACTTCTTCGCCCGCCACCACCTGGCCGACCTGGCCCAGCGCAGCGACCACTGGTTGGGCCAGCAGGGACGCCTCACCCAGCCTGTCGTGCGCCGCCCCGGCTCGGACCGCTACCAGGCCGTCGGCTGGGCCGCGGCCTACGACCTGGTGGCCGACGAGCTGTCCGCCCTGGCCGACCCCGACGAGGCCGTCTTCTACACGTCGGGCCGCACCAGCAACGAGGCCGCCTTCGCCTACCAGCTGATGGTGCGCGCCTTCGGCACCAACAACCTGCCCGACTGCTCGAACATGTGCCACGAGTCCAGCGGGGCGGCTCTGAACGAGACCCTCGGTGTGGGCAAGGGCACGGTGCTGCTCGACGACATCCACGACACCGACCTGATCATCATCGTGGGCCAGAACCCGGGCACGAACCACCCGCGGATGCTCACCGCCCTGGAGAAGGCCAAGCAGGGCGGGGCCCGCATCATCGCCGTCAACCCCCTGCCCGAGGCCGGCCTGCGCCGGTTCAAGAACCCACAGACCCCGAAGGGTGTCATCGGCGGCGGGACGGACCTGGCCGACCGCTTCCTCCAGATCAGGGTCAACGGCGACCTGGCCCTGTTCCAGGCCCTCGGAGCCCGGCTGCTGGAGGCCGACGTCGCCGCCGGGGGAGCGGCCGCCGCCCCGCCCGTGCTGGACCACGGCTTCATCGAGTCCCACACCGACGGGTTCGCGGCCTACGCCGAGCACCTGGCCCGCCTCGACCCGGCGCAGGTCGCGGCGGCCACCGGGCTGACCGCCGACGAGATCGACGAGACCGTCGCCGAGGTCCTGGCCGCCGACCGCATCATCGTGTGCTGGGCCATGGGCCTCACCCAGCACCGCAACTCGGTGGCGACCATCCGCGAGGTGGTCAACTTCCTCCTGCTGCGGGGCAACGTGGGGCGCCCCGGCGCCGGCGCCTGTCCGGTCCGGGGCCACAGCAACGTCCAGGGCGATCGCACCATGGGCATTTGGGAGAAGATGCCCGAGGCGTTCATGGATGCCTTGGCCGAGGAGTTCTCCTTCGATCCGCCCCGGGACCACGGCCACGACACCGTCGACAGCATCCGGGCCATGGCTCGCGGCGATGCCCGGGCCTTCGTCGGCATGGGCGGCAACTTCGTCGCCGCCGCCCCCGACACCGACGCCACCGCCGCCGCCCTGGCCGGCTGTCGGCTGACGGTGCACGTGTCGACCAAGCTCAACCGGTCCCACACCGTGCCGGGAGAGGTGTCGGTCATCCTGCCCTGCAAGGGGCGCACCGACGTCGACGTCCAGGCCGGTGGATCCCAGCGGGTCAGCGTGGAGGACTCGATGGGGATGGTCCACGCCTCCCGGGGCCACCTGGATCCCCCGGCCGAGGACCTGCCCAGCGAGGTCGAGGTGATCGCCCAGCTGGCCCGCCGCCTCGTGCCGGACAGGGGTCGGATCGACTGGGAGGGCCTCCAGGCCGACTACGGCCGCATCCGTGACCACATCAGCCGGGTGGTGCCCGGGTTCGAGGACTACGACGCTCGCGTCGACGCCGGGTTCACCCTCCCCAACCCGCCGCGCGACAGCCGCACCTTCCCCACGGTGACCGGTCGGGCCCGGTTCACGGTCAACCCCCTGGAGGTGGTGGCCGTGCCCGAGGGCCACCTGCTGCTCCAGACGATCCGCAGCCACGACCAGTACAACACCACCATCTACGGCCTCGACGACCGCTACCGGGGCATCCGCCAGGGGCGCCGCGTCGTCTTCGTCCACCCCGACGACCTCGCCGCCCTCGGCCTGGCCGCCGGCGAGGTGGTGGACGTCATCTCCTCCTGGGCCGGCCGCGAGCGGGTCGCTCCCGCCTTCCGGCTCGTCACCTACCCGGTGGCCCGAGGCACCGCCGCGGCCTACTTCCCCGAGGCCAACGTGCTGGTGCCCCTGGACAGCACGGCGGAGATCAGCGGGACGCCCACCTCGAAGTCGGTCGTTGTCCGCTTCGAGCC
>JBBSME010000174.1:0-4641 GCA_038233335.1 Acidimicrobiales bacterium | reverse complement strand
GCCGGCACGGTGATCGTCGCCCTGCTGTTCGGGTCCTGGCTCGGCCGCCTCGAGCTGCGACGGCCCGGGTGGGGCGCCGGCGGGCTGGGGGTGTTCGGGCTCCTCGGGGTGCTGGCCACCTGGCGCAACCCCCAGGGATCCGTCGGGCTGGGCCTGCTGGCCGCCGTGGTGGGCGTGGCCTCGGGGGTCGCCGTCCTGCTCCTCCTCCTCGAACGCTTCGGTCTCCGCGCCGCGCCCTGGACGACCCTGCGGGCCGCCTCGCAGGGCGCGACCCGACCCCGGTCCCACGACGGCATGGCGCTGGTGACGGCCAACCGGCGTGACGTGTTGGCCTGGGGCGTCGGCACCGGCGCCGCGGTGGTGACCCTCGGCGCGGTGGGCCAGGAGGTTCGCAGCTCCCTGCGGTCGAGTGCGGCGCCCCTCCCGACGCGCCTCCCCGCCGCGCTGAGCACCGAGGCACTCCCGGCGGGCCCGACGTTCGAGGTCGACGGCCTCACCCCCTACGTGGTGGCCAACGAGGACTTCTACCGGATCGACACCGCCCTCCAGACGCCCGCCGTCGACACCGACGGGTGGCGCCTGCGCATCACCGGTCGGGTGGGCCGGGAGCTCGAGCTGACCTACGCCGACCTCCTGGCCCGGGACCTGGTGGAGGAGGTCGTCACCCTCTCGTGCGTGTCCAACGAGGTCGGCGGCGACCTGGTGGGCAACGCCCGGTGGCGGGGCGTGCAGCTCCGCGACCTGCTGGAGGAGGCCGGGGTCGACCCGTCCGCCACCCAGATCATGAGCGAGTCGGTGGACGGGTTCACCGCCGGGTTCCCGACCGCAATCCTCGACGACCCCGACCGCTCCGCCCTGCTGGCGGTGGGCATGAACGGCAAGCCACTGCCCCGGGCCCACGGCTTCCCGGCCCGCCTGGTCATCTCCGGCCTCTACGGCTACGTGTCGGCCACCAAGTGGATCGAGGAGATCCGCCTCACCACCCTTGAGGACGAGGACGGCTACTGGATCCCCCGGGGGTGGGCCAAGGACGGACCGGTGAAGACCCAGTCCCGGATCGACGTCCCCCGCCGCGGCCGCGACCTCCGCGCCGGGCCCCAGCCCGTCGCCGGGGTCGCCTGGGCACCCAGCCGCGGCATCAGCAAGGTCGAGGTCCGCGTCGACCGCGGGCCGTGGCAGGAGGCCGAGCTGGGCCCGGTCACCTCCGACGACACCTGGGTCCAGTGGATCTGGGAGTGGGACGCCCCCGCCGGTGACCACGAGATCGACGTCCGGGCCACCGACGGCGAGGGCGACACCCAGACCGAGGAGCGCACCCGCGTCGATCCCGACGGCGCCTCGGGCTGGCACTCCCGCACCGTCACGGTGGGCTGACCGCGACCCCCGGGCGACCCCGGCCTTCAGCCGCCGCTGATGACTCGCGCCCGCTCGGGGTCCTCTGCCGGGCCGACCGCCGCTCTCGGCTCGGCGGGTGGGCGGTCGTAGGTCGCGGTCGAGCTGGCCGCGAAGTCGGCGCGGTCGCCGGCGCGGAGGTGACCGATGTACCAGCCGGCCTGGCCCCCATCTTCATCTCGACCCTGTCGCCGATCACCCGGCTGGGTGAGGCCCGGGCCGTGTCCCAGGTGTGGACGTTGAACACCCAGCTCGCGCCGAACATGATGTTCTGGGTCACCGTCACGGCTCGGATGCGGCTGCCGGCCCGGGTGACCCTCAGCGCCGCGCCCTGCTGGGTCAGCGATCCCCGCCGCCCCGTCCAGGTCGCGCACGACTCTCCGTCGCCGCGGGGTCGACCTCGACGGCCTGCCAGCGGCCGTGGTGGCCGGGCACGACCACCGCGGTGACTGCGGTGCCGACCTGCGTGGTCCGGCTGCCGTCGGCCAGGTTGGTGCACTGCAGGTCGAGGACGGAGCCGTCCTCGGTGCGGATCGTGCCCACGCCCTCGTCGTCGTCCCAGGCCTCCACCCGCCCGTCCACCGGCCCCGGGCGCATCAGTGGACGATCTTGGCCAGGGCCAGCTCGAGGATGTCGCTGGCCCCGGCGTCGCGGAGAGCGGGGATCAAGATGTTGATCTCGGCCTTGGGCACGACGGTCTCGACCGCGAAGCCCCCGCCCCGGTGCAGCGCGGAGACCGTGGGCGCCTTCATCGAGGGCAGGATGTCGATCACCGCATCGAGGTCGTCGGTGCCCACGTTGAGCTTGACCAGCACCTTGCCCCGGGCCTCCAGGGCCCCGTCGAGCAGGGTCTTGAGCTGGGCCATGGCGTGGGCCTTGTCGGGGTCGGCCAGCGCGGCCGGGTTGGCGATCAGCTCGGTGTGCGAGGTCAGGATCTCGCCGATGATCTTGAGCCCGGCCGCCCGCAGGGCCGAGCCGGTCTCGGTCAGGTCGACGATGGCGTCCACGATGTCGGGCACCTTGGCCTCGGTGGCGCCGTAGCTGAGGCTGATCTCGGCCTCGATGCCGCGCTCGGCGAAGAAGCGCCGGGTCATCTCCGGGTACTCGCTGGCCACCCGCACGCCGTCGCCCAGGTCCTCGACCGACTCGACCGGCGAGTCGGCCGGCACCGCCACGACGATCCGCACCGGTCGGGCGGTGGCCTTGGAGTAGTGCAACCGACCGAGGGACTCCACCAAGCTGTCGGTCTCGGTGATCCAGTCCCGCCCGGTGATGCCCACGTCGAACAGGCCGTCGGCCACGTACCGAGGGATCTCCTGAGGCCGGAGGATCCGCACCGAGTCGATCCGGGGATCGTCGACGCTCGCCTTGTAGGCCACCGAGGACGAGCGGGAGACGGAAAGGTCGGCCGCATCGAACAGGTCCAGCGTCGCTCGTTCCAACGACCCCTTGGGCAGCACCAGGCTCAGCACCGGGCCATGGTGCCCGTCCCGCGCCTCCCCGGCCAACCCTGGCCGCCCCGTCGGGTCAACGAGTCGCGGCGCGGGACTCGAGGTAGCGGCGAGAGGCGGCCCGGCACTCCGGGTCGGCCTGGGCCGCGACGAGCGAGTCGGCATCGTGGGCGCTGCGCCCGGTGCCGGCCACCTCCTCCATCACCGCGTTCACCTGCTCCTTGGTGCTGCGCAGGGCGAAGCCGGGCTTGCTGGCCAGGGCCCGGGCCATCTCCCCGACGTGCTCGTCGAGCTCGTCGGCCGGCACGAGGGCGTTCAGGAAGCGCAGGGCCCGGGCCTCGGCCGCGTCGAAGGGCCGACAGGTGAGCACCAGCTCCTTGGTGATGGCCGGGCCCAGCTCGCGGGCCAGGCGGGGGATCCCACCCCAGGCCAACGGGATCCCCAGGTCGACCTCGGGGATGGCGAAGCGAGTGTCGTCGGCGGCCACCCGCAGGTCGCAGGCCGCAGCCAGCACCAGCCCGCCCCCGATGCAGTGGCCGTGGATCGCGGCGATGGTGAGCTGCGGCACCCCGGTCAGGGCCTCGGTGGCCACCCGGCCGAGATCCGCGGTGTCGCGGACCGACGCATCCTCCGACGGTCGCGCGAAGTCATCGAGGTCGAACCCGGCCGAGAAGGCCCGGCCCGCACCCCGCACGATCAGCACCTTGAGGTCGGGTCGGCCGTCCAGTCGACGACACACCTCGACCAGGGCGGTCAGCAGGCCGCGGGAGAGAGCGTTCAGGTGATGGGGTCGATCGAGGGTGAGGGTGGCGACGGGGCCGTCCTCTTCGACGCGCAACAGGGCCGGGGAGGTGTCCACCTCCGCATCTGAGCACACCGGCCTCACCAGGGGGTGTAGGGGGCGTCGGCTCGGCTCAGCCAGCCCAGCACCTGACGGCGGGTCAGCGGCCCGCGGGCCTGCCAGGGCGGCGGGAGGGCGCCGGTGGCGGCCATGAGACGGGCCTCCTCGCGGGCCACGGCCAGGCCGTCGCCATCGAGCACGCAGCGGGTGGCCTCGGCGTCGATGCCGAACAGGGCCGCCGCGTTCAGCCCGAACACCTTGGCCTTCACCTCGGGGGTGAGCATCGGGTAGCCGTACTGGGCGGCGGTGGGCTCGGCGATCTGGAAGGCCCGGAAGGCCATGATCTGGGGCTGGGGCGAGCCATACCAGATCCCGTCGGTGCCCCACATGACCCGGTCCTCACCGACGTGCTTGAGCAGCTTCCCCATCGCGTGGGCCGCCTGATCGGGGTCGTTCATGGTCTCCCGCCAGGTGGTGCCCACCTCGGCCCACACGTTGCTGTTGGGAGCGATGCCGTGGTCGTCGAGGGCCTTGACCAGCGAGTCGATGCCGGTCTCGGCGGCGGCCGGGTCGTAGGGGCCCTCCCTCGTCTGGAGCTCGAAGGCGCCGTGGTAGACGACGAAGTCCATGTCCGGGTAGGCCGCGGCCAGGGCCACCAGGTCGCGGGGGCCGTTGTGGGCTCGATCGAACTCCAGCAGGGGCAGGCCCTTGTGGCCGCACACCACCTTCACCCCGAGGGCGCGGGCCTGCTCGACCACCGGGATGCCCAGGGCCGGGTCGTCGAGGGCGTAGCCCTGACCGTCGGGGCCCCATGCGGTGTACACCTTGAACGCCGCCACCTTGCCGGTGTCGGCCCGGACGGCCATGTCATCCAGTCGGGCCTGGAGCGGGCCGAAGTTGGGCGCGATCACGTTGTGGATCAGGACCCGGCTGGCGCCACCGGTCGTCAGCGAGTCG
>JBBSME010000173.1:0-4853 GCA_038233335.1 Acidimicrobiales bacterium | reverse complement strand
CCTCGCCGGTGAGGCGCTGCACGTACTCGATGCCGTCGAGGTGGTCGATCTCGTGCTGGCAGATCCGGGCCACCACCTCGTCGAGCGTGGCCTCCACCACGTCACCGTGGAGGGTGCGGGCCCGGACCTGGAGGCGTCGCGGCCGTTCAAGCCTGGCTTCCACCTCCTCGACCTGGAGCGACAGGCACCCCTCGGTGTAGCGCCAGGTGCCCGAGGAGGCCCGGACCTCGGGATCGACCAACGTCTCCGGGAGGGCCCGCTTGTGGACCTGGACGAACAGGCACAGCGGCGCGCCGACCTGGTTGGCGGCCAGGCCCACGCCCGGGGCCCGGTGCATGACCTTGACCATGTGCTTGGCCAGGGCCTTGACGTCCCCCGTCACGCGACCCACCGGCCCGGTTGGACGGTGGAGCACCTCGGTCTCGACCGGGACGACGCCCTTGGCGGCGCGGGGGTCCTCGGCCTCGAAGGACCGGACCTCGTCGATCGACCACTCCTCGCTCGCCCCCGGCGCCACCTCCCCCGCGGCGCCGGGGTCGAGCGGATCGACGAGGTGCTCGGCCGCGTCGGCGTGGCTGGTCGGGAAGCGCCGCCCGCAGCTGCACGTGCAGAGGTCGGTGACCCGCCCGCCGTCGACGCTCCACCGGGTGATGCGGTTCAGCGGCTCGCAGGGCCGGTCGCCTCGGCGGACCGGGCACTCGGAGTGGGTGACGCGGCCCGCGTGCTCGATCTCCTGCGTCGCCCCTCCCTTGTCGCGGCGGCGACCCATCACCTGCTCCTCTCGCGCCGCCACCGGGCGCCTCGACGTGGACGCCGACGGTATCGCTCGGACCCTGCCCGGTCGCCCTCAGCGAGGACGGAGATCGGTCACAGCCGGCGACACCGCGACGCGACCGACCAGCTCGTCCAGGAGCGGAGCGGTCCGAGCGCTCAGGGACACGTCGGCGAGGACGCGACCGTCGCGCTTCTCCACGCGCCACCGCTCGATGGTGAGGTCATCGGTCTCGTCGATCAGCGCCCGCACGTCCGCGATGTCTCGTCCCTCGGCCGGGGTGACGTGCAGTCGCCGACGAGCCCGCCCGGTCCGGGCGAGGAGCCAGCGCTGCGGCCCGCGCAGGAGGCCGAGGATGCCGATCATGAGGAGCGACGCCACCGCGGCCACGCCGGGATCACCGACCCCGGAGGCCAGGCCGACCGCGGCGGTGACCCACAGCGATGCCGCGGTGGTCAGGTTCCGCACGGCCCCTCGCCGCCGGAAGATCAGACCCGCGCCGAGGAAGCCGATCCCCACCACGACCTGGGATGCGACTCGGGTGACGTCGGCCTGCAGGTTGGTCTCGGCCCGGGGTCCCGCGATCTCGGTGAAGCCCACGGTGGAGATCACGCCGAACACGGCGGCGCCGAGGGCCACGGTGGCGTGGGTGCGGAGGCCAGCCGAGTGGTCCCGCACCTCGCGCTCCATCCCGATGGCGGCACCGAGGAGCATGGCGACCGCCATGCGACCGAACGCGTCCCAGCCGAGGATCCACTCCATCTCGTGTCCCTCCCCGCGGCCCGGGCCGGACAAACCCGCCCGTCCGTCACAGGAGATCGGATCGGGGGCGCACCAACCGCAGCGGACGTGCGTCCGTTTCGGCCCCCGACGAGTGGCTAGCGCCCGGTGACCGATCCCGAGAGGACACCGACCGTGCCGAGACTGCTGACGATCCCCTCTCCGGTTGCCTGATGAGCGCGTCCACCCCGGTCAGGGTCGTGGTCATCGACGACTACGACATCGTGGTGGCCGGCACGTCGGCCCTCCTCGAAGCCCACTCCGACCTGGTGCGCGTGGTGGAGCGAACGCCCCACGGCACGCCCGCCGAGGAGACGGACATCGCTCTGCTGGAGTGCTTCGCCATGACCGCAGGGGCCGAGCGCATCAAGGAAGTCGCTGAGCACCCGCTGATCTCTCGGGTCGCGATGTACACCTGGGGCAACGACCCCGAGCTGATCGATGCTGCGCTCAGCTTCGGCGTCGGCGGGTACCTGAGCAAGGGACTCCCCGGTGACGCCCTGGCCCGCGCCCTGGTGGCGATCCACAGCGGCGAGCAGGTGGTGGCCACCCACGAGCTGGGTCGGGGTGCGACCCAGGCCGACGAGCGGACCGAGGAGGGCCGGCGCTGGCCCGGTCGGGGCGATGGGCTCACGGAGCGGGAGAGCGAGGTACTGGCCCTGATCACCCAGGGTCGATCCACGCGGGAGATCGCCGACGCCCTCTACCTGAGCACCAATTCGATCAAGACCCACACGAGAAAGCTGTACCGGAAGCTCGACGTGTCCAGCCGGACACAGGCCGCGCTGTGGGGCATCGACCACGGCTTCCGACCCGACCGCGGAGCAGGCGCAGGCTGGGTCTGAGCCCGGCGCCAGGCCTCGCGGTGGCGTCGAGCCGTACCGGTCGTCGCGATCAGGCGCCCTCGACAACCTTCACGCAGGGCTGGAAACACCAGTAGCCACGCAGCATCCCCTCATGGGAGCCCCCGAACGGGTGATCCTCCATGGACCTGTCGTCCACACGGCGAAGGCTCGTTTCGCTCCGGACCTGTGGGCGAGGGACGAGGAGGTCGTCGGGGGGTCGACCCCCCTCCCCCGAGCACACCGAGCCCCCACCATGTCGAGTTCGTCCACCCGCCCCCCTGACGATGAGCGCAGCGCCCTCGGCGGCCCGACCTCGGAGCGCGTCCCCGCCGGCGGTCGTGATCACGACGGTCGCGCTGACGACGATCACCACATGGCCGACCACCCCATGGACGGCGACGACCGTCGCGGCGGCGACGGCGCCGACAAGACCGAGGCCACCGACGATGGCGGGGAGCGCGGTCGCTCGGCCGACGACCCGCGCCAGGTCCCGGCCAAGGGGTGGAAGGACATCGTGGCCCGCACGGCCAAGCAGATGAAGGCCGACAACGTCATCCTCATGGCCGCCGGCGTCGCCTTCTACGCACTGCTGTCGCTCGTGCCGGCCCTGGTGGCCATGATCTCGATCTACGGCCTGGTGGCCGATCCCGCCGAGATCACCAAGCAGGTCGACGATGCGCTGGCGGCAGCCCCGGCCGAGGTGCGCGACCTCCTGAGCGAGCAGATGACCTCGGTCACCGAGCAGTCCTCAGGGGGCCTCGGCCTCGCCCTCGGGCTCAGCATCGCCTTGGCCGTGTGGTCCGCGTCGGGCGGGATGAAGCACCTCATGACCGCCATCACCGTGGCCTACGACGAGGAGGAGAGCCGCGGCTTCTTCGCCCTGCGGGGCACGGCCATCCTGCTCACGGTGGGGGCGGTGGTGTTCGTCGTGGGCGCCATCGGGGTGATCACGGTGGTCCCGGCCCTGCTGGCCGACACCTCGCTGGGCGGGGCGGCCCAGCTGGCCGTCTCCATCGCCCGGTGGCCGCTGCTCGGACTGGGCCTGATGGCCGGTCTGGCCGTGCTCTACCGCTACGGGCCGGATCGCGACCAGCCCCAGTGGAGCTGGACCGGACCGGGCAGCATCGTCGCCGTCATCCTGTGGCTCATCGCCTCGATCGCCTTCTCCTTCTACACCGCCAACTTCAGCTCCTACGGCGAGACCTACGGCTCCCTGGGCGCCGTGGTGGTTCTCATGTTGTGGCTCATGATCTCGGCCGCCGCGGTGATCATCGGCGCCGAGATCAACGCCGAGGCCGAGCACCAGACCCGGTCCGACACCACCACGGGTGAATCCAAGCCCATGGGCCGGCGCGACGCCGAGGTGGCCGACACCGCCGGGGCGTCGACCGACGACCGCTGACCGGCCGGCAGCCGCCGGGCGCCGGGGCCCACGTCGCGGGTGCGGCCGGCCTCGTCCGGTCGGCCGTCACACAGGGCCTGCAGCTCGCTCGCGGTCTCACGTGCGGTGCGGGCCTGGTCGACGGCTTGGCCGCCGACCGAGCTGAGCTGCTCGGAGGCCGCGCCGGCTACGGCCTTGGCCTCGTCGCCGGCGGTGGAGGCCACGGCCTTGCCCTGATCGGCGGCCACCCCGGCGGTGTCGCTTGCCGCCGATCGGGCGGCGTCGGTGGTGGATGTGTCCGTGGTGGCGTCCGTCATCGGGGAGCTCCTTGTGGCGCAGCGGAGGGTGGGCCATCGGCCCTTCACCAGCGGACCTGCGCCACACCAGGACCCCCCACACGGGGGACGGGCACAGGCTCCTCACCCACTCGAGCTCGCTCCCCCGGTCGGGTGAATCGCCGGGTTGCAGGGGTTGCGGCACAGGGGCCGGGGCAGTTCTCGACTGCTCGGCTTCTCCTTCCCCGCTTCCGTCCGACCCACTGCCTCTCGGCCATGTCCAAGCGAACGACGGTCCCGACCAACGCCGCCGATCCCCCCAACCCAACCACAAGGAAAGAACCCATGCCCCAAGCACCAGACGTCCAGGACTGGATCGGCCACAACGCGGTCGACTCCTCCGGAGACAAAATCGGCTCGATCGAGGCCATCTACGTCGACGACCAGTCCGGCCAGCCCGAGTGGGTGGCCGTCAAGACCGGCCTGTTCGGCTCCAACCTGAGCTTCGTCCCGATCCAGGGAGCAGGAGATGGTCCTACACGAGGAGGAGGTCGTCACCGACAAGAAGGTCGTCGGCAAGGAGACGGTGCGCCTCGAGAAGGACACCACCACCGCCGAGGAGCAGGTCTCCGAGGAGGTCCGCAAGGAGCAGGTCGAGGTCGACCAGGCCGGCAAGAAGGACAAGAAGGGCCGCTGATCACCAGCCCCGTGCGGGGCGCCGGCGGGGGGGCCCCCGCGACCCCCCGGGGGGGGCCGAGCCCGCCCCGGGGCGGGGGACCCCAGCAGGGGGTAGGCCGTGG
>JBBSME010000172.1:0-4919 GCA_038233335.1 Acidimicrobiales bacterium | reverse complement strand
TCCCGAGCTGCGGGTGGGGCTGGACGTCGAGCGCCGTGGCCACGGCGTCGAGCAGGGCGGTGGGATCGCTGACCGCCGCCAGCTCCACCACCGCGACCCCGTCGCCCAGCTCGGTCGCCCTCGCGGCCACCCGCCGGGCCAGACGCGTCTTGCCCACGCCCCCGGGGCCCACCAGGGCCACCACCGAGTCGTCGGCCACGGCCCGGCCGATGCGGGCCAGCTCTCGCTCCCGGCCCACCAGCGGGGTGGGGTCGTCGACCACCGGTGCGGACCGGGCCGCCGGGGTCGGGCGCTCACCGGGGCGGCGCAGCGCCGGGTCGTCCGCCAAGACCTGGCCCTCCAGCGCCACCAGGGCCGGCGACGGGTCGAGGCCCATGCCGTCGCGCAGCAGCGCCCGGAACCGGCTGGCGGCCCGCAGGGCGTCGACCTGACGCCCGTCGCGGTGGAGGGCCAGCACCAGCTGGCGCACGAACCGCTCGCGGAAGCGGTTGGCCGTCGTCAGCCCCTCGAGGTCACCGATCAGCGCGGGGTCGTCGCCGTCGGCGAGCCGGCACTCGATCCAGTCCTCGGTGGTGGCGGTGCGCAGCTCGTCGAGGCGGACCGCCTCGGCCCGCAGCCACTCGTCGTCCAGCTCGCCGAACGCCGGGCCCCGCCAGAGGTCGAGGGCCTGGCGGTGCAGGGCGGCCGCCCGAGCGGGGTCGGGGTCCTCGCGCGCCCGGCGCGTCAGCCGGGCGAAGACGTCGGCGTCGAGGGCCCCCTCGGGGAGGTCGAGCCGGTAGCCACCGTCGAGGCCGACGATCGCCCCCTCGGGGGCCAGCAGCCGGCGGGCGCGGGACATGTGGCTCTGCAGCGTGGCCAGCGCCGCGTCCGGCTGTGGGTCACCCCACAGGGCGGCGCACAGCCGGTCGGCCGAGACGACCTCGCGGCGCGCTGCGGTCAGCAGGGCGACGACGAGGCGGAGCGTGGGGCTGGGCGGTCGGAGCGGGGCCGGCGGCCGCTCGACGGCCACGGGGCCGAGGATCCTCACGGTCAGCGCCACTCCGGGCATCTTGGCCTGCGGCCTTGCAGCTCGCTGCAAGGCCCCTTGGACGCGTCGTCCGGCCGGCCGAGCGGGGACCACAGGGAGGGGGGCGCACGGTGGACACCGAAGCCATCCACAAGCAGGAGATCCACCATGCCGTTCGTGAACGTGAAGCTGGTCAAGGGCGTGTTCAGCCCGGATGAGAAGCAGGAGATGATCGGGAAGCTGACCGAGACCATGGTCGGCATCGAGGGTGAGGCCATGCGCGGCGTCACCTGGGTCACGATCGAGGAGGTCGACAGCGGTGACTGGGGCATCGGCGGCCAGTGCCTCACCACCCAGGACGTGAAGGACCTCCAGGCCGGCGCGCCAGCGTGACCACCGCGGAGCGCGGCTCCGGCGCCGCGCTCCGCCGGGCGGCCGCCGATCGCCCCGCGCGCCGTCAGGCCCAGCCACCGTTCTGACGCGGGAGCGGGACGTCCCCGTGGGGTGTCAGGACGGTGGCGGGGCGGGAGGAGACGTCACCTCACGGCCACGGCGACGTCACCGGGGCTGGCGTAGGTTGCGACGTCATGCGGAACCCGGCCTCGCTCCCGCCCCACCCCGATCTGGTGCCACCCGTGGTCGACGCGCTGTGCCACCCGGACCTGGCGCCCATCGTCGACCTGGTGGTCACCGCCGACATCGAGGGCTACGAGGCCCGAGCGGTGGACGGTCGGGTGCGCTTCACCCGGGCCGACGAGGGCCACGGTTGGCGCTTCACCGTGACCCAGGTCGAGGGCCGCAACCCCCTCGGCGACCAGGCCACGGACCGCTTCGCGGGGCTGGAGGCCGAGCGGGCCCACCCCCACCCGGGTCGCACGACCACCAGCTACCCACACGCCTACGAGATGGTCGCCCAGGTCTTCGACGCCCCGGCCGCCCCCGACGTCATCTGCCAGCACACGGCGGCGCACAACTGGGAGGACCAGGGCGGTGAGCGGGGCGAGCACGGGTCGCTGGGCGTGGTCCAGTCCCGGGCGCCGTTCATCCTGGCCGGGAAGGGCGCGGCCCGCCGGGGGATCGTGGCCGACTCGGCCAAGCTGGTCGACGTCGCCCCCACCGTCGCCGCCCTGATGGGCGTGGCCCCGCACCCCGAGGGCGTGGGTCTCAACGGCCGCCACCGCGAGGGTGCCCTGCTCCGGCGCCAGGACGGCGAGGTCCGCACCGACCTGCTCGATCCCCGGGACGGGCCGCCGGCCCACGTCGTCGGCTTCCTGTTCGACGGGTGCAACCCCAACGTCCTGCACGATGCGGTGGCCGCGGGCGAGGCCCCGAACGTGGCCCGCCTGATCGAGATGGGCACCAGCCTGGGCCACGGCGCCTTCGCCTCGGCTCCGAGCGTCACCCTGGCCAACCACACGACGATCCTCACCGGCGCCCACCCCGGCCACCACGGCGTCCTCAACAACGCCTGGTACGACCGGGCCGAGGGCCGCCAGGTCATCACCAACTCGCCCGCGACCTGGCCGTGGGCCATGGAGCGGCTCTCCCCCGAGGTGGAGACGCTCCACCACGCCGTGAAGCGGACCTGGCCCGACGCCTTCACCCTCGCGGCCAACGAGCCCTGCGACGCCGGGGCCGACTTCGGCACGTTCCACATCCTGCGGGCGGGCGACCTGCCCGATCGCCCGCCCGGCCCCGACGACCTCCCCTTCGCCACCGAGCGCTTCGTCCGGCCCGAGAAGAGCTACCGCACCTCGTCGCGCATCGACCACACCGGCATGGAGATCGCCCTCGGGGTGTGGGGCGAGGGCTACCAGGGCCGCTCCTACCCCCGGCCCCGCTTCACCTGGGTCAACTTCTCGCTCACCGACGCCGCCTTCCACCACGGCGGGCCGTACTCGGAGATCGCCCGGGCCTCGATCCGCGACACCGACGCCCGGATGGGCCAGGTGCTCGACGCGGTGGAGCGGGCCGGCGCCTTCGACGACACCGCCTTCCTGCTGGTGGCTGACCACGGCATGGAGGACTCCGACCCCGAGGTGACCGGCGACTGGGGGGCGGCGCTGGCCGACCTGGGGATCCCGGTGCGTGACGAGGCCTACATGTGGATCTACACCGGGGTCAGCTGATCGGCCGAGTGTCGCGAACAGGTGTTCGGGATCGCGACTACCGTGCCGACGATGGGACGACGGGCTGACCCGGCCAAGGTCCGGGAGGCGCGCCTGTGGGGCGCGGTGGCGCGGCTGCGCGACGTGTGGTCGAGCGATGCCGAGCAGGTGGCCCGGCTCCGGCGGGAGTGGCCGGGCCTGGTCGAGGTGGTCGACCGGTTGGTCGAGCTGGTGCGCTGGGACCGATGACCCGGCCCCGGCGACGAGCTAGTGGTCGACCTGGGGGGCCCGGGGCGAGAGGGCCTCGCTGCATCGGGCACAGGTGCCGGCGGCCCAGGCGGTGAACGACCGGTTCGCCGGATCTGGCGTCATGGCCTCCCCGCTGCACACGGCGTGGGAGTCCTCGGGGTCGAGGGCGTGGATGTCGCCCATGGGCAGCATGCGCCGGCTCTGGTCGGCCTCGCCCTGCTTGTGGGCGACCGGCGTCCAGTCCTGGGCCCCGACGACGTGGGAGGCGGCGGGCATCAGCGGCCCCCGGTCGCGGGTGGGGTGGCGAGCCGCCAGGCTCGGGCTGAGATCATCGTGGCTGTCCGTGGCACGGAAACCTCCCGGTTCGTGGCCCTTGTCGTCTACCCGCGCGAGCTCGGGCCAACCATAGGCCTGCTCCGGTACCGTCCGCCCCGATGAGCTCCACCCCTGCCACCTGGGATCCCCCGACTGAGGACGAGCTGGCCGCCCTGGACGCCTTGGGCGCCAAGGGGGAGTGGGAGCTCCAGGGCTGCGACCTTCGGCTGACCAACCTCGACAAGGTGCTGTTCCCTGCCGCCGACGGGGGCGAGCCGGTCACCAAGCGGGACCTGATCCGCTACCACGCCTGCGTCGCGCCGGCGATGCTGCCGTACCTGGCCGGGCGGGCGGTCAACTCGAACCGGTTCCCCAACGGTGTGGACGAGCCGGGCTTCTGGCACAAGGCCGTGCCCAGTCACGCGCCGGACTGGATCACCACCTGGATCTACCCTGACGCTCGGCCCGACGACACCGCCCAGACCTACATCGTCCCCGACAGCCCGGCCACCCTCGCGTGGCTGGCGAACTACGGCGCGGTCGAGCTCAACCCCTGGAACTCGCGCACCGAGTCGTGGCGGGAGCCGGACTGGGCGTACATCGACCTGGATCCCGGTCCGAAGACCGACTTCGACGACATCGTGGTGCTGGCCCGTCTCCACAAGGTGGTGCTCGACACCCTCGAGGTGCGGGCCGGGGCCAAGGTGACCGGGAAGCGGGGCATCCAGATCTGGGTGCCGGTCGCGCCGGGGCACGGCTTCGAGGAGACGAGGGGATGGGTGGAGGCGATCTCCCGCGCCGTGGGCAAGGTCGTGCCCGAGATGGTCAGCTGGGCCTGGGCCACGCGCCAGCGCGGCGGCAAGGCCCGCCTCGACTTCACCCAGAACGCGGTCAACAAGACCCTGGTCGGGCCGTTCAGCGCCCGCCCCGCACCCGGTGCGCCGGTGTCGGTCCCGATCGCCTGGGACGAGCTGGACGACCCGGACCTGGCGCCGGACCGGTGGACCGTGCGCACGGTGCTCGAGCGCCTGGACCGGGTGGGTGACCCCCTGAGAGAGCTGATCGGCCTGGCCCAGGACCTCCCCGAGGTCTGACCGCAGCGGTCGGCTCGCAGCTGGTCCCGGGTGGGCAACGACGCTTCGTGGCCGCCCGGGCGCGTTCCGTGGCATATCGCTGGCTCAGCCAGAGAACCACCCTGGCGGGTGAAGGGCCGGAAGGTTCACCCAAAAGTGAACGGGTAG
>JBBSME010000171.1:0-5050 GCA_038233335.1 Acidimicrobiales bacterium | reverse complement strand
GGTCACTGAGAACCGCATCGATGAGCTACGCAGGCTCAGGGCCGAGGCGCAGGCGAAGGGCCTGAGGTGGGACACCTACGCAGCCGAGAAGCTGGGTTACAGCCCCGGCTATCTCCGTCGCTTGGTCGGCAAGGCGTCGACCTAAGCGACGGCCTCCATCGCGCGTCTATCGCGCGGACCACCTTGGTTCAGGGTGTCCCACGATGGTTCACCCTCGAAGCAAACCCTTGCTACGTATGCCATCGCGTCCCTGGGCGTGTCTCGCTAGCGACCTTCCAAGCAGGCTATGCGGGTTCGATTCCCGTCACCCGCTCCACTTCGACCTCACGGCGGGCAGCCACCGCCACCCCACCGCAGACCGCGCCGACGAGGACTGCCGCCAGCGGGCCCCAGGCGGCGTACCCGGCAACCGCTGCGACCGCGGCCTGCAGCGCGACCAGCGCCCAGCGCACCGGTGCCTCCAAGGCATCGAGGCGGACGTGGAGCGCACCGAGGGCGCCGGGCGAGGTGAGCCGGGCGCCCAGCAGGACGACGAGGCCCCGGGCCACGCCGAAGGCGACGCCGATGGCGAAGGCGGCGAGGGGCGAGCCGCTGAGGACGGCCAGGGCGACGGTGAGGACGACGCCCGCAGTCATGATGTAGGTGGCCAGGCCGACGCCGATCTGCCAGCCGAAGCCGCCGCCATAGACCCAGGCCCGGTACTTGGCCAGCCAGGCGTCGTCGACCTGGCGGCGGAAGAACGGGGGCCGACGGCCGAAGGCTCCGGCATCGACCAGGGCGGCGGTGGCGGCCAGCACCGCGGCCGCACCGAGGGCCGCGGTGGCTGAGAGGTCGAGCGCAGCGATCCCGGTCGCGAGCAGCGCCGCGGCGGCGCCGAGGGTGGCCCCGCCCAGGGCCGCGCCGACCACGAACCACGCCGCGGTCACGCCGTAGCGGTGACCCCGGGCCCGCTCGGCCATCGGCGTGATGGTGGAGAGCATCGACAGCCCGCAGGGCGACCAGGTGGAACGCACCGCGGCCGCGGCGGCCACGACCACGGCGAGCACGACAATGAGCACCGGCCCAGGCTAGCGAACGATGTCGCGTCGAGGACACACCCGACCACCGACCCGGAGGGCGAGCGTCGTGTCGCCGTACGGCCGGGTGCTGGGCAGGTCGTACGCGGGAGTGACCTGCCATTCGCCAGACGGGGTCTCAACCCACCGACAGGTTCTTGGCGTGGACGTCCAGCGTGGTCATGCCCGTCGCCGGACGACCCGTCGGCCCGGGGTGGGGCCCACCAGCGCGCCGTCCACCGTGATCTCTCCCGTCCCGGGGACGAGCGCCAGGTCGATCCCGAGGACCCCGAGCACATCGAGGACCTTGTCGAGCTGCACCGTCGTCTTGCCACCCTCCAAGGCGGAGAGGAAGCGCTCGGAGCACCCGGCCAGCTCGACCAGCTCGACCTGCTGCAGGCCCAGGCTCACCCGACGAGCGCGTACGGCGGGGCCGAGGGCGAGGGACGGAGACGACATGGGTGACCCCTTCTGCGCGTTCGTGCGTGTTGGGTCATCATCGTCGACATCTGGGATCTGACAACTCCAATCAGGCCGGGGCTCAGCCAGTGCTGGCCGGGTCCGCCACCTGGGTACTGCTCTGCTCTGCTCTGCAACCACCGGCCACGGCCTGGGCAGGTCCGCGGGCGGACCTCAGGCCGAGCGGCTGAGCCAACGGTTGCCCTTGTCGAGGCGGGTGCGGAGCTGGGTGACGGTGGCCTCGGTGACCCGGGTGACCCCGGCGATGCGGTTGAGCTCCTTGTTCACCTGCGCGTGGGACCAGCCCGTGGTGCGGACCAGGTCGCGGGCCAGCTCGGCGTTGAGGTCGCGCAGGCGCTTCTTGTCCTCCCGCCGGGTCAGCGGCGAATCACCGTCGACCTCGGCCGCCACGCCCCGCAACGGCGGGGGCGGACCGAGCTCCATGTCGAAGCCATCGCCGTCGTCGTCGTCGTCATCGAGGCCGTCGTCCTCCGGGGCGGCCGGGGCGTCCGCGTCGGTGGCCACCGCCGAGATCACCGCGAACAGCGACATCTGCTCCTCGGCCGGCTCGTCGTCGAGGGCGGCCGCATCCTCGAGCCCGTCGTGCTCGCCAGGGCGCTCGCGACGCTGGAGCGAGTGGCGCCGCTGCTCGGCGATGCCGTGGGCCAGGCGGCGCAGCCGGGGATCGTCGGGGATGAACAGCCACGCCTTCTGCCGGGGCACGCCCCGGGTCCAGCGGACCAGGCGGCCCACGGCCTGGCGGAAGAACAGCTCGGTGGAGGTGGTGGTGGCGTACACGCCGACCCGTAGGCGGGGGATGTCGACGCCCTCGGACACCATCCGCACCGCCACCAGCCAGGGCTCGGTACCGGCGGCGAAGGCGGCGATCTTGGACGACGCCTTCGGATCGTCGGAGGTGACGACGGTGGCGCGGGTGCCGTAGCGGCTGCGGAGCAGCTCGGCGATGCCCCGGGCGTGATCCTGGTCGGTGGCGATGATCAGGCCACCGGCGTCGGCCTGCTCGGCCCGGACCTCCATCAGCCGCTGGTGGGCGGCCCGCAGGACGGTGGGCAGCCACTCCCCCTCCAACGACAGTGCGGTGCGGAGCCGCTGGCTGGACCGGGCCGCGTCGAGGTCGTCGTCGAAGGTGGCGGAGTTCTCGGTACCGTCGGGCGCGGCCCACTCCATCTGCCCGTTGGTCCGCGGGAAGAACACCGGTCGCACCACCCGGCGGTCGCGGAGGGCGTCGCCGTAGCCGTACTCGTAGTCGGGTCGGGCCGCGTCCAGGTGGTAGTCGACGAAGGGGATGGCCCGGGTGTCGGAGCGAAAGGGAGTGCCGGAGAGGGCCAGGCGCCGGTCGGCGTCCTCGAAGGCGTGGCGGATGGCGTCACCCCAGGCCCGGTCGTCGGCCGCGTGGTGGAGCTCGTCGAAGATCACGAACGAGCCGTGGGCCAGGCGCCGCAGGGCCGGGGCGCTGGTGGCCACCTGCTGGTAGGTCGTGACGATCCCGTGCATGTCGCCGGCCAGCGAGCCATCGGCCGCGGCCCAGGCCGGGTCGAGGTGGAGGGCGAAACGGGCTGCGGCCTGGGCCCACTGGGTCTTCAGGTGCGCCGTCGGCGCCACGACGATGAGCCGACCGGGCCGGATGGCCAGGCGGTGGCGGGCGGCGGTGAGGGCGAAGGTCGTCTTGCCCGCGCCCGGCGTGGCCACGGCCAGGAAGTCAGGTCGACGGGCATCCACGAAGCCGTCGAGAGCGGCCTTCTGCCAGGGGCGGAGTCGGATCGAGCGGGTCATGCGGGACCGTCGAGTGTGGCACGACCGACCGCCGCGATCGGGCATCGGTCCCCAGCCTGACGGAGCCGCTCCCGGCACCTCCCGGATCGGGCCACGGCTACGCTCCCGCTGTCTCCTCCCCCGCCTCTGAAGAGCCTCCCATGACGGACGATCCGGCCAACATCCACATCGATGCCAACCCTGACGAGGTCTGGGCCCTGGTGGGCACGTTCGGGGGTCTCGACACGTGGATGGCCGGGGTCGACTCGTGCTCGATGGAGGGCGACGTCCGCACCATCGAGACCATGGGCATGACCATCCAGGAGAAGCTGGTGTCCCGGGACGAGGCGGAGCGCACGATCACCTACTCCATCGTCGGCGAGGGTGCCCCGGTGGAGTCCCACGAGGCCACCATCACCGTGATGGAGAAGCCGGACGGCGGCACCCACGTCACCTGGGCCGTCGGTGTGGTCCCGGCCGAGGCCACCCCCATGTTCCGCGACATCTACCAGGGCGCGCTGGACCACCTGAAGTCCCACCTCGAGGGCGGAGGCCCCGAGGCTCCGGAGGGCGTGGACGACGTCGGGTAACCTCCGGCGGTCAGGCAACCGGGGGGTCAGGCGTGCGACGACGAAGGCTGTCAGTAGGGCTGGTGGCAATGGTGCTGGTGGTCCTGGTGGGCTGCGAGCCCAACCAGCGCCAGCCCCTGGACTGCAGCAGCAGGCGCTACGGCGCGGCGACGAGCCCGCGCCTGGCACGCTGCCGGCCGAGTACGACCGCGACCACTACGAGCTGACGTCGCGTCGCGACACCTCCGGCGACCTCGGATCCTCGATCCAGAACCACTGCGGACAGACGGGCGCCGCGGTCGACCTGGCCTGGGGCGTGACCCACTCGGCGGCGCCGAGAGGTCGGACCAGGCAGGATCGCAGCATGACGCTCTCTGCCGATCTCGCCCTCGCCTACCTGGACCGGGCCTTCGACCAGATGCTCGCCACCCTCGAACGGGTCGCCGAGGAGGACCTGGCCACCCCGCCGTTCGGCGCGGCCACGACGTCGATCAGCGGGCTGGTCACCCACAGCACCGAGGTGAGCCGGTACTGGCTGGGCCACGTCGGCCTCGGTGATCCCAGCGACCGGGATCGGGACGCGGAGTTCACCCACCGGGCCGACCGAACCGAGCTCGTCGACCGGATCGCCCAGGCCCGAGCGGCGGCCACCGACCACCTGACGCGCCTGGCCGACGGCGAGGGCCAGGCGTCGGAGATGCGGGGCTTTCTGTACGGCGACCAGAGCGACGACTCCCTCGTCCTCCACGTCGTCGAGGAGCTCTACCAGCACCTCGGCCACATGGAGATCACCGCCGACGCCCTCGCCGCCCGCAGAGCGTCCTGAGCAGCCTCCTGAGCCGGAGCTGCGAGGCCTGGTCGGGCCCCCGGAACGATGCTCTCGCCCTCGGGCAAAGGATCCCGGATTTCCTTGCGGAACATGGCTTTGAGGGGTGTCAAAGGGCGGCCCATCGGGTAGTATCGAACACATGTTCCCTTCCGCTTCCAACCCCGATGCCGCGGCCCTCCGCGGCACCGCCCAGGACGCACTGGAACACCTCAACACCCTCGACCTGACCGAGGTCTCCGAAGCCGACCTGGCCACCCACCTGCCCGGCTTGTACCGGCTCAAGGCCATGGTCGACGCCACCATCGTCGACGCCGTCGGCGTGTTCGACGGACAGAAGCAATGGGCCCACGACGGAGCGTTCTCTG
>JBBSME010000170.1:0-5155 GCA_038233335.1 Acidimicrobiales bacterium | reverse complement strand
TACCGAGGCGAGTGAGCCTCGGGCAGTCAGCCGGTCTGCGCCGCGGGGTGACGGCTGGCGGTAGCGTCAGGGTGCGGCGGGGAGCGAGAGCCAGCCGGAGGCCGCCTCACCGATCACCTCTGCCAGCTCGGTCGGGGCATCTCTGGCCACGAGGTGTCCCGCGTCGACGGTGGTGACGCTGACCCGGGGAACGGTCGCCACCAGGCGTCGGACCTCGGCATCGCTGAGGACCGATCGCGTGGCTCGGACGAGCCACACGGGGGTGGCTGATGCCCTCAGGAGCTCGTACAAGTCGCTCGATCGGGCCAGGATGTCGCTTACCAGGGGAGGCTCCGCGTTCATCATCCCTCGGTCCCGCAAGAACTGCCGGGCTCGCGTCGGGTCGGGGTCCGGGAGCACATCGACCAGTATGAGGCCGGCGACGGCGCGCCGGGCGCCCGGGTCGCGCAAGGCGTCCATGGCCGCCATCCCACCCAGGGACGACCCGACCACTGCGCAGGGCCGAGGCTCGTGGGCGAGGACCGCGGCAAGGTCGTCTCCGAACTGCGCCAACCGTTCACCGCGCCCACCGCTGCGGCCGTGTCCGCGCTGGTCGAAGGCGACGCAGCGCACCCTGTGGCGGTCGGCGAGGAGCTGGGCCACGGGTCTCCACACGTCGCTGCGTTCGCCGCCGGCGTGCAGCAGCACCACGGTCGGCCCCGCTCCCACCTCCCAACCGAAGAGGGTCGCGTCGGGCCGGTCGTAGCTGATGGCTCTCATGACTGGTTGCATGGGGGTGCCCCTTTACCTTGGCAAATCAAGGTAGAGGCTGAACCTTGGCCCGTCAAGGTAGGATGCGCCCATGGTCGAGCGACGCACGCGCCGAAGCGCCGAGGAGTCGAGGGCGCTGATCCTCGAGTCGGCCGCCGGGCTCCTTGTCGAGGGCGGGGTGCAGGCGGTGCAGGTGCGAGCCGTGGCCTCGCTGGTCGGCATCACCGACGCCGGCGTGAGCCACCACTTCGGCACCCGGGATCGGCTCCTCGAAGCCCTGCTCCGCCACGGGGGACGTCGGCTGCGAGATGAGCTCGCCGAGGTGCTGGCCCACTGGCTCGACCAGGCCGCCGACGTGGGGGCGCTGGTCGAGGCCCTCGCCGGCCTCTACCGCGAGGGGTACGCCGAACTGGCGCTCTCGCTCCACGACGCCGGCTGGCGCGATGGCTCCTCGGGCCTGCTGGACCCGGTGGTCGATGCCCTCCACTCGCGGCGCTCGGCCGCCTCCAGCAAGGATGACACCCGGCTCGCCGTCGCCGCGCTCCACCAGGCCCTCGCCTTGGAATCCGTCTACGGCAGCACCTTTCGCCGCAGCGCCGGCATCGCCGCCGATGGTGCGACCGACGCCGCCGGCCAGCTCCGCTGGTGGACCGCCGCCATCGAGAAGATGCTGGACGACCCTGGGTGACCGTCCCCTGAGGCATGGCAACGACGACCAGCCCCTCGACGGGAAGGACGAGTGGGGCGATCTGGCCTCCTGGCGCCGGGCGGCCGGCGCCTCGTGAGCCTGCCCCTCCGGTGCGAGGTCTGGTGGTGCGAGCTGCCCGAGGTCGGGCGCCGGCCGGTCGTGGTGCTGAGCCGGGACGTGGCCATCCCCCGCCTGCGCCGCCCCCTTGTCGCTCCGTGCACGACCACGGTGCGGGGCCTGCCCACCGAGGTGGTGCTGGAGCCGGACGACGATCCTGTCCCCCGACGCTCGGCAGTGAACCTCGACTCAGTCGAGAGTGTCGGGATCGCCACCCTGGTGGAACGCCTCGGGCGACTCAGCGACGACCGCATGAGCGAGGTCTGCGCCGCGCTGTCTGTCGCCGTGGACTGCACCGCCTGATGTCTCCCGGCCTGCTCGACCTCCTTGCCGAGCTGCGCAGCCGATCGAGCCACTTCGAGCTGGGGTCGTTCCGGCCGGACACGATCATGGTCACCGTGGCGGTGCCGGGAGAGCGATGGGAGGTGGAGTTCCTCGTCGACGGCTCGGTGGAAGCGGAGGTCTTTGCCAGCCGAGGGCAGATCGAGACCATCGATCACCTGGAGGATCTCCTCGAACGCCACACGGACCGGAGCCAAGCCTGACCTCAGTCGCGTGGCGTCCCGTCGGCGTCGGGCCGTCGAGCGCGGAGGGCGGCGCCGACGACGATCGCCATCGTGCCCACTCCGAGGGCCAGCAGGACCCAGCCGGGTCGGGACCTCTCGGTCGTCGGCTCGCTCGGCCCGGTCGGGGACACGATGGTCTCGGTGGCGATCTCGGTGGAGGACGTGGCCTCAGCACGCGAGGTCGAGGGTGTCGAGGTTGTCGTCGACGTCGTGGTGGTCGAGGGGGCCGTGGTCGGGGGCTGGGTGGTGGGCGGCGGGGGCGGGAGGGGCACGTCGGCGGCGGCACCGGCCCGGGCGGGGTCGTCCTCGGGCCAGCTCCGCGAGATGGAGTAGCTGGGATCGACATCGACCCAGATGGTGCCGCCAACCAGCTGACCCAGGTAGGAGCAGTCCGCGTTGCAGTAGTGGATGGCGTAGGCGCCGGGCTCCAGGTCGGGGACGTTGAAGGTGAGCGAGATCCGCAGCGCCTGCATCCCGCCGCGGCCCGTCTCCTGGAGCACCAGGGGACCCAGAGAGATGTCGGACGGATGCTCGCCGGCCGGGAGGAGGTCCTCCTCGACGTTCTCCTGGCGGTCGAACGGCACCGCTCGGAGGTAGGCTTGGTACGGGCCGTCGCCCACCCAGCCCTGCTGGCCGGGCGCTGTGTAGGCGACGACCGTCGCCACCTCACCGGGGGAGTAGCGATCCAGGACCGGGTCGAGCCAGTCGCCGCCCCCGGCGGCGGCGGGGCCCGCCGCACCGACGACCACCAGCCCAGCCAACGCGGCGGTCAAGACGGCAGGGACGAGTCGATGGATCATGGTGGGCTCCGGTCAGTAGCAGCGGGTGTCGTAGGAGGGGTCGAGAACCGTGAGGGCGGCGTCATCCACGGCCGGGCACGGGCCGAACAGCCAGGCGTCGGTCTTGTAGGCCTCACCGCGGCCGGTCGGGATGCGGCGGATCGGCTCGGTCGGCCGGTAGTCGGGGAGGCTCGCGGTGAACGCCTGCGCCTCGGGCGGGAGCTCCTCGAAGGCCATGACCGGGCCGCCGCCGCTCATGATCACCACCACCAGCGATCCCTCGGGGACCTCGGTGCCGGGAGCCGGGTCCTGGCTCACCACCGCCCCCTCGGCCACCTCCGGGTTGGCCCGGTCGAGGTAGCGGACGTCGAGCCCGAAGGAGGCCAGGTCGATGCGGCGCTGCACCTCGGGCACCTCGACCAGCGGTCCCGGGGGCACGGTGGTCGTCGTGGTGGTCGTGGTCGGGCCCTCGGTCGTGGGCGTCGACGGTGTGGTCGTGGGGGGGAAGGTGGTGGTCGTCGTCGCCGGCGGCGCCGCGGTCGGGTCGTCGCCGTCGTCTCCGATGCTCAGGGCCACCGCTCCCGCGACCAGCACGACGACGGCCACCGCGGCGGCGAGGACCCATCGGTGGCGGCGACGGGGGGGACGGGGGACGAGGGACACCACCAGCGGCGGTTCCTGGCCGCGGTGGCGCTCCACGTCCGCCCACCGGTCGGCCACCGGGTGGGCATCGAGGGTGGGGTCGACGGCGGCGCGGAACCATGTCCGGTCGTGGTCGTCGTCGTGGTCAGTCACGGGGGACCGCCTCCTTCAGGGTGGCGATGCCGCGGTGCAGGAGAGAGCGCACCGTGGCCGGTCGAGCGTCGAGCATGCGAGCGATCTCCTCGGTCGGGAGGTCGGCGTAGTAGCGGAGGGCCAGCGCGGCCCGTTGGCGGGCCGGCAGGCGTTGGAGGGCGGCCCAGACCTCGGTGGACTCGGCGGGGAGGTCGGGCGCCGCGGCCGCCACCGGGCGCTCCGGGAGGTGCCGGCGGGCCACCGCCGCTCGCCGCTGGTCGTCTCGGCAGAGGTTCACCACCGTGGTGCGCAGGTAGCCACCGGGGTTCTCGCTGGCGCCCAGGTGGGGCATGAGGCGGATGAAGGCGTCGTGCACCAGCTCCTCGGCCCGGGCCCCGTCACCGACGATCAGGTGGGCCAGTCGCACCAGGTCGGGGTGCTCCCGGCGGTAGAGGGCTTCGAGCACCGCCATCTGCTCCTGGGGTGGCCCGTGGCCCACTGCTGCCGCTCCGCTCCTGGTCCGACCCACACCTCTACGACGGGCGAGCGTGGCACTTCGTTGCGCGCCCTGCGCCGGAACCCGCTGGAGAGCGGGCCGGGCCCGCCGGTAGTCTGTCGGGCATGAAGATCGGGATCGTCGGAGCCACCGGTCAGGTCGGTGGTGTGATGCGCAACGTGTTGGAGCAGCGGGCCTTTCCTGCGGAGCAGGTGCGCTACCTGGCCTCGTCCCGCTCCGCCGGCACGGCGTTGCCGTGGCAGGGCGAGCAGATCACGGTGGAGGATGTCGCCACTGCGGACCTCTCCGACCTCGACATCGTCCTCATGTCGGCGGGGGCCACCGCCTCCCGGGCCACCGCCGAGGCCATCGCCGCCTCCGGCCCGGTCGTGATCGACAACTCCTCGGCCTGGCGCCGCCACCCCGAGGTGCCGCTGGTGGTCTCCGAGGTCAACCCCGAGGCCGCCGCCCACCGCCCCAAGGGGATCATCGCCAACCCGAACTGCACGACGATGGTGGCCATGCCTGTCTTGGCCCCTCTCCACCGGGCCGCCGGGCTCGAGTCGATGGTCATCTCCACCTACCAGGCCGTGTCCGGGGCCGGACTGGCCGGTGTCGACGAGCTGGCCGCGCAGGTCGAGGCGGCCGGCGACAAGGCGGCCGAGCTGACCCACGACGGTGCCGCGGTCGCCTTCCCCGAGCCGGACAAGTTCCCGACCACCATCGCCTTCGACGTGGTGCCCCAGTGCGGCGGCTACGTCGACGACGGCCTCGACGAGACCGACGAGGACCAGAAGCTGCGCTTCGAGAGCCGCAGGATCCTCGACATCCCGGACCTGCTGGTGTCGGGCCTCTGCGTGCGGGTGCCGGTGTTCACCGGCCACTCGCTGTCGATCAACGCCCGGTTCTCCCGCTCCCTCTCCCCTGCCGAGGCCACCGAGATCCTGACCGAGGCGCCCGGCGTCGCCCTCCACGACCTCCCCAC
>JBBSME010000169.1:0-5183 GCA_038233335.1 Acidimicrobiales bacterium | reverse complement strand
GCCTCGCCCTCCCTGGTGCAGCACTTCTGGTCCCTCGCCATCGAGGAGCAGATGTACCTGCTCCTGCCCTTGGTCCTGGTCGTGGCCCTGCGGATGCGCCACCGGCTGGCGGTGCCGGCCGTGGTCGGCGGGCTCATGCTGACCTCGGTGCTGGCCACCGTCCTGGTCCAGGGCGACGGCGTGGTCGACCGGGTCTACTACGGCACCGACACGCGAGCCTTCGAGCTGCTCGCCGGCGTGATGCTGGCGGTCGTGGGTCGCCACGCCCCGCGCCTGGCCCACCTCACGGGCCAGGGCGTCCAGGTGGTCGGGTGGGTCGCCGCCGGGCTCTCCCTCCTGGCCTGGGCGACGGTGGCCCAGGACCAGCCCATCCTCTCCCGCGGAGGGCTCTGGCTCTACGCCGCCGTCTCCGTTGCCCTCATCGTCGGCGTGCGGGCCCCCGGGCCGCTGGGCCAGGCCATGTCGTGGAAGCCGCTGGAGCAGCTGGGCCGGATCAGCTACGGCGTGTACCTGCTCCACTGGCCCATCTTCCAGTGGCTCTCCCCCGAGCGGCTCGGGGTGGGCCAGGTTCCCGCCTTCGTGATCGGCACCGCGGTCACGATCAGTGCCGCCGCCCTGTCCTACTCACTGCTGGAGCAGCCGATCCGGAGCGGCCGAGCGAGCTGGCTGGGCACCACCCCCCGACCGTCGATGATCGCGGGCGCGGCCTTCGCGGTCATCCTGATCGCCATCCCTGTGCTGGCACCGCCAGGTCGCGTCCCCATCGACTTCGCCGCATCCGCGGACGAGCTCGACGACCTTCGGGCCAACGACCCCGGCGCCGCGACGGGGGCCCCCAGGGTCGGGTTCTTCGGCGACTCGACCGCCCTCAGCGTCACGCTCGGCATGGGCTCATGGGCCAAGCAGGAAGGCTTCGGCCAGATCGACTGGGAACATGGCTGGGTCGAGATCGGATGTGGTCTCATCACCGAGGGCACTCTAGAAACGAAGGGCCGGCGCGGTCCCGTCCGGCCGATCTGCAAGACCCGCGACACGAAGATCGCAGAGAGCGCCCCCGGGCTCGACCTCGCCGTGTGGATGGCTGGGGCCTGGGATGTGCAGGGCTATGAGCTGCCGGGTGAGGATGGGTTCAAGGACATCGAGGACCCCGAGTTCCGTGAGGTCCTCATGGACCAGGCCGAGCAGGTCTACGAGTTGATGACATCTGGTGGGGCTCGGCTCGCATGGGTGCTCATCCCTGACCTCGAGGCCGGGTGGGAAGGAGGCCGCCCTCCGACCCAGACCTTCCCCGAGTCCCGACCAGAGCGCGTGGCGCTCTACAACGGCCTGGGCGAGCAGCTCGCCGAGGAGCACGATGACGTGGTGCTCCTCGACCTTCGCAGCTGGATGCAGTCTCAACCCGGCGGCATGCTCGACCGAGAGTGGCGGCCCGACCGGATCCACTTCACGACCGAGACCGCCGAGCAGCTGGCCCGCCAGTTCATGGGCCAGGCGGTCGTCGATGCCCTGCCCTGAGCGAGCTCAGCCAGGGAGGATGCGCAGGTCGTCAAAGGTGGCGACCTCCATGCCCCGGGCAGTGGTGAGGCCCAAGCCCTGGCGATCCTCAGCCGAGGGCAGCTCGTCATAGGTTGCCGTCACGGCGCCGTCGAACAGAAGCTCGACCTTGCTGCCCTCGAGGTTGATCCCGAGCGCCGGCATTCCGTCACCTGTCGTCGCCAGGCCGGAGTCGAGCAGGGTGGTGCGATTGCCGTCTTCGACCTCGACGAGGCCGAGGGTGCCGTAGAGCGGGGCGGTGACCCACCCGAAGTAGTTGTCGGCGTCCTTCACGCGGAACGCGATGCCAGAGCCGTTGGTGCGGCCCGGGAGTTCGACCTGAGCGCGCACATCGCCTGAACCGGGGTCGAACACGGCCAGGTTCCCGGCCTCCTCATCTTCCCCCGACCCCTTCACCTGACCGTCGGTCAGCTCCCACGTCCCGGTCAGCACATCCCATGCGCCCAGCCCCGGTACCTCTCCGAGGCCTGGACCTTCGCGCTGGAAGTCATCGAGCACCACACCCTCGGCCTCGAGCGCCGGGTCCAACCCCTCCCCCTGCGTGGCGAGACGTGGCTCGGTGGACTCGGTCGGCTCAGGATCCCCGTCCACAGCGACCGTGGTGGTGGACCCGTCGGTCGCCACGTCGTCATCGCCGTCGTCGCCGCCTCCGAGGGTCAGCACGGCGACGACGATGAGGGCGACCACCAGCACGCCCACCGCCACCAGGACGGTGGGGTTGACGCTGCGGATGTCGAACCGACCCTCGCGGTCGGGCATGTCGTCGAACGCATCGGCGGGGCCCTTGAACGAGGGGCCGGCCGCTGAGGACCCGCCCATGCCGGCGCCATCGGAGCGGCGGATGGCGTCGTTGTCATCCCCGTGGGCGGCGTCGACCTCGAACCCCAGGGCATCGAGATCCGCCACGAGGGTCGCCTCGTCGACGGGCGTGCCCAGCTCGGACATGATCTCGCCCAGCTCGTCCAGGTCGACGTCCGGGCGCCGCTCCAGCACGACCTCGATGGCCCGTCTGCGCTCGGCCGCGTCCGAGTTCGGCATCAACTGTCTCCCTACAGGTGGTGAGGCCGCCAAGGTAGTGGGCCCCGCACGGAACGGAGCCACCAGGGACGGCGTCGGTCAGGGGGCAGTGACGGTGAAGGCGCTGAAGCTGGGGACCTCCTCAGTACCCAGCACCACGAGTCCCACTCCGTCCCGGTCGATCGGGCCGTCGTCGCTCGCGATCCCCACGGTCTCGCCATCCACCAGGAGCACCAGGTCGGGTCCCGTGGCCCGGATGCCCAGCACCACCTCGTCGCCGACGGAGGCCTCGGGGCTGGCCAGCACCGTGCGACCGCCGCCGTCCATCCGGACCAGCTCGACCCCCGTCCCGTCGGAGGTGAGCACCCAGGCCAGGTAGCTCTCCTCGTCGGCCAGGCGGAAGGCCACCCCGGCGCCCGGGCTGGCCGAGGGCAGGGTGACCGACGCAGCCAGGTCCGGGCTGGCGGCGGCGAAGGAGATGACCGCTTCGCCTTCGCCGGGCGGTCCGGCGTGGGCGGAGCCGTCGGCCAGAAAC
Source organism: Acidimicrobiales bacterium (assembly GCA_038233335.1). Classification (GTDB taxonomy): domain Bacteria; phylum Actinomycetota; class Acidimicrobiia; order Acidimicrobiales; family Iamiaceae; genus Iamia. The sequence goes on along the minus strand of JBBSME010000169.1, from coordinate 2,077 downwards.
CAGTCTCCCTCGGTCGGGCCCCAGGCGAGGCCGTCCGCGGGGGCCGGGAGCGAGCCGTCGCCCTCGAAGGTCAGCTCGACCTCCACCGGCCCGCCCGGCGCGTCGGGGTCACCCTCACTCCCCTCGGCGGGGTCGGGCCCGAAGGTGATGTCGTCGGGGCTGACAGCCACCCGGCGATCAGCCTCCTGGCTGGGCTCGTCGTCGCCGGTCACGCTCACGATCACGACCACCACAGCCGCCACGGCGAGCAGAGCCGAGAGAGCCGCCAGCACCGGGACCAGCCGGCCCCAGCGGCGGGCAGCCGCCGCATCCGGGCCACCGGTACCCAGCCCGGGGGAGGCCACGACGTGGCCGCGGTCGTCCACCTGGTGACCCAGGGCCTCCAGGTCGGCCGCCACGGTCGAGGCGGGGGCATCGATGCCCAGGCGACCGAGGAGGTCCTGGAGGTCGGCGACGGTCGTGTCGTCGCGCCGGGCCACGGCCAGGCCGATGACCCGGCGACGGGACCGGTCAGCATCCGTCATCGGAGCGTCCTGACGCTCTCACCCGACTCCACGGGGCACGTCTTCCTCGGCGGCGGCCGGAGACGTCGAACCAAGGGGGCCCAGACGGCGCACCTCCTGGTCGGTGGGGACGTCCCGGCCCGCGACCAGGTCGGGCGCGACGTCGGCCAGGGGGACGGTGACGAACGCCCGCTCGAACATCCGCGGGTGGGGCACCGTGAGCTCCGCCCGGTCGTGCGTTTCGCCGTCGATCCACAAGACGTCGATGTCGAGCGGGCGTGGCCCCCATCGCTCGACGCGGACCCGCCCGGCTGCGGCCTCCAGGGCCTGGCCGCGCGCCAGGACCTCGGCGGCCGAGGTGGCCGTCCGGAGGACGAGGACGAGGTTGAGGAACGGGCCCTGGTCCGGTCCGCCCACCGGGGCGGTCTCGAACACATCCGACACCGCGGTGACCTCGTCGCCCCAGGCCCCGACCGCGGCCCGCAGCTGAGCCTCCCGGTCACCCAGGTTCGAACCGACGCCGAGCACGACCCGGCGGGCCGAGCCTCGGTCGCGAGCGCCCACCACCATCAGGCCCGGCGGCGGGTGATCCGGACGCCGCTGGTGGCGAGGATCTGCGCCACCGGGGGGCGGAGCTTGCTCACCGACACGGTCACGCCCAGCACCCGGTCGTCGGACAGGATCAGCTCGGCGATCCGGTCGGCCAGCCGCTCGAGGAGGCGGAACCGCTCGGTGGTCACGACCCGCTCGACCAACTCGCACACCGCGCCGTAGTCGACCGTGTCATCGAGGTCGTCGGAGGCGCCGGCGGCGCGCAGATCGGCCTCTATGTCGACGTCCACCTCGATCGGCTGGGGGCGATCCTGCTCCTCGGGGAGGGCCCCGCACACGCCGAGGGCGGTGAGGCCACGCAGCTCGATCAGGTCGACCGGGGAGGGCGCGTCAGCCACGGGAACCGGGCACGGCCGGGGCGAAGGCGATCAGCTCGCGGCCCACGGGTCCGATCTGTCGGGCCAGCATCCGCTCCACCAGCATCGTGGCCTTGGGCGCCTCCGGCACCATCCCCGACCAGATGACGTAGGCCGCCACCAGGCCCGCGATCCGGTCGCCGAGCTCCTCACCGTGGAGCAGGACCTTCTCGTCCTGGGCCAGCAGCTTCTCCAGCTCGGGGAAGAGCCCACGCATGAGCGCGGGCGCATCCTCGTGGGAGCGCAGGGGCCGGTGCAGCCAGCTGACCTCCAGCTCGGTGTAGTTGTGCAGGTTGCTGTTGGCCGGGATGATCGAGATCACCTTGGTGAAGCCCTGCTCGCGCACCCAGATGATCTCCTCCTGGCGGCGGACCCGCCGGTGGTTGGCGCCGTAGCCGCCAGGCCGCTCCGCCACCGCGAAGCGGTCACGGATGACCCATGAGAAGTTGCGGGGGCGAATGCCCTGGGCCCACTTGCCCTTCATCCCCATCGGGGTGGTTCCTCTCGTCTGCGGTCGGCGCCGAGGGCCCCCGGGTGGGGCCGCGCCCGACCGGCTCCGATCATGCCCCATGACGCCCCGCCGCGAGGAGTGCGCCCTGTGCCGCT
>JBBSME010000168.1:0-5193 GCA_038233335.1 Acidimicrobiales bacterium | reverse complement strand
GGCTTCTTCGTGCGCAGCCAGGTCCTGAACTGGGTCGTGGGGCCCTTGTGGTTCGTCGTGGCCACCTGGCTGCTGTGGCGGTTCCTGGGCCGCCGGCTGTGGGAGCGGGCGCCCGAGGAGCCGTCACCCGCAACGGTCTGAGGACGGTCAGCCGCGGTCCAGGTGGGCCAGGGCGTCGACCACCCAGTCGGTGACCACGCTGTCGGGCTCGCAGTCGAGCACGCGCTCCTGCACGGCGCGGGTGCGGACCCAGGAGTTCACGGTGAGGCCGAGGTCGTGGCCAGCGCGGACGACCTCCGGGGTGAGCGACACGTCGGTGATGCTGACGGCGGTGGCGCCCACCTCGCCCGCCCGGCGGACGTAGCCCAGCGCGGCCCGCTCCCACCGGGTGTCGTGCAGCCAGGCCGCCTCGTTGGCCGGCGCCCGACGCCGGGCCACCGCCACCGCGTCCCGGTCGGTGCTCCAGAGCCGGGCCCGGGCCAGCAGGTCGGCGGCCTCCAGCGCGTCGATGGCCGAGGCCATGGCCGTGCCGTCCTTGACGTCGACGGCCAGGTCGAGCCCGGCGGGCAGGAGGGGGAGGATGTCGGCGAAGGCCGGCATCGTCTCGGTGGAGTCGCGGAGGCGGAGGCCGGTGAGGCGCGACGCGCGGGTCCACGAGACCACCCACGGCCACCCGGTGGTCCGCAGCGTGATCGGGTCGTGGGACATGACCGGGACGCCATCGCGGCTGAGGCGCAGGTCGAGCTCGACTGCGTCGGCCCCCTGGGCCGCGGCGGTGGCGATCCCCTCCCGGCTGTTCTCCGGCGCGTCGAGCGGGCAGGTGCGGTGGGCGATCACCGCGGTCATGCCACCCCTCCTCGGACCGCCGTCCTGGCGTGCTCGTGCATCGGCGCGAACCTACTCCTGGGCCAGCGCCGGGCTCGTCGGGGCCTCGGTCGGGGCCGGCCACCAACGGTCGACGGCGGTGGTGGCGGCCAGTCCGGCGAGGAGGCCCAGGGCCGCGCCGCCGACCAGGTCGAGCGGGAGGTGGACGCCCACGTACATGCGGGCCAGCGCCACCAGCACGGCCACGCCGAGCGCGGGCCACCGAAGTCGGGGGAAGGCCCAGCCCGCCACCAGGGCCAGGGCCACCGCCCCGGTGGTGTGGGCCGACGGGAACGCCTGGTCGAACGGCTCGCGCTGGCGCAGGATCGCGTCCGGGAGCAGGGCCGGGGGCCGAGGCCGGTCGACCCACGCCTTGAGCGCGGCGCTGGCGGCCCGGCCCAGGGCCCAGGCGAGGAAGGCGGCCAGGGCCAGGCGGAGTCGGCGCAGCCCCACCGCGACGCCCACGAGGACGAGCGCGCCGATGCTCGTGCCCAGCGGCATCACCACCTCCAGCGGCAGGCCCAGCCCGCGGGGGAGCTCGTTGAACGCGGCGAAGGCAGCCTCCTCACCAGGGCAGAGTCCGTCGCGAAGGGCGAGGGCGGTGGTCACCACGAGGACGACGACCGCGCCTCCGACCCACGCTGAGCGCGGCCGCAGCCAGGGGTCAGGGAGACCTCCCGTTGGATTTGGCGACTCATCCATCAACCGCCAGACTCCCACCCATGAACGTGGTCGTCTGTGTCAAGCAGATCCCGGACCCCGCTGATCCCGGTGCTCTCAACCCGGATCACACCCTGAAGCGGGACGGGAAGCTCATCCTCGACGAGTCTGATACCTATGGCGTGGAGATGGCGCTGCAGCTCGTCGACAAGGCCGGGGAAGGCGAGGTCACCCTCGTCTCCATGGCCCCGAACGGGGAGGTCGCCGGTCTCCGCCAGGCGCTCGCCATGGGGGCGGCTGGAGCCATCCTCGTGAGCGACGACACCCTGGCCGGTGCCGGCGCCCTCGACAGCGCCAAGGTGCTGGCCGCGGCCATCGGCCGGGTCGAGGGCTACGACCTCGTGCTGGCCGCCACCGAGTCCTCGGACGGCTACACCGGCACCGTGCCCGAGCAGGTCGCGGCGATCCTCGACCTGCCGTCGATCACCTTCGCCAAGGAGGTCGACGTGGCCGACGGCACCGTCAAGGTCCGGCGCCAGACCGAGGCCGGCTACGACGAGTGCGAGTCGCCCCTCCCGGCGCTGGTCTCGGTGACCGCCGGCGTGGTCGAGCCCCGCTACCCCTCCTTCAAGGGGATCATGGCGGCCAAGTCCAAGCCCCTCGACACCGTCACCGTGGCCGATCTCGGCCTCGACGGTGAGATGGTCGGCTGGTCCGGTGCGGGCCAGGAGATCGTCGATGTGTCCGCCGCCCCCGAGCGCGAGGCCGGCGAGGTCATCGAGGACGACGGTGAGGCCCACGCCAAGATCGTCGAGTTCCTCGACGGCCTCAAGGTCCTCTGAGCACCCGACACGGACGAAAGGCAGACACCCATGGCACTCTCCAAGATCTGGGTCCACGTCGAGGTCTCTGAGGACGCGATCGCTCCGATCACCCTCGAGATCCTGGCCCAGGCCCGCAGCCTGACCGACCAGGTCGAGGCCTTCGTCGGCGGCCCCTGCGCCGACGACATCGCCGCCACCCTCGGCGCCCACGGCGTCAAGAAGGTCCTCGCCACCGGCGACCTCCAGGGCGGCATGCAGGGCGTGCACGTCGCCGCTGCGCTGGCCGCGGCGGTCGAGGGTGGCGACGCCCCCGACCTGATCATGTTCGGCTCCACCTACGACGGGCGCGACATCGTCGCCCGCCTCTCGGTGAAGCTGGACAAGCCGGTCGTCACCAACAACACCGACGTCGAGGTCGACGGCGACAGCATCGTCGTCTCCGAGCCGATCTTCGGTGGCACGGAGATCGTGAAGACCAAGTTCGCCGCTGGCACCCCGGCGCTGGCCACCTTCCGGCCCAAGTCCTTCGAGGCCGAGGAGTCCGGCGGGGGTGCCGCCGAGGCGGCCGAGCTGGCCGTGCCCGACGTCGGCGCGGCCGGCGGGGCCAAGATCCTCGACCGCCACGTCGAGGAGACCTCGGGTCCCAAGCTGGACGAGGCCGCCGTGGTCGTGTCCGGCGGGCGCGGCCTGGGCGAGGCCGACAAGTTCGACATGATCGAGAAGCTGTCCAAGCTCCTCAAGGGAGCGCCCGGCGCATCCCGAGCCATCGTCGACGCCGGCTGGGTCCCGTACTCCTACCAGGTGGGCCAGACCGGCAAGGTCGTGAAGCCGACCGTCTACATCGCGGCCGGCATCTCCGGGGCCACCCAGCACATGGTGGGCATGAAGGGCTCCAAGAACATCGTGGCCATCAACAAGGACCCGGAGGCGCCCATCTTCGGCGTCGCCGACCTGGGCATCGTGGGCGATGTCCACAAGGTGCTGCCCAAGCTCATCGAGGCCCTCGAGGCCCGCTGAGCGACATCGGTGTCACGTGGCGTGACACCGAGCCTGATCCGCCCCTGATGGCCCGTTCCCCCCGCACGCGCTCGCGTCGCGCCCGCCGAGAGCGCGCCGCCCGGATCGAGGCGCTGGGCGTCGGTGAGGCGGTCGAGGCCCCGTGCCGGGCCCGGCACACGACCTCCCGGGGCTGGGGCTCCTGGGTCGACGGCGTCCTGCACATCCCCGGCCCGGACGGCGGTGAGGCCACCTTCGTGGTCGACGATCCCCGCGAGGTGGCCCTGGTGACCCGCCAGGGCCGGGCGCCGGTCGCACTGGACCCTCCCCTGGAGGTGCAGGTCCGCGAGGTGCGCTACAAGGCGGAGACCTTCTACGGCAGCGACGGCCAGATCATCGTGGTCACCTCCCCCCGGCGCACCCTGGAGATCGCGCTGCCCTCCGAGGAGGTCGAGCCCGTGGCCCGACGCCTCAGCGACCTGGGCTGACGTCGAGGGCCGCGTCGGCGACCAGCGGCCCGAGGATCGGTCAGCTCATCGGAGGAGCTCCGGCCACGGCGGTGACGCGTCCGGAGGGTCCGGGCGAGGAGGGGCTCAGGAGGCGGAGGCGGTGATCCCGGCCACGGCCACGTCGACGAGGTCCTCGACCAGCTGCTCGCGGTCCGGCCAGGGCAGCCCCGGCTTGGCCACGAACAGCGAGGCCAGGCCGTGGACCGCGGACCAGAAGAGGATGCCGACGTGCAGCGCTCCTCGGTCGGCGAGGTCGGGGCGGATGAGCCCGGCGTCGATGAGGTCCTGGCTGGTGCGGAGCAGGATCCCGAAGGTCGATTCGTCCCGGATCATCTCCTCGGCGTACTCCTGAGCCGACAGCTCGAAGCGGGCCATGAACATGATCCGGTAGTGCTCGGGGAAGTCGACGGCGTACTCCACGTACGCCCGACCGAGTGCGGCGATGCGCTCGATCGGGTCGGCGGCCGCAGCCGGGCCTTCCAGCGCAGCGGCGAAGCGGTCGAAGCTCTCGTGGCAGACCTCCAGCAGGAGCCGGTCCTTGTCGGCGAAGTGGCGGTAGATCGACGGCGGGGTGACCCCGACCCGCTGGGCCACGGCGCGAATGGAGACCGCATCCTCCGAGGCCGTCTCGGCCAGCAGGTCCTTCGCGGCGTCGAGGATCTCGGCCCGCAGCAGCGCGCCCTCGCCGCGACGAGATCGTGGTCGGTGCGGCGCGGTCATCCCACCTCGAGGGGTCGGGCCGCGTCGTCGGCCCCTCCCGACCCTTCGCCCGAGAGGTCGGGGTTCGCCCCGGCCTCCGGGTCGGCGTCGAGGTCCACCGACTCGCTGATGCCGATCCGGTCGTGGATCCGACGCATCCACGCCGGAGCCCACCAGTTGGCCTCGCCGGCCAGGCGCATGAACGCGGGGACGAGCGTGCCCCGGATGACGAAGGCGTCCATCAGGACGGCCAGGGCCAGACCGAGGCCGAAGAGCTTGATGAAGCTCACGTTGCTGGTCGCGAAGGCGAGGAACACGACCGCGATGAGGAGCGCCGCCGCGGTGACGATGCGTCCCGTTCGCTCGAGTCCGATGGCCACAGCCGAGATGTTGTCACGTCCCGCATCGTGTTCCTCCTTGATGCGGGACAGGAGGAACACCTCGTAGTCCATCGAGAGGCCGAAGGCGACGCAGAACATGAGCACCGGGGTCGTGGAGTCGAGGCTGCCGGTGGCTGTGAAGTCCAAGACGCCGGACAGGTGGCCGTCCTGGAACACCCACACCATGGCCCCGAAGGTGGCGGTGAGGCTGAGCAGGTTGAGCACCAGCGCCTTGATCGGCACCACCACGCTCCCGAACAT
>JBBSME010000167.1:0-5204 GCA_038233335.1 Acidimicrobiales bacterium | reverse complement strand
GCGGGGTCGACCTCGGCCCGGAAGGCGGTGATCACGCCCCGCTGGCGCAGGCTGTCGAGGCGGCTGTACGCGGTGGCCCGGCCGATCCGGGCCCGCGTCGCCAGCTCCTTGACCGACATCCGGGCATCGTCCTGGAGCAGGGTGACGAGGCGCCGGTCGACGTCGTCGAGCGGTGGGTGGGGGGTCTCCACGGTCGGCCTCCGGGGGTCGGACGTGGACGATGGTACTTGGATCGAACGTGATCAGAGCAGATCGTCCGGTGTGGACCCGCCTGGATGGATCTCGGGTGCTCGGCGGGGGACACTGGACCCACGATGCCTGGAGGACCGATGGACACCCAGACCGACACGACGACACCCCTCTCCCTCCCCGACGACCACCCCGGCGTCTCGGACCTGGCCTACCGCCAGCGCCGGGCGGCCATCGCCGCGGTGGGTGAGGCCCACCGGCCCGGTGACCGGATCCCCGAGGTCGACTACGCCCCCGAGGAGGACGCCCTCTGGGCCACGGTCTCGCGGGAGCTGGGCCAGCTCCACGACGCTTACGCCGTCGCCCCGTACCGGGACGGCACCCGCCGCCTCGACCTCCCGCGGGACCGGGTGCCCCAGCTGGGCGAGGTGTCGGCCCGGCTCGGATCGCTGACCGGGTGGGCCATCACCCCCGTCCCCGGCCTGGTCCCGACCCGCACCTTCTACGGCTCACTGGCCGAGCGCCGGTTCTGCTCGACCCAGTACATCCGCCACCACTCGGTGCCGTTCTACACACCGGAGCCCGATGTGGTGCACGAGCTGGTGGGTCACGCCAACGCCCTGGCCGACCCCCGGTTCGCCGCGCTCTACGAGCTGGCGGGCCAGGCCGCCCGCCGCAGCGAGTCCGACGCCACCCTGGAGGCCTTCAGCCGGGTGTTCTGGTTCAGCCTCGAGTTCGGGGTCCTCTGGGAGGACGACGAGCTGAGGACCTACGGCGCGGGTCTGCTGTCGTCCTACGGCGAGATCCAGTGCTTCCGCGACGCCGAGGTCCGCGACCTCGACCTCGCGGTCATGGCCACCACCGACTACGACATCACCCAGTACCAGCCCCTCCTGTTCGCAGCCCGGTCCTTCGACCACGCCGAAGAGGTGCTGTCGGCCTTCTTCGCCGGCTGGGACGACGACGCCCACGCCCGCTTGGTGGACGACCGGTCGCCCCGCCCCGGCTGACGACGGTTCCCGCGTCGATTTCGACACGTACGTGTGTCGGAATCGTCGCGAGAACAAGGGTGATCAGCGGAACAGGTCCTCGGCGGGGGGGCGGACCAGCTCCTCGCGGACGTTGCCCCGCCGGAACCACCAGTCGGGGCCGCCCCGCACCACGGCGACGGGCACCCGGTCGGCCTTCCCCATGACCAGCTCCGCCGCCCCGGCCAGCTCGTCGACCAGGGCGACCTCGGTGGCGTGGAGCTCCCGGCCCAGCGAGTCCGACGAGCCCCGGAGGTCGACCAGGGCCGCCAGGCCGGCACAGCCGATGGCCACGTCGGTGAGCCCGCGGCGCCACGCGCGGCCGAAGGTGTCGGACACCACCACACCCACCTCCGCGCCGGTGCGGGCCCGCAGGCCGTCGCGGAGGCGGCGGGCCGAGCGGTCGGAGTCCTCGGGGAGCAGAGCGGCCCAGCCCGCCTCGACGTTGGACAGGTCGACCCCGGCGTTGGCGCAGACGAACCCTTGGCGGGTCTCGGTGATGGTCAGGTCGCCCCGGCGGCGCAGCACCCGCACCGACTCCGACTCCACGACGGTTCGGTGGCCCCGGGGATCGGTGGGGTCGACCTCGACCATCGCTCCCTCGGCCTTGGAGACGATCTTCTGGGTGACGACCACGACGTCGCGATCGTGCAGCGAATCCCCCTGGGCCGCCACCGCATCGGCGATGAGCCCGGCCACGTCGGCGGCCCGGCCCACCTCGGGCAGACCGGTCACGCCCCACACCTCCAGCCGCGCCGGGGTCGGCCGGGCCTCCTCCCCTGCTGCGGTCACCCGGACCCACCCAGCTTTGAGCGATGTGCGCCGCATGTGGCGCACTTCCGCTCAAAGTTCGTCGAGGACCGGCGGGTCACGGTGTCAGGCCTCCACGCCGGCGCAGGCGAGCATGGTGCGAGCCAAGGCGGCGGCCACATCGGGCGTGCGCATGATCGTGTCAGTCACCACCGGGGCCATGCCCTCGACTTCCACGGGCGGGCCGTGGGCGGCGTCGGCCTCGTCGATGACCAGGGTGGCGGCCAGGTCCCGGTAGAGGCGGGCCACGCCGCCGACCGAGGCCTCGTGGCCCAGGTCGACCATGAGGCGGTCGGCGGGGCCCTTGAGCGCCGCCCCGGCCACCAGCGGCGACACGGCCACGGTGGCGTCCCGTCGGGCCCGCACCGCATCGGCCACGCCTGGCACGGCCAGGAGCGGGGCGATGGACACCAGCGGGTTGGAGGGCGCGAGCAGGATGGCGTCGGCCTCGGCCAGGGCGTCGACCACCCCGGGGGCGGGGCGGGCGGTGTCGGCCCCGACCATGCGGATGGCGGTGACGGGAACGGCGTGGCGACGCTGCACGAACCACTCCTGGAACCCCACCTCCCGCTCGCCGTCGGGGTCCACCACCGTCACCCGGGTGCGGAGGGGGTCGTCGGTGACGGGCAGCAGCCGGAACCCGAGGTCCCAGGCCCGGGTGATCTCGCCGGTCACCTCCGACAGCGGCGCGCCCTCGGACAACCGCTGCGTGCGGTACAGGTGGGTGCCCAGGTCGCGGTCGCCCAGGTTGAACCAGTCGATGCCGCCGTAGCGGCCCACCATCTCCATGGCCTGCCAGGACTCGTCGCGCAGGCCCCAGCCCCGGTCGGGATCGACCTGGTCGGCGAGGGTGTAGGTGATCGTGTCGAGGTCCGGCGAGATGTGCAGGCCGTGGAGCTCGACGTCGTCGCCCACGTTGGCCACCACGGTGATCTCGGCCGGGTCGACCACGCGCACCAGGCCGGTCAGGAGGCGGGCGGCACCGACGCCGCCGGCCAGGAGGCAGATCATCGAGGCGACCCTATCGGTCGGCCCCGGGCGCCCTGGGTAGTGTCGGCGGATGGTCCGTACCGAAGCCGAGCTTCTCCAGGAGATCAACGCCCGTCTGCCTGAAGGCGTGGATTGGAAGGAGGGAGCGGTCACCTACCTGCGGGAGGTGGTGCAGGACGGGGGCAAGGCCACCGAGCTGTTCCACTTCACCAAGCCGTTCCAGGGAGGCCCGGACTACGGGCCGTTCTGGGTCGACGTGTTCCAGTTCCTCGACGTCGTCCACACGGCCAAGCTGGCGCCGGGCGACCTGGTCATCGACGTGGGCTGCGGCCCCGGGTGGACCATCCAGTGGCTGGCCAAGCTGGGCCACGAGGTGGTGGGCCTCGACATCTCTGTCGAGCTGCTCGACATCGCCGAGCGGCGCATGCAGACCGACCCCTACCCGCCCTACATCGGCGCTCCCTTCCGCTACGACCTCCGGGTCCACGACATCGAGGCCGAGCCCCTGGCCCTGGGGCGCAAGGCCCGCCTGGCCCTGTTCGAGTCCACCCTCCACCACTTCTTCAACCCGGTGGCGGCGCTGCGCAACACGGCGGCCGACCTGGCCGACGACGGCATCGTGGCCGTGATCGAGGCGGCCGCCCCGCCGATCGGGTCGGAGTGGGATGTCCAGAACGTCGAGATCATGGACCGCTACCAGACGATCGAGCGGCCCTACACCCGGACCCAGCTCATCGACATGCTGGAGCTGGCCGGCCTGCCCTACGTGAGCTTCCTGCGCCCGGTGAACGGGCTGTTCCCCCAGCACGTCGACGGCGTGAACCCGTTGACCTGGGAGCTGACCCGGGCCGACAACATCAACATCTTCGTGGCGTCGCCCACCGCGGCGGGGATCGAGCGCCTCGGTCTGGAGCCCCGCAACGTCGACCAGGTGCGCGCCGGATGGACGCCGCTGGAGGGCGCGCTGTTCCTGGAGGACCGCCCCGACGGCAGCCGGTTCCGCTGGTGCGGGCCGCGCATCCTGGTCCGTCTGGACGGCGCCGGCCCCCACGCCCTGGAGGTGGCCACCGTCGACCTGGCGCCCGGCCAGGTCCAGACGGTGCGGGTCGTGGCCGGCGGGGTGGTGGGTGGCTCGGTCACCCTCACCCGCGACGAGCCCCGGGCCACCGTCGACCTCACCGGGCGGCCCGGACAGCTGGTCGAGCTCCACTCCGACCGGGTGTTCTCCCCGTGCTGGGACGGGGGCAGCGATCCCCGACTCCTGAGCTTCACCCTCGACGAACCGACCTGAGCGCCATTCGGGTGTCGCCGTGATCGGGAGGCAACCAACCGCTTCTTGGTACCGACGACCGAGAATCCCTGGCACTCCTGTACCAAGAATGATGGCCGAGGCGTGCTGTTGGAGCCGGCGGATGCCGACGCGCTCGGTCATGTGCGTCTGCGTCGCACCCGTACGGGATCAGGTGACCACTGCACGACCCAGGGTCAGCTGATGGAGTTGAGCTTGCCCGAGAGCAGGGCCATGTCGCCGTCGACCATCATCCGCACCAGCTCGGCGAAGGATGTCTTGGGCTCCCAGTCGAGGACCTTCTTGGCCTTGGCCGGTGTGCCGACCAGGAGGTCGACCTCGGCGGGCCGGAAGAACTTCTCGTCGATCTTGACGTACTCCTGGTAGTCCAGGTCCAGGTGTCCGAAGGCCAGCTCGCAGAACTCCCGGACCGGGTGGGTCTCGCCGGTGGCGACCACGTAGTCGTCGGGTTTGTCCTGCTGGAGCATCCGCCACATGGCGTCGACGTAGTCGCCGGCGAAGCCCCAGTCGCGCTGGGCGTCGAGGTTGCCCAGGCGGAGCTCGTCCTGCTGACCCAGTTTGATGCGGGCCGCGGCGTGGGTGATCTTCCGGGTGACGAACTCCAGGCCCCGTCGCGGACTTTCGTGGTTGAACAAGATGCCACTAGATGCATGGAGATCATACGACTCGCGGTAGTTGACCGTCATCCAGTGGCCGTAGACCTTGGCCACGCCGTAGGGAGAGCGGGGGGAGAAGGGGGTGTCCTCGGACTGGGGGACCTCGACCACCTTGCCGAACATCTCCGACGACGACGCCTGGTAGAAGCGGATCGAGGGGTCGACGATGCGGACGGCGTCGAGGATGCGGGTGACGCCGAGACCGGTGATCTCGCCGGTGAG
>JBBSME010000166.1:0-5330 GCA_038233335.1 Acidimicrobiales bacterium | reverse complement strand
AGGACCTCATCGCCTCCATCCACCAGGAGTACAAGGAGCACGAGGACCTGCCCAACACCACCAACCCCGACGACTGGGCCAAGATCTCGGGCAAGAAGGGCGAGCGCATCGTCTACGTCCGCACCATCGTCACCCACGACGAGGACGAGGGCGCGGGCGCGCTTTCCGGCGGACGCTCCATCGAGCGCGTCACCACCGGCCAGTATCTTTGATCTCGTCGTCACTCGCTCGCTGCGCTCGCTCCGTTCCGACGAACCAGCCGGGCTCGCTGCGCTCGCACTGAGGTCTTCCCAGCGGGTGACGGCTCGTGCCTCGCCGCCGCCCCGCTTCGTGTGGGGGAGGCCCCCACGCCCCCAGCGGCTGCGCCGGCGCCCACCCGTCAAGATGAGCTCGCCTCTCAGGCGGTCACCGTTCGCTGTGGGGGGCTGCGGGGCGCAGCGGGAGTGCCCGATGGGGCGGAGGTGGGCAGCGGTAGGGTCTCGTCGTGGCGATCGGCAAGATCTGTGGGATCGAGACGGAGTACGGGATCGTCCACCGCGGGGTGGCCGAGTCCAACCCCGTCACCGCGTCCAGCCTGCTGATCAACGCCTACGTGTCGGGCCTCACCGTCACCGCCGCCTCGGGCAGCCCGTCGGTGGGCTGGGACTTCGAGGACGAGTCCCCCGGCCGCGATGCCCGCGGCGCGGCGCCGGCCGACGCGGCCCCACCCGACGTCGAGACCCACCTGGTCAACGCGGTGCTCACCAACGGGGCTCGGTTCTACGTCGACCACGCCCACCCCGAGATCTCCACCCCCGAGTGCGCCGACGCTCGCTCGGTCCTGGTCTTCGACCGGGCCGCCGAGGTGATCGTGCAGCGGGCCATGGCCTCGGCGGCCCAGCTCCTGCCTCCGGGCCAGGAGATCGTGATCCACAAGAACAACTCGGACGGCAAGGGCAACTCCTACGGCTGCCACGAGAACTACCTCATGGACCGGGCCGTGCCCTTCGGCCGGATCGTCACCGCCGCCACCACCCACTTCGTCACCCGCCAGGTGTTCAGCGGGTCGGGCAAGGTCGGCACCGAGGCCCCCGGGGTCAGCCGCGACCAGGTGCCCTACCAGCTGAGCCAGCGGGCCGACTTCTTCGAGGCTGAAGTCGGGCTGGAGACCACCCTCAAGCGCCCCATCGTCAACACCCGGGACGAGCCCCACGCCGACGCGCAGCGCTACCGGCGCCTCCACGTCATCGCCGGCGACGCCAACCTGGCCGAGGTGGCCACCTTCCTCAAGGTGGGTACCACCGCCATCATCCTGGCCATGGTCGAGGACGAGGCGCTCGACGAGAGCCTCGCCATCCGCAACCCCGTGAGCGCGGTGCGGACCGTGTCCCACGACCCGAGCCTGGCGGCCACGGTCGAGACGACCGAGGGGGTCACCATGACCGCCCTCGAGGTCCAGTTCGAGCTGCTCGACCGGGCCAAGAAGTGGGCCGAGGACCGGGGCCTGGAGGCAGTCGGCACCGACGTGGGCGCCGAGGTGCTGCGCCGTTGGGAGCAGGTGCTGACGGGTCTGGAGGCCGATCCGGCGTCGGTGGCCGGACAGGTCGACTGGGTGGCCAAGCGCCGTCTCATCGAGGGCTGGGTCCAACGCCACGACACCGACTGGGCCGGCGACCGGGTCGCGGCTCTGGCCCTGCAGTACCACGACCTACGGCCCGACAAGAGCCTGGCCCGCCGGGCTGGCCTGGAGCGGGTGACCGACGACGCCGAGGTCGACGCGGCCGTCACCCACCCTCCGACCGACACCCGGGCCTACTTCCGGGGGCGGTGCCTGGAGAAGTTCGCGTCCAGCATCGTGGCCGCCAACTGGGACTCGCTGGTGTTCGACGTGGGCCAGGAACCGCTACGCAGGGTGCCGATGATGGAACCCTCCCGTGGGACCGAGGCTCATGTCGGTAGGTTGTTGGACGAGTGCTCAACCCCGGCCGAGCTGGTCGCCCGGCTCTCAGGATGACCGGGGTGAGTCGACCGCACGGAGAGCGACATGGCTGAACGGGAGCAGAAGAAGCGCACCGCCCCTCAGAGGGAGACCGAAGAGGTCACCGATGCGCCCCAGACCAACGAGCGCGGCGAGGAGATCAAGGCCGACATCGATGATCTCCTCGACGAGATCGACGACGTGCTCGAGACCAACGCCGAGGACTTCGTCCGGTCCTACGTCCAGAAGGGCGGCCAGTAGGCGGTCAGCCTGCCCGCGAGGAGATCGCACCAGCCGACCGACGTCGGAACGCGGATGGGCGCCGACCTGCGAGCGGTCCCGGGCGAAGAGGCGCAGCTGATCGAGCAGGTGGGGACTGAGCCGGGGGACGGAGTGCGGATCCATCACCACTCGACCTCCACCGAGGCCAGCACGGCGTCGAGGGCGGGTCGACGTCGGGGCCACAGGATGTCGCTGGTGGTTCCGGTGGCGACGAAGACCACGCCGTCAGGTCCCACGAGGTGGCGTGCGGCGCAGGTGAGGTCGACGCCGACGAGCTCGTAGGCACACAGCAGGTCGACGGTGGTGGGGTCGTCCTCCACGTTTCGTCCACCCGTTGGGGACCGACAGTCGGGCCCGTGGCACGCGCTCGGTCACCACCCGTCGTCGTCCGCCCAGGGGTCGCTCGGCCAGTCCCGGCGTGGAGGGCGAGGTGGGGTGGTGGTCGGGGTGGCCCAGCCTGGGTCACCCCGAGCCCATGGGGGGCGGGTGGGGGCCGGCCCCAGGTCGACGTCCCCCTGCTGCGCGGCCAAGCGGTCGAGGGGGTGCACCTGACCGTCGGACCCGATGTGCCCGGGTCGCGGTACTCCCGGCCTCGAAGGGTGAGCCACCCCTCCCGAGTCGCCACCCCCCCGACCAGCGCGATGACGAGGCCGCCGAGGATCCCTTCGAGGTCCATGCCGAGCGGCCCCTACCCGCCGCCGGGGATGGTCGTCGTGGTCGTCGTCCCCGTGGGCGATCCCGCCGGGGAGATGGTCTCCTCCAGGGTCTCGCCGTCGGGCAGCACGTCCTGCAGGAAGTACTCGTTCAGCGATCCCGGCACGGCGCCTCCAGTACCCGGTCGTCACCGTTCGGAAACGCACAAGGTGCCATGACGTGCACCGATGGGCTGGGAGCGGTGACCGGGTTCCGGAGCGCTTCGGCGGGGCGGGGCGGTCGAGGAGCGCCGCTAGGGTCGGCGCCGTGACGCTGCCGCAGTTCACCCCGCACGACGACCCCGGCCCCGACTTCGCCGGGCTGGTGCGGCGGATCGGCCTGGCCCCCGAGGCGCCCACCGGTGCGGTGGCGCCCGAGATGCTCCCGCCCCACGGCACCACCGTGGTCGCGGTCCGCTACGCCGACGGCGTGGTCATGGCCCGGGACCGCCGGGCCACCTCCGGTAACCTCATCAGCCACAGGACGATCGAGAAGGTCTTCCCGGCCGACCGCTTCTCCGGCGTGGCCATCGCCGGCGCCGCCGGCCCGGCGGTGGAGATGGTGACCCTGTTCCAGCTCCAGCTGGAGCACTACGAGAAGGTCGAGGGCTCGCACCTGTCGCTGGAGGGCAAGGCCAACCAGCTCAGCCAGATGGTGCGGAACCACCTCCCGGCCGCCATGCAGGGGCTGGCCGTCGTCCCCCTCTTCGCCGGGTACGACCTCACCCGCGGCACCGGCCGGCTCTTCCAGTACGACGTCACCGGTGGCCGCTACGAGGAGCAGGACTTCGCCGCGTCCGGCTCGGGGATGCTCCACGCCGGCACGGTCGTGAAGCTGGGCTTCCGCCGCGACCTCGACCGCAGCGACGTGGTCGACCTGGCCCTGAAGGCCCTGTGGACGGCGGCCGACGAGGACAGCGCCACCGGCGGGCCCGACGCCCGCCGCGGCATCTGGCCCGTCATCGCCACCATCAGCGGCGACGGCTACCAGCGGGTCGAGGACGAGGAGATGGCCACCCGCTTCGAGGAGCTGCTGGAGTCCGACCGGTTCTCCCGGGGCGCCACCGGCGCAGGAGGTTCGTTGTGAGCGAGCGCAGCGAGCGAACCCGGAGGCACGGGCTCTCCGGATGCGCAGCATCTGGCCATCACTGGTCCTCTTGGACGGCTGATCGGCCGCAGGTCGCCACGACACGTCTGGAGGACCAGTGATGGGCATGCCCTTCTACGTCGCTCCCGAGCAGGTCATGAAGGACCGGGCCGACTATGCCCGCAAGGGGATCGCCCGGGGCCGCAGCCTCATCGCCGCCCTCTGCGCCGACGGCATCCTGCTGTGCGCCGAGAACCCGTCGGCCACCCTGCGCAAGATCAGCGAGATCTACGATCGGATCGCCTTCGCGGGCGTGGGTCGCTACAACGAGTTCGACCAGCTCCGAGTCGCCGGCGTCCGCCACGCGGATCTCAAGGGCTACTCCTACAGCCGGGAGGACGTCGACGCCCGCAGCCTGGCCAACGCCTACGCCCAGTCCCTCGGCCAGGTCTTCACCCACGAGATGAAGCCGCTGGAGGTCGAGATCCTGGTGGCCGAGGGGGCCGGCGAGGCGAGCGACGGTGGCCGGGACCAGCTGTTCCACATCCTCTACGACGGCACCGTCATCGACGAGCCGGCCCGCGCCGTGCTGGGTGGCGACGCCGAGGCCATCGCCGGGCGGTTCGAGGAGGCCCACTCCACCGACGCACCGGTGGCCGACGCCCTGGCCGCGGCGGTGGCGGCGCTGGCCGGACCCGATCGCACGCTGGGGGCCTCCGAGGTCGAGGTCGCAGTGCTCGACCGGGGCAACGGCCGCCGTAGCTTCCGCCGCCTCACCGATGCGGAGATCGCCGACGCCGTGGGTGAGCCTGCGGACCCCGGCGCATCGACGCCCGAGGCCGACCGCGCCGCCACCGATGCCCCCGGACCCGATGCCGCCGGCGCCCCGGCCGACGAGGTCGATCCCGACGACGGCGACGGCACCGACTGACCGGACCGTCGACCCGGCGTCATGCCGGGGGTGGGCGAGCGGACGCCGGGAGGGTGCGGCGCGTGGAGAAGCGCATCTACGGGCTCGAGAACGAGTACGGGGTCACGTGCGTCTCCCGGGGCCAGCGGCGGCTCAGCCCCGACGAGGTGGCCCGCTACCTCTTCCGGCGGGTCGTGTCGTGGGGGCGCTCCTCCAACGTCTTCCTCGCCAACGGGGCGCGCCTCTACCTCGACGTGGGCAGCCACCCCGAGTACGCCACGCCCGAGTGCGACTCGGTCCACGAGGTGGTCGTCCACGACAAGGCCGGCGAGCGCATCCTGGAGCAGCTCCTCGGCAGCGCCGAGGCCCGGCTGCGGGACGAGGGCATCCGGGGCGACATCT
>JBBSME010000165.1:0-5344 GCA_038233335.1 Acidimicrobiales bacterium | reverse complement strand
GTCTTGCTGGATGAGTGCCGCAGGTACGAGCGGCACGGAGATCGGCAGCAGCAGGACGCGTACTTGCGGCAGTTGTCAACGGTCTTGCTGGATGGCTGCCGCAAGTACGCGAGGGCGAGGGGTGGCGAGGCACGGCGGCGGCGGTCACGTCGGGCTCCCGTGATGGCCGAGGTAGGCAGCGATGACGGCGGGATCGGCCCGCACCTCGGCCGGGGTGCCCACCGTCCACGGCGACCAGACCCCCGTGGCGCACGGTGAGGTCGCCCACCACCAGCAGGTCGGCCCCGGATGGGGCCGCGTCGACCCGCGACGTCTCGATCTCGGCGCTCACGACGCCACCTCGGCCACGGCCGGCTCACCGTGGTCAGCCTCGCCGCCCCGCGCGGCATCCCCGGGGTGATGGCCCGGTTCGTCCGCATGGCCCGGGCGATGCGTCGATCGGCGGGCTGACCCCGCGTCGGGAGGTGACGGCCGGGAGGCGCCCGCGGCGCCCTGGACCGCTCAGACCGAGGGGCGGTAGCCGGCGAGGATTCGGTCGGTGACCTCGTCGATCAGGGCATCCTCCACCTCGGACGGGAGGTCGAGGCCCAGCTGGAGCACGGTGGCCACCCCGTGCATGGCGCTCCACAGGGTGAGCGCCGCCAGCAGCGGATCGTCGATGGCGAGGGCGCCAGACGCGGCCGCGTCCTCGACCGCGCCGAAGGCGGCGGCGAAGGCCTGGGTGGCCCCGGGGAGCTCCCTGCCTTCGGGCAGGTCGGCCGCGCCCAGGTCGGGCGGGAACAGGAACATCACGTGGAACAGCTCGGGGCTCTCCCGGGCGTGGGCCACGTAGGCCCGCCCGTGGGCCCGGATGCGGGCGACAGGATCATCCTCGTCGACCGCCGCGAACCGGGCCACCAGTGCGTCGAACTCGGCCGTGGCCAGGGCCCGCAGCAGGTCCTCCTTGTCGGTGACGTGGGCGTAGAGCGCGGGGGCGGTGACCCCCAGCCCGGTGGCCAGCCGCCGCAGCGACAGCGCCTCCAACCCCGAGGTGGCGATCACCTCCCGGGCCGCGGCCACGATCGCGTCCCGGGTGAGGACGGCACGTTCGGAGGGCAGGGCCATCGTCGGAGCGTACCGGCGACCCGCTCCCGAAGGCCGACCTCACGGTCGTGGTGAACGCTGTTCACAACGCGGTGCACTGCGGTACCGTGCCCCCATGTCGCTCGCCAATGCCGATGCCGCACCCCAGTCGAGCCCGTGGCTGCAGGGCCAGTACGCCCCGGTCCACGACGAGCTCGAGGTCGACGGCCTCGCCGTCACCGGCCACCTGCCGGCCGGGCTGCGGGGCGCCTACCTCCGCAACGGACCCAACCCGGCCTTCCCACCCCTCGGCCGCTACCACATCTTCGACGGCGATGGGATGGTGCACGGCCTGTGGCTCGACGGCGAGGGCGGCGCCCGCTACGCGAACCGCTGGGTCGCCAGCGCCGGCCTGGAGGCCGAGCGGGCCGCCGGCCAGGCCCTGTTCGGCGGCCTGAGCAGCTTCCAGCTGCCTCCCGCCAACGTGCTGGCCACCGTGGGCCCGCTCAAGAACACGGCCAACACCCACGTGGTCGGCCACGCCGGACGCATCCTCGCTCTGCTGGAGGCGGCCCCGCCCACTGAGCTGGCGCCGGACCTCTCGACCATCGGCGAGCACGACTTCGGCGGCGCGCTGCGGGGCCCCATGACGGCCCATCCCAAGGTCGACCCGGTCACCGGGGAGATGGTGTTCTTCGGCTACTCGCCGTTCCCGCCCCACCTGCGCGTCCACTCCGCCGACGCCGCCGGGCACCTGACCTGGACCACCGAGGTCGAGCTGCCGGCGCCGGTGATGATGCACGACTTCGTGGTCACCGCCACCCGGGTGGTGATCTTCGATCTCCCCGCCGCCTTCGAGCTCGACGCCCTCCTGGCCGGGGGCGAGGGGATCCGGTGGGCGCCGGAGCGGGGCGCCCGCATCGGGGTGCTGGACCGGGGCGCACCGGGCGACACGACCACCTGGATCGACGTCGACCCCTTCTGGGCCTTCCACTTCCTGAACGGTCACGACGACGGCGACGCCATCGTGGCCGAGGGGTGCCGGTCCGACCGGCTCAACGTGGCCTTCGGCGAGGAGGCGCCCGACGCCCCTCCCCCCACGCTGCACCGCTGGCGCATCGACCCCGCGTCCGGGACCGTGTCCGACGAGCCCCTCGACGACCGGCCCACCGACTTCCCCCGCATCGACGATCGCAGAGCGGGCCTCGACGCCCGCTACGGCTACACCGGCCACACCCGCGCCTGGGGCGACGATGAGGTCGAGTTCGACGGCGTCACCAAGCACGACCTCCGAACCGGCACCGCGACGACCGCCGCCTTCGGGGCCGACACCCGGTCGGGCGAGGCCGTGTTCGCGGCCGACCCCGACCGCACCGACGAGGATGCGGGCTGGCTGATGAGCTGGGTCCACGACCGCGGTCGCGACGAGAGCGCGGTGGTCGTGCTCGACGCGGAGACCCTCGACGAGGTGGCCCGGGTCCACCTCCCCCGGCGGGTTCCGTCGGGCTTCCACGGCAGCTTCCTCCCCACCGCCGACTGACCCCTCCGAATCGGGCTGGGATCTGGCTGTCTGAGCGACCAGACCTCAGCCCAGCTCGGGGGTGGCGAGCCTCACCAAATCGCTCTCACCAGATGGCGACGCGCTCCTCGGGGTCGAGCCAGAGGTCGTCGTCGGGGCTGAGCTCGAAGGCCTGGTGGAAGCCGTCGAGGTTGCGGACCACCGCGTTGCAGCGGAACTCCGGGGGCGAGTGCGGGTCGATGGCCAGCAGCCGCACCACCTCCTCGTCGCGGGACTTGGTCCGCCAGGCCTGGGCCCAGGCCCAGAAGAACCGCTGCGGGCCGTCAAGGCCGTCGGCCTCCGGTGGGGTGGCCCCGTCCAGCGCGATCCGGTAGGCGGCGTGGGCGATGGTGAGCCCGCCCAGGTCGCCGATGTTCTCCCCCACCGTGAAGGCACCGTTGACGGAGTGGCCGGGGGCCTGCGCGGGCTCGAGTTCGTCGTACTGGCCGATCAACGCCTGGGTGCGCTCCTCGAAGGCGGACCGGTCGTCGTCGGTCCACCAGTCGTTGAGGTTGCCGTCGCCGTCGTAGCGCGAGCCCTGGTCGTCGAAGCCGTGGCCGATCTCGTGGCCGATCACTGCCCCGATGGCGCCGTAGTTGACGGCCAGGTCGGCCTCGGGGTCGAAGAACGGTGGCTGGAGGATCGCGGCCGGAAAGACGATCTCGTTCATCAGCGGGTTGTAGTAGGCGTTCACCGTCTGCGGGCTCATGAACCACTCGTCGCGGTCCACCGGCCCGCCCACCCGGCCCAGCTGGCGGTCGGTCTCGTGCGAGGCCGCCCGTCGCAGGTTGCCGACCAGGTCGCCAGGGCGGATCTCGAGCCTCGAGTAGTCCCGCCAGACGTCCGGGTAGCCGACCTTGGGCGTGAACTGCTCGAGCTTCGCCAGCGCACGCGCCTTGGTCGCCTCGGTCATCCAGTCCAGGTCCGAGATGCTGCGCCGGTAGGCCTCGATGAGGGTGTCGACCAGGTCGAGCATCCGAGCCTTGGCGTCCGGGGGGAAGTGCTCGGCCACGTACAGCTTGCCCATGGCCTCGCCCAGGGCGGCCTCGACCGCTCCCACCCCACGCTTCCACCGGGCCCGCAGCTCCTGGGCGCCGGTGAGGGTGCGCCCGTAGAACGCAAAGCTCTCCTCGACGAAGCGACCGCTGAGGGCCGGGGCCGCGTCGTGCACGACGTGCCACCGCAGCCAGGTCTTCCAGTCCGCCAGCGGCACCTCGGTCAGGGCTGCGGACAGGCCGGTGAGGTAGCTGGGCTCGCGGGCCACCACCCGGTCGAGAAGGCCCGCGGGGGCGTCCAAGCCCTCGAGCCAGGCGTCCCAGTCGAACCCGGGCACCAGCTCCTCGAGCCCCGCCCTCTCGTAGAGGTTGTAGGTGGCTTCGGCGTCGCGGTCGGCGACCTGGTCCCAGTGGTGGCTGGCCAAGCGGGTCTCCAGGGCCATCACCCGCGCCGCGGCGTCGGTGGCCTCGGCGTCGGGCGTTCCGGTGAGGGCGAGCATGGCGGCCACGTGGGCCTCGTACTCCTCCCGCACGGGGGCGAAGTCGTCCTCGCGGTAGTAGGCCTCATCGGGGAGGCCGAGGCCGGCCTGGGCCAGGTAGAGGGCGTAGCGATCGGACCGGCGGGCATCGGCGAACACGGCCGGCCCGAACGGACCCGGCACCCCGACGCGGGCCAGGGCCCCCAGAAGTCGGGCCAGATCGGAGGTGCTGGCCACCGCGTCGACGGCGACGAGGTCGTCGGCCAAGGGGCTGATGTCGAGCTCCTCGACGCGTCCCTCGTCCATGAAGCTGGCGTAGAGGTCACCGACCTGCTGGGCCTCGGAGCCGGGCGCGTGGTCCCCCTCGGCCAGCCGGTCGAGCAGATCGCGCAGGTGCTGCTCGGACTGGTCGCGCAGGTGGTGGAAGGCGCCGTCGGTGGCCCGGTCGTCGGGGATCTCGGCCTCCTCCAGCCAGGTCCCGTTGACGTGGCGGAACAGGTCGTCCTGGGGGCGGATCCCGTCGTTGCGGTGGTCCCGATCGATGCCCGTGGCCATGGTCGTCCTGCTCCCTATCGCGGCCCGACGTGAGCCGTCGACGGTACCGGAGCCGGTGCCCGACCCGACGCGGCCCGGATCCCGATGCTGTGGCGCTGCCCGACATCCAGCCTGGATCTCGGCTGGTCCTGCGGGCCTGCATCGGGGGAGAACTGGGGGAACAGCCAGCCCACGGGACCCGGATCGATCCCGAGCTCGGCGAGCATCGGCGTGCCCCGCGCCCGAATCTGACTGTCGTACCCCCTCCGTACTGTGGAGGCATGGCGATGGCGAACCCACAGCTCGAAGAAGCGGAGGAGCAGGCTCGTCGTCATCGCGTGTTCGAGGAGCGGGTGGCGTCGGTGGCCGGCGTGCGCAATGCGGCCGATGCCGCCCTGGTGGGGTTGACGGCGGAGGCGCTGGACGAGGGGTTCTGGCACGGATGGAGGCTCCACAGCCCGGCCCAGTGGGTGATGTGGCGGGCCGGGGTCACCCGGACCACCGCAGCCCGGGTGGTGGCGTTGGCCCGGCGGGCCGGGGAGCTGCCGGTGACGATGGCCGCCTTCACCGAGGGTCGGTTGTCGATGGATCAGGCGGCCACCGTCGCCCGCTACACCCCGGCCCGGTTCGATGCCGTGGTGTGCGAGCTGGCCGTGAGCGCCACGGTGGCCCAGATCGTGAAGGCCACCCGGCGCTACGACTTCGACGCGCAGGCC
>JBBSME010000164.1:0-5548 GCA_038233335.1 Acidimicrobiales bacterium | reverse complement strand
GAATGGTGCAGGGTGTGCCAGGGTTCTCGGCACATGGTCACGACTCGACATCGCCTGCTCGTCGCGCTCGCCGCGCTCGCCTTCCTGGTGGCTGCCTGCGGGGGCAGCTCCGACGGCGGTGGCAGCGACGCCGCTGGCGGCGCCACCTCCGCTGACGGCGGTCCCCCTGCCTTCACCGCCGCCACCCTGGCCGGGGCCGACCTCGACTCGGCGTCGTTCGCGGGCCAGCCGACCGTCCTGTGGTTCTGGGCCCCGTGGTGCACGATCTGTCGGGCCGAGGCGTCCGGCGTGGTGGAGGCCGCCGGCGAGCTGGGCGATGACGTCACCCTCCTGGGCGTGGCCGGGCGGGGCGAGGTCCCCGAGATGGAGGACTTCGTGTCCGACACCGGCACCGACGGCCTCACCCATGTGGTCGACGAGGACGGCAGCATCTGGTCCGAGTACGGCGTGGCCGCCCAGCCCGCCTTCGCCTTCATCAGCGCCGACGGAGAGGTCGAGACCGTCGTCGGAGCGATCCCCGAGGACGACCTCGTGCAACGGATGCAGGCGCTGGCCTCGGCCTGACCGGTGATCGACGGCCCGTTCGCCCTGGCCATCGCGGCGGGGATGGCGGCCACCGTCAATCCGTGCGGCTTCGCCCTCCTGCCCGCCTACCTCGCCGCCTTCGTCGGCGAGGAGCACCAGCCCGGCGCCCGCGCCGTGCCCCGCGCCCTGGCCGTGAGCGCGGCCATGACGGCCGGCTTCATCGCCGTGTTCGGCATCTTCGGCTCGATCATCACGCCCCTGGCCGTCTCGGTCGAGGAGTACCTCCCGTGGGCCACCATCGTGATCGGCATCGCCCTGGTCGGCCTGGGCATCGCCCTGCTGGCCGGCCGTGAGCTCACCCTCCGCATCCCCAAGCTGAACAAGGGCGGCCGCGACGGGACGATCGGCTCGATGTTCCTCTACGGGGTCTCCTACGCGGTGGCCTCGCTCTCCTGCACGATCGGCCCGTTCCTGGCCGTCACCTCGACCACCTTCCGCACCGGCGGCTTCATCTCCGGCGTCAGCGTGTTCGTCGCCTACGGGCTGGGCATGGGGGCGATCGTCACCGCCCTCACCGTGGCGGTGGCCCTGGCCCGCAAGGGCCTGGTCGGACGGCTCCGCTCGGCCCTGCCCTACATCACCCGGGTGTCGGGCGGTCTGCTGGTCGTGGCCGGGGCGTACGTGGGTTGGTACGGCTGGTTCGAGGTCCGCACCCTGAACGGTGGCGACGGCCGCGACCCGATCATCGACCGGGGCCTGGAGATCCAGACCTGGCTGCAGGAGCGCCTCGTGCCGGACGATCCGGTGACCGTCCTGGGCGTGATCGCACTGGTCCTCGTGGTGGTGGTCGGCGTGATCACCCTCCGGAGCCGCCGCCGGCGCCCCGGGACGGTCGACGATGCGCCGGACGGCGCAACCAAGGCGAGCGACCAGACCGACGAGCGAGACCCGGCCCGAGCCTCCCAGTAGCGGGTCAGCCTCCGATGACGATGACCGGGGGATCGGTCACGCCGTGCTGGTCCTCGCACAGGGCCAGGTAGAACGGCAGCACCATGTGGGCGTCGATGACCAGGTCGACGTGGCCGTCGGCGTCGAGGTTCAGGTTGGCGCCGTGGATCGTGAACCAGACGTCGGTCACCTCGGTGTTGGTCTCGGGCACGTGCAGGGTGTGCAACGACCCGGCCGGCTCGAACAGGTAGGACCCGGCGGTGTTCACCGCCTCCGGCCTCTCCAGGTAATGCCAGCTGCCGGTCTGGGTGAAGGCGTAGACGTGGCCGGTGTGCTTGTGGGTCTGGACGGTGGTCCCGGCCGGGAAGCGGTTGCGGATCACCCACACGCCGTTGGCCAGGTCGACCTGGAGGAGCTGGAGCTCACCCTCGGGGCCCAGGTCCACGAACGGCAGCTCGTCCTGACCCCGGTGCTGGGCGGTGGGGGCGGTCTCGACGACGGACATGGCGATCTCCTCGGGGCGCGGACGACGTCAGGGTAGAGGGCGGTCGCGGCCCCGGCTCCGAAGAGAGCGCCCCGTCTGCTCCACTGGGACGGTGCGCACCGCTCTCCTCGTCGCGGCCGGGCTGATGGCCCTGTGGGGGCTCCTCATGGGCGCGCTGTACCTGGTCCGGCCGGAGGAGGCGACCCTGCGCCAGGCCGTCCGGCTCCTGCCCGACACGTTGCGCCTGCTGGGACGCCTGGCCCGGGACCAGGCCGTGCCCCGCTCGGCCCGGTGGCCGGTCTGGATCCTCCTGGGCTACCTGGCCCTGCCCCTCGACCTGGTGCCCGACTTCATCCCGGTCATCGGCTGGGCCGACGACGTGATCCTGGTCGCGCTGGTGCTGCGCCGCCTGGTCCGGCGGGCCGGACCCGAGGTGGTCGCCCGCCACTGGCCCGGTCCGCCCGAGGGCCTGGTGGCGCTCCGCAGCCTGTTCCGGCTGGGAGCCGGCGACGGGTGAGCGACCAGGTCGGGGCGACCCGCCCGGCGGCGACGGTACGGTTCGAGGGTGCGGAGTGCTCTGACCGGCTGGCCCCCGCGGTGAGCGACCTGCCCCGGGTCGTCCGGGTCCGCCAACGCCCCCGGGGGCCGGTCGTGGCCGACGTGGCCGGCGAGGTCACCGCCGGCCTCGCCGCCCTCGATCTCGGGTCCCGCGTCCGCCCCGGCGACTCGGTGGCCCTGACCGGCGGCAGCCGCGGCCTCACCGACGGGGTGGTCGCCCTGCGCGCCGTCGCCGACCACCTGCGGACCCTGAGGGCCGAGCCCTTCCTCGTGCCGGCCATGGGCAGCCACGGGGGTGGCACCGCCGAGGGCCAGGAAGCCGTGCTGGCCGGGTACGGCATGACCGAGGCCGCCCTCGGGTGCCCGGTGCGGGCCTCCATGGACGTGGTGGAGGTGGGTCGGTCGGCGCTGGGGTTCCCACTCTGGCAGGACCGCCTCGCCGCCGAGGCCGACCACGTCGTGGTCCTCAACCGGGTGAAGCCCCACACCATGTTCACCGGTCGCCACGAGAGCGGCCTGGTGAAGATGTTGCTGCTGGGGCTGGGCAAGCAGGACGGAGCCGCCATCCTCCACCGCGCCGCCGTCGACCACGGGTGGGAGGCGGTGGTGGCCGAGGCGGCCCCGAGGGTGCTGGCCGCGACGCGCGTCCTGTGCGGCGTGGCACTGGTCGAGCGCAGCGACGAGCGCACCGCTCGGGTCGCCGTCCTGGCCCCGGACCGGTGGATGGACGACGAGCCCGACCTGCTGGACGACGCTCGGCGGTGGATGCCGCGGCTCCCGTTCGACGACATCGACCTGCTGCTCCTGGATCGGATCGGCAAGGACATCAGCGGGACCGGGCTCGACGTGAACGTGGTCGGTCGCAAGGCTGTGGCCCACCCGCTGGCGTCCGACGGTCCCGGCGGGGTGCGGCTCATCGCGGTGCGGGGTCTCACGCCGGAGACCCGGGGCAACGCCGCCGGCATCGGCCTGGCCGAGCTGGCCCGGTCCCGGGTGCTGCGGCAGATGGACGTGGCGGCCACCCGGCTCAACGCGCTCACCGCCGGTCGGGTGGCCGGCGCCATGATCCCGCTGGACCACGAGACCGACCGGGAGCTGCTGGCGACGGCGCAGGGGATGACCGGGCTGCGCCCGCCGTCGGCGCTCCGACTGGTGTGGGCCCGCTCCACCCTCGACCTGGCCGAGACCCGCTGCTCCGCGGCCCTGGTCGCCGAGGCCGCGCCGCGGGACGACCTGGAGGTGGTGGGCACCCCCCATGACCTGCCCCTCGATGCCGCTGGCAACCTCCCCGACGACCTCCCCCTCGGGGCCTGACGGCGGCCGCAGGCCGGGTGCGGGGGACTCGGGGGGAGTGCAGAGGGGCTCACCGCCTACCCTGGGCTCGATGCCGGCTGATGTCCTTCGCCGGCGCGATCTCTGGTCAGGAGTGCCCCCATGTCCCACCGTCTGCGCGTCATCGTCCCCAACTCCCTGATCGGCCGCTGAGATGGCGGGCAAGAGCCGCCCGTCGGCGGAGAAGCGACGGATCGACAAGGAGCGCCAGGAGAAGCAGGCGGCCAAGCGCGAGCGGCGTCACAACCGCGAGTCCGATGGCTCCCAGGAAGAGGTCAACACCGAGGAGATCATGGAGCGCTTCCGGGTGCTCAGCGAGGCCCACGCCGCGGGGAAGGTGTCCGACGAGGAGTTCGGACCCGCCCGCCATGAGCTGATGGTGGCCCTGGGCGTCGAGGATCCGGTCGACACCCCGGCCGACGCCGACGACTGACAGCAGCCCCACCTCGGCACGCATCGCCTCGACGGTCGACTGAGATGGGGGCCGATAGGGTCTCGGACGGGCAACGGAGTCGGCGTGGACGCAGAGCTGCGGTTGGACGAAGCGGCTCGGGTCGCGCGGCCCTCCGCCGCCTGGAGCTGCTCGACACCGCCCCGGAGGAGGCCTACGAGCGCCTCGTCCGGCTGGCCGCGACGATCCCCGACGCTCGCATCGCGCTGGTGGCCCTGGTCGACGAGGACCGGGTGTGGTTCGAGGCCAAGCGAGGCCTGGACGACCCGGGGGTCGACCAGGGCGAGGCCTTCTGCACGCGCACCGTCGAGCTGGCCTCCGACCAGCCCTACGTCATCACCGATACGGCCGCCGATCCCACCTTCGCCGGCATGGATCTGGTCCGGGGCGTGGCCGGCATCCGCTTCTACGCCGGGCAGGTGGCGGAGTGGAACTCGGCGGCTGAGCGACTCATGGGCCTGAGCACGGCCCAGCGCGCGGCGAGGAGGCCATCGACCCGGGCTGGAGGGCTGCTGCGGTTGTCCGTGGTGCCGTTGAGCGACGACGACCAGAGCGCGGTCGTGGTGTTCTCCGACATCACCGCGGAGCGGCACGCCGAGCAGCTGCTCGATGCCATGTTCGCCGCCGCGCCGGTGGGCCTGGCCGTCCTCGATCCTCATCGTCGCGTGGTGCGGGCCAACGACGCCTACGCCAGCCAGCGCCAGCTGGCGCCAGGGATGACCGCCGGCGTCGAGCGCCGCGACCTGGTCCACCCCGAGGACCGCCGCATCCTTGAGGGCACCTACGCCTCGGCCGCCTCCGCCGAGGGCCCGGTCCTGGCCCCGGACATGTGGTTGCGTCCGTCTGGCGAGGACCGCGGGGTGTCGACCACGGTCCGGCGCCTCGACGACGGTGCCGACGAGCGACCGATCAGCTGAGCGGACGCCGTGTCGGCACTAGGTTGCCCATGGTGGAGGACCGCATCGTCCCTCGGCGCCGGATCACCGGGATGTCGGCCGTGCTGCTCCCGTTCGCCGAGGCCGGCGACATCGAGTGGTCCGCGGTCGAGGCCCACATCGCCCGGACGGCAGAGGCCGGCCTCACCCCGGCGGTCAACATGGACACTGGCTACGTGCAGCTGCTCGACCGCGACGACGCCGCACGGGTCCGTGACCTGGCCGCATCGGTGACCGGTGGCGACTTCGTGGCCGGCGCGTTCGGGGCCGACGGACCGGGCGACGCGGTCGACCTCGACGCCTACCGGGCCGCCG
>JBBSME010000163.1:0-5556 GCA_038233335.1 Acidimicrobiales bacterium | reverse complement strand
CAACCACCCGCGCCCCCCCCCCCCCCCGGGGGCCCGGGCCCCCCCCCCCGGTCCCCCCGCCCCGCGCCCCGGCTCGCGTCCGGTGCGCGATCAGCGTCGGGCGGCGTGGAGCTGGGCGCCCAGGTTCGCGGGATCGGAGGTGGGGGCCTGGCAGGAGAAGTCCCGGCAGACGTAGGCCTGGCCCTCTCGCCGGCCGTCCCAGAGCGGTGACGGGTAGGACTCGCCCCACGCCAGCACCCCGTTTGGGAGCCAGCGCTGGTGCACCTCGGCCACGAGGTCGGGCGCCGATCCCGGCACCACCACCTCGGTGGTCCCGGCGGCGTGGAGGTCGAGGGCGGCACCCAGGTGGGCGAACGCAGCCCCGTGCTCGGACACGAGGGGGCCCAGCAGGGCCAGGACCTCCTCGCCCGCGGACCGGTAGGACTCCTCGCCGGTGAGGGCACCCAGGCGCAGGAGCGCCCAGGCCGCATTGCTGTTGGCACTGGGTGTGGCCCCGTCCTGGAGGTCCTTGGGTCGGGCCACCAGGGCTTCGGCGTCGGTCCCGGTGGTGAAGAACCCCGACCCCTCGACGTCGCGGAACAGGGCCAGCAGAACATCCGCGGTGGCCCTGGCGACCGCGATCCACCGGGCCTCCCCGGTCGCCTCGGCCAGCCGGGTGAAGCCGTCGACCAGTGCGGCGTGGTCGGCGGCGAAGGCGTCGTGCCGGGCCCGGCCCGGGGCCTCGGCGTCGTCGGGCGCACCCTGCCAGGAGCGCAGCCACCGGCCCCCGGGGGTGCGGAGGCGGCGGCACAGGAACTCGCCGTTGGCCACCGCGGCCTCGAGCCAGATCCGGTTGCCGGTGGCGGCCGCGGCCTCGGCCAGCGACGCCAGCATGAGGCCGTTCCACTCGGTGATCACCTTGTCGTCGAGTCCGGGGCGGACCCGCTCGTTGCGCACGTCGAACAGCCGGATCCGGCAGTCCTGGATCAGCGGGGGGCGCTCGATCGCGCCGCGGGCGTGGAGCCGGTTCAGGATGGTGCTGCCCTCGAAGTTGCCCCCCTCGTGGACGCCCCACCACTCGATGGCGGCGTCGGCCTCGTCGGGCCCGAGGGCAGCGCGGATCTGCTCCGGCGTCCAGAGGTAGAACCGCCCCTCCTCGCCCTCGCTGTCGGCATCCTCGGCCGAGAAGAACCCGCCCCCGGGGTGGCGCAGGTCCCGGAGGACGTAGGTGATGGTCTCGTCGAGGACCTGGCGGTGCCGGGGGGCGCCGGTCAGCTGCCAGGCGTGCAGGTAGGTCCGCACCAGCAGGGCCTGGTCGTAGAGCATCTTCTCGAAGTGCGGCGCCAGCCACCGGGCATCCACCGAGTAGCGGGCGAACCCACCCCCGAGGTGGTCGTAGACGCCGCCGGCGGCCATGGCGTCCAGCGTGGTGGTCGCGGCGCGCAGGGCCTCCCCGGCGCGGGCGTCCTCGGTGCGCGCCGCGCAGCGCAGCAGCAGCTCGACCGACGCCGGCTGGGGGAACTTGGGTGCCCCACCGAAGCCGCCCCGCTCGTCGTCGTGGGCGTCCAGCAGCCCCGCCATCGCCGCGTCGACGGCCTCTGCGCCCGGCACCGGGTTGGCCCCGGGGGTCGCGGAGAGCGTGCGCTGGAGGTGCTCGGTCAGCTTCTCGGCCTGCTCGGTCAGCTCGGCCCGGCGGTTGGTCCAGGCGTCGTCGATGGCCCGACACACGTCGAGGAAGCCGGGCATCCCCTGGCGGCGCTCGGGCGGGAAGTAGGTGCCGCAGAAGAAGGGCTCCCCACCGGGGGTCATGAACACGGTCATGGGCCACCCGCCGGAACGGGTCATGGCCTGGGTGGCCTCCATGTACACCGCGTCGACGTCGGGACGCTCCTCCCGGTCCACCTTGATCGCCACGAACATCTCGTTGACCACCTCGGCGGTGGCCTCGTCCTCGAAGGACTCGTGGGCCATCACGTGGCACCAGTGGCAGGCCGAGTAGCCGACCGACAGCAGCACCGGGACGTCGCGGCGTCGCGCCTCGGCGAAGGCCTCCTCGCCCCACGGCCACCAGGCCACCGGGTTCTCGGCGTGCTGGCGCAGGTAGGGGCTGGTCTCGTCCGCGAGGCGGTTCTGGGCGGGCATCGGCCCACGGTACCGGCGCCCACGCAGCGATCGTCAGGCCGACGCGACCCGGCGGGAGAGGAACCGGCGGACGTGGCCGGCGATGACCTCGGCGTCGTCGAGCCACGGCGCGTGACCTCCCTCGACGACGTGGAGCTCGGAGTCGGGGAGGGCATCGCGGCAGGCCTCGGCCGCGGTCAGGTCGCCGAAGGGATCGTGGTCGCCCCAGACGAGCTGGACGGGCTGGGTCACCCGGGTCAGCTCCGCCGCGGTGAGCGCCGCGTCGGGCCGAGCTCCACGCAGGCGCACCAGGGCGTGGAGCAGGCCACGGAACGCCGGTCCGTAGCTGGGCCCGCGCTCGGTGGCGACGATGAGGTCGCGGATCTCGGTTGCGCGGGAGAGCTCCTCGCCGACCATGGCCCCGATCCGCTCGGCCTGGCGGGGCGACGGAGGCTGCAGCGCCATCAGGGCCCTCGACAGGTGGGGGACCGAGAGGAGGCGCATGGGTGCCGGGGCGGAGGTGCCGGGGGCTAGGGCGGGGCACCCGATGTGGACGAGGGCGCGGACCCGGTCGGGGTGGTCGAGCGCGAGCCAGGTCGACCAGAGCGACCCGAGCGAGCTGGCCACGATGGCGAGGGGTCCGTGCAGGCCGAGGCCGTCGGCCACCTCGTCCAGGAAGGCGACGGCCCGGGGCCGGAGGTCGCGACCGAGGTCGGCGGGTGCGTCGGTCAGCCCGAAGCCGGGGCCGTCGACGGCGTGCACGGTCACACCCCCCAGGTGGGCGAGCAGCGGAGCCCACATGGCGGCGGGCAGTCCGATCCCGTTGACCGCGAGGACGTCGGGCCCGGTGCCGGCGACGAGCACGTGGACCCGTCCCTCCATGGCCTCGGAGGGCACGAATCGGCTCACGGCATTCACCCCGTACCGGGACAGGACCCGGTCCTGGGCCTCGGTGAAGCTCGGGTCAGCCATGTCGCACCTCGCTGGTCGCCTGCTTTACAGTGTGTCAATCACAACGGTAGAGAGAGGTGGACACCGTGTCAAGCGTCGATGACCAGACCTACGGGGACCCGGCGACGAGGGAGCGCATCCTCCGCGCCACCTGGGAGCTGGTGGCCGAGCGGGGCGACGTCCCGGTCGGTGAGGTGGCCCGGCATGCGGGCGTGTCCCGCCAGACCGTCTACCTCCACTTCCGCGACCGTGGCGGCCTGCTCCTCGCCCTGGTCGTCCACATGGACGAGGCCTTGGGCCTGGGCGAGTCCCTGGCCCACGTCTTCGCGGCGCCCACGGCTGAGGAGGCCCTGGCTCGTGCGGTGGCGGTCCACAGCACCTTCAACCCGGGCATCGACGCGGTGGCGCAGGTGCTGGAGGGCGCCTCACCCGCGGACGAACCGCTGGCTACGGCCTGGCGGGACCGCATGGCGTTCCGTCGGCAGGTGCACCGCGACATCGTCCAGCGCCTCGCCGACGAGGGCCGCCTGGCCGAGGGGTGGACCGTCGACGCCGCTGCCGACCTCTTCCACACGGTGACTCTCCCCGCCTCGTGGCGGGAGCTGACCCGGGAGTGGGGTTGGAGCGCGGATGACTACGTGGAGGAGATGACCCGGCTGCTGCGGCGCGCCCTCGTCGCCGACGCCGACTGATCACCGGGACGACCCTCACGGTGGACGGAGGGATGGACCTCCACGCCTGAAGGGTCCGGGCCGGATCTGTGTGTCGCTCGGGGTCGCCGGGTAGTGGGTCGTTCACCACGACCGGAGGATGACCCATGCCCAAGAAGATGTTGACCTTCGCCTTCGCCGCCCTGCTGGCCCTGGCCGTCGCCGCCGGGTGTTCCGACGACGACGGCGACAGCGATGCCGGTGAGACCGCCGACAGCGTGCTCGACGAGGCCCAGGAGGGCGCCGAGGACGCGGCGACGACCGTGGCCGAGGCCGCTGACGAGGCCGCCACGGATGCCGCCGAGGCCGCAGCCCGCACCATCGCCAGCGAGCAGGGCTCCCAGGAGTTCGAGGACAACGACGCCGAGCTGGACGGCGACCTCGAGTGCGAGGGCACCGCCAAGGACGGCGACGCCGGCGAGATCGACATCAGCTGCACGGGGACCACCAAGGACGGGGGCGCGGCCGAGCTGACGGGCACCACCTCGGAGCTGCCGGGCGCCAGCGCCACCGAGCTGGAGGGCGACTTCACCGGCACCGTCGACGGCGAGGAGGTCTTCAGCGTCGACCGCCTGGGTGGGGAGGACGACGGGTCCTGACCTGGAAGGGCGTTCCATCGGCCTGTGACCTGTGACACCATGGGGGGACGCGAATCCGAGGAGTCCGCCGTGCACGTCGAAGGTCTGCTGTCGAGCAAGGGCGACGCCGTCGTCACCGTCGCCCCCGCGGCCACCGTGGCCGATGTGGTGGCGACCCTGGCCGAGCACCGGGTGGGCGCCCTGGTCGTGAGCGACGACGGCTCGCACGTCGACGGCATCGTCTCGGAGCGTGACGTGGTCCAGGCCCTGGCCGACCACGGCGGTGATCTGCTCGACCACGAGGTGGCCACGATCATGACCCGCGAGGTGGTCACCTGCGACCTGCAGACGACGGTCGACGAGCTCTCGTCTCGGATGACCGAGCGCCGCATCCGCCACATGCCGGTGGTGGTCGACGGTGCCCTGGCCGGGATCGTGAGCATCGGTGACGTGGTGAAGGACCGGATCAAGGACCTCGAGACCGAGACCCAGACCCTGCACGAGTACATCAGCCACGGCCGCTGAGCCGCCTCGGGAGGCAGGGATGGACGATCCCGGCGACGCCGGCACCGGCGACCAGACCACACCGCGACCGGGGAGCCCGCAGGCTGGTACCCGGACCCCGACGGTCAGGGCCTGCGCTGGTGGGACGGGGCGCAGTGGACCGCCCACGAGCACAACCCGCCAGGGATGACCTGCCTGGTGTGCGGGCACGGCCACTTCGACCGGGCCACGATGCCGGGGTGGTTAGTCGGCAGGGAGGCCGGGGATGTCGCCGTTGCGGAAGGCGTCCACGAAGCGGCGGTGGTCATCGCGCACCAGCGCGCCGTACTGTGCCGCGAACGTGGCCAGGTCCCGGGCCAGCTCCTCGCCGCGGTCTCCCACCACCTCGGTGATGGCGTCCTCGGTGGGAAAGTCGACGAGGGTCTGTTCGCTGGTGGTGTCGGCCACGCAGTGCACCTTGGCGGTGGCCCGGCCCAGATCGTCGACCAGGGCTTCCACCTCGTCCGGCTCGTCCACACCGTCCCACTCCAGGTCGACGGCATAGGGTGACACCTCCTGGACGACCTGGCCCACCCCGTCGAGATCGCACCAGCCCAACCAGGGGTCCGAGTGCGCCTGGAGGGCGCGTTGTGAGAGCGCGGTCCGATGTCCGTGGTGGTCGAAGTAGTCAGCGGCGGCGGTGTCGTCGACCACCCGGCTGGGGGCGGCCACGT
>JBBSME010000162.1:0-5648 GCA_038233335.1 Acidimicrobiales bacterium | reverse complement strand
CTCCAAGCGCATCGACACCGTCGTGTTCGACAAGACCGGCACCCTCACCCGGGGCGAGATGAGCCTCACCCAGTCCCTCCCCGCAGACGGCGTCGACGAAGGCGATCTGCTCCGCCTCACCGCCGCGGTCGAGGACGCATCCGAGCACCCGATCGGCCGAGCCGTCGTCACCGCGGCCCGGGACCGGGGCATCGACCTCCCGACGGTCGGTGCGTTCATATCGGTCACCGGCCACGGGGTCCGGGCCACGATCGAGGGTCGCGCGGTGTCGGTCGGGCGCCGCAAGCTCATGGCCGAGGATGGTCTGCCCATCGCCGAGGTCCTCGAGGATGCCGCCGACCGGTTCGAGGCCGACGGCCACACCGCCATCTTCGCCGGTTGGGACGGCCAGACCCAGGGTGTGCTGGCCGTCGCGGACACCGTTCGCGACGACGCCCGCACCGCAGTGACCGCCCTCCAAGAGCTCGGGATCACCGTGGCCATGATCACCGGTGACAACCAACGCACCGCCGAGGCCATCGCCGCTCAGGTCGGCATCGAGACCGTGCTGGCCGAGGTGCTCCCGGCCGACAAGTCGGCCGAGGTCGCCCGCCTCCAGGACCAAGGCAAGGTCGTGGCCATGGTGGGCGACGGCATCAACGACGCCCCCGCGCTCGTCCAGGCCGACCTCGGCATCGCCATCGGCACCGGCACCGATGTCGCCATCGAGTCCTCCGACATCACCCTGCTCTCCGACGACCTCTCCGGCGTCGCCACCGCCATCCGGCTGTCGAGGCGCACCTTCCGGACCATCGGTCAGAACCTCGGGTGGGCGTTCGGGTACAACACCGCCGCCCTCCCGCTGGCCGCCTTCGGCCTCCTCAACCCCATCATCGCCGGCGGCGCCATGGCCTTCTCCAGCGTCTCGGTCGTCACCAACAGCCTCCGCCTCTACCGCTTCCAGAAGAGCTGATCGCCGCTGCCGCCCACCGGCGGTCGCACCGCTGAGCAGGCCATGGCCGTCCGGCGACGTCCACTCCGGGCCCTCGTCCGGTCCCCGCCATCGCCGACCACCCTCCCGAAGGTGGGAGAGCATGACGTCGACCAAGCTTTCAACAACGCCAATCATGTATCGGTGGGCGGCAGCGACCGTGTTCCTCATCGGCGCAGCGCTCTATGCGCTCACTGCGGGCGCCGCTGGTTGGATGTTCAACATGACACCGTTGTTCGTCGGCCTTGTTGCCATCTCGGCGGGGATCGCCAGTGGAACGACGCGGCTGATCGCCGTCGGTCTGACGCTTGCCGGGTGGGGCGCTGCCGTGCTCGCCGTCCGGAACCGCCCCCTGCCGGACAACCGGGAGGCGCCGGCGTTCCTTATCGGAGCGGCCCGGGGTCTGCTTGCGGCCGACTGGCTCACGGACCGACGCGGTGAGCGCCTCACTGGTTCGATCATTGCCATCGTCGCGGGCGGGGCCGCCTTCTATGCGATCTACGACCTCGGTGTGCTCGATCGCTGGTGGATCTGGACGGTCGCATTGACCGGATGGGCGGCAACCGAGGCGTTCCGCAACCGCGGCCAGGCTTCATCGTGACAGTGCGTAGCGGTCCGTCCCGACCGAAATTGGTCGGCGTGTGGTGCGCGGCCGCGTTGTTCTTCGGCGTGCTTCTCGGTGCAGCTCGAGCGACGGAGGGTCCGCTCGACGACCCTGACCCCGCGTTCCAGCGTCCCGGGTTCCTCGATGTCGGCGCACTGCCACAGCCAGCGCCCGCGGTGGATGCCGCAGCGACCGTCGCCGGTCACCGCACGGTGGTGTTCTTCGAACGGGCCGATCGAGTCGAAGACCTGTGCGACGCCGTCACCGAGTTCAGGTTCGACCAGGACGTGCAACTCGTCATCGTCGTCGACGACCAAACGGCGGACAGCACGACACTCGGCCGCTGCCGGCCCGACGTCCCCGTCGTCGTGGCCGAGGATCTGGCCGACGGTTTCGGCATTCGACGACCGCGGGGCGGTGGAGCGCCCGTGGGTTACGCGGTCGTCGACGAGCGCGGGCAGATCCGCTATCGCACCCTCGACCCGGCAGTGACCTCGCTGCTGGGCGAGGTCGAGACCATCCTCGGGGCGTTGCGATGAACCACGGTCTCCGACAGTCGGTCCTGACGTTGTTCGCCGTGCTGGCCGAGGTCGGGCTGTACCACTCGTACCGGGGCCACGACGCCCGCTTCCACTGGTTCACCCACTTCTTCGTCGGCGCGACCGTCGTTCTCCTCGCCGGGGCGGTCTGGACGTGGAGTACCAACCGTCCGATCCGTCGGCCGCTGATCTGGATCCTCGGCGCTCACCTGTTCGCCATGTTCCCGGACTTCCTGTTCCAGGCCGGCGTCGCCCACTACCGGTGGATGGACCTGTTCCTCGGCCACATCTCCACCCACTTCGTCCCCGGCCGCAACCTCACCTGGTTCGCGATCGCACTCGCCGCGCTCGCCCTGTATCTGTACTCGGTCGATCAGATACCGGCCGCCGACGGCTACGGGCCGCTCCACACCAAGATCTCGGGGTCGGGTCCGCCGGTCGTACTGATCCATGGTCTCGGCGCGTCGGCTCGCTACTGGGAGCCGGTTGTCGACGTTCTCGATGAGAACTACCGAACGATCGCCGTTGATCTCCTGGGCTTCGGTCGCTCCCCCAAGCCCGGCGGCGCCAGCTACGACATCGACTGCCACACCGACGCCCTCGCTCCGCTCGTGCCGACCGGCAGCATCATCGTCGCCCACTCCACCGGTGCGTCCATCGCCCTGCACCTCGCCGCCCGTCACCCCGACCTGGTCGCCGGACTCGTCCTGATCGCCCCACCCGCCCACCGCGACCCCGAGGCCGCCCGCGGCGAGATCAGCGAGCTCGGCACGTTCGCCCGCCTCACCGCCAACCGGCACCCGGCCGCCAACGTGCTCTGCGAAACGATGTGTGTCCTTCGCCCGCTCGCCGCGGCGGGCGCACCGTTGATCCTGCGCGATGTCCCTGCCCGGGTCGCCATCGACGGCGCCCTGCACACCTGGCCGTCCTATTCCCGGACGCTGCAACGGGTGGTGATCGATCACCGCATCGATGACGACCTGGCCGCGGTCGCGGCGCCGGTCCAGATCCTGGTCGGCGCCCACGATCACGTCTCCACGCCAGCCTCGATCGGGGCCGCGCTCGAACGCACGGACTGCGATGCAGTCGTCCTGACGGTGATCGACGACGAGGACCATCACCTCGCACTGCACCGTCCGGACCTCGTCCGGCAAGCAGTCGAGCAGACGGTGGGAGAAGTCGCGAACGACCGGTGACCGCCGATTCGCCCGGGCGGTGATGTGGTCGCTGCCGATGACCTCGGTGCCGCCGTGCATGAGGCTGCGCACCACGTTGACGCGACCGATCACTCCGAGCCGGGTGAGGGCTCGGCCGCGAGGCTCAGCTCAGCTGACGGAGGAAGTCTCGGGTTTGGCGGGTTGCACCGCACGATCGCCCCGTCCGGCGGCGTCGCTCGGGCCGGCGGCAACCCTGTTCCGCGAGGCGCCGAAGGTGAGGCGAGCCCACGACATCAGTGAGCGACGCCGGAGCATGACGAGGCCTGCCCCGACCATCGGGGTGGCCTGAGCGACGCACTGGGCACACATCACGCCGCTCCGATGGACATCGACCGGATCCCTGGACACACGTTGGGGAGGTTAGCCCGCAAGCCGTCCCGGGCGTCGTCGGCGTGGACGGTTCCCATGGTGAGATTCAGGGCGCGGGGACCTTCTCTGACGCCACCTTCTCGGGGTGGCGCCCGCCAGGCCCACCCCCGGTCGCCTGAGAGGTGCTCAGTGGGGCGAACCGGCGGAGGCGGAGGCTGTTGGTGATGACGAACACCGAGGAGAAGGCCATGGCTGCTCCCGCGATCATCGGGTTGAGGAACCCGGCCGCCGCCAGTGGGAGGGCGGCCACGTTGTAGGCGAAGGCCCAGAACAGGTTCCCCTTGATGGTGCCGAGGGTCCGGCGAGCGAGGCGGATGGCATCGGGGGCGGCGCGGAGGTCGCCCCGGACGAGGGTGAGGTCGCTGGCCTCGATGGCGGCATCGGTGCCGGTGCCCATGGACAGCCCGAGGTCGGCCTGGGCCAGGGCGGCGGCGTCGTTCACGCCGTCGCCCACCATGGCGACCACCCGGCCCTCGTCCTGGAGGCGGCGGACGACCTCGACCTTCTCCGCCGGGAGGACCTCGGCGATCACCTCGTCGATGCCCACCTGTCCGGCCACCGCGCGCGCCGCGGGCTCGTTGTCGCCGGTGAGCAGGATGGGCTGCAGGCCGAGGTCGCGGAGCTGGGTGATGGCCTCGGCCGAGGTGGGCTTGACCGTGTCGGCCACGACGAGGACGGCGCGGGCCTGTCCGTCCCACCCGGCGACGACGGCGGTCCGGCCCTGGGCCTCGGCCGCGACCCTGGCTGCGTCGAGGGTCTCACCGAGGGGCATGCCCCAGTCGGCGAGGAGGGCGGGGCGGCCGGCGACCACGGCGTGACCGTCCACGACCCCCTCGACCCCGAGGCCCTCTCGGTTGGTGAACGCTTCGACGTCGCCGAGGCTTCCGAGAGCGTCCGCCGCCGCCGACGCGATGGCCTGGGCGATCGGGTGCTCGGAGGCGTGCTCGACGGCGCCGACGAGGCGCAGCACGACCTGCTCATCGGTGTCGGGCGCAGTGTGGATCCCGTTCAGGGCCATCTTCCCGGTGGTCACGGTGCCCGTCTTGTCCAGCACCACGGTGTCGACCCTCCGGGTCGACTCGAGGACTTCGGGGCCCGTGATGAGGATGCCGAGCTGGGCGCCTCGGCCGGTGCCGACCATGAGGGCGACGGGGGTGGCCAGACCGAGGGCGCAGGGGCAGGCGATGATGAGCACGGCCACAGCTGCGGTGAAGGCGGCCGTCGCACCGTCGCCGGTCCCGAGCCAGAAGCCCAGGGTGGCCACCGCAAGCCCGATCACGACCGGGACGAAGACGGCCGAGACCCGGTCGGCCAGGCGCTGCACCGCGGCCTTGCCGGTCTGGGCCTCGGTCACGAGCCTGGCGATCTGGGCCAGCTGGGTGTCGGACCCCACGCGCGTGGCGCGGATGACGAGTCGGCCGCCTGCGTTGACGGTGGCGCCGGTGACCGCATCGCCGGGGCCGACCTCGATGGGCACGCTCTCCCCGGTGAGGAGCGAGGCGTCGACTGCCGAGGTCCCCTCCTCCACGACGCCGTCGGTGGCGATCTTCTCACCGGGGCGGGCCACGAACAGGTCGTCGACCGACAGGTGGTCGATGGGGATGCGCTCCTCACGGCCGTCCCGGCGCACGACGACCTCCTTGGCCCCGAGGTCGAGCAGGGTCCGCAGGGCGGCGCCGGTACGGCGCTTGGCCTTGGCCTCGAAGTAGCGCCCGGCGAGGATGAACGTGGTGACCGCGGCGGCGACCTCCAGGTAGATCTCGTCGGCGCCCGAGCCCCGGTCGATGGTGAGCTGGAAGTCCATGTGCATGCCGGGCATGCCGGCGTCGCCGATGAACAGGCTGTAGAGCGACCAGCCGAACGCGGCCAGGGTCCCCATGGAGATGAGGGTGTCCATGGTCGCCGTGCCGTGGCGGAGGTTGGTCCATGTCGCCCGGTGGAAGGGCAGG
>JBBSME010000161.1:0-5687 GCA_038233335.1 Acidimicrobiales bacterium | reverse complement strand
GATCCCGCGGAGAACCAGCGGTTGGCATTGCACTGGTATGAGATCGCGCTCTCCGGGTTCGATCCGGACTTCGAGCCTGTCGCCCACGCCCGGGTGCTGAACGCGGCGGCCGCCGCCACCCGTTCGCTGGGACGCCTAGATGCCGCGGCCTCGTTGTTCGGGCGGGCCGCCGAGATGCTGGCCGGCCACGATCGCGACGATGAGCTGGCCGCATCTCTCAACAACCTCGGTCTCGCCCGGGCCGGGCTGGGCGACACCGAGGGTGCCCTCGACGCCTTCGAGCACGCCGTGACGACCTTCTCCATCGCCGGTCACGAGGGGCGCCGGGGGCGGGCCGCCGCCCTGGTGAACCTGGGCGTCGCGCTGGCCTCGCTCGGCAGCACGGATGGCCTGAAGGCGGCCGTCGACTGCTACTTGGAGGCCATGGACGTCGTCGGTGGTGATGACGCGCCCTACCACTGCGCCCTGGCCGACCACGCCCGCGGCGTGGCCGAGATGGCCCTGGCCGAGCGGGACGAGGCGTCGGCCCCCACGCACCTCGGTCGGGCCGTGCGCGCCTTCGAGGATTCCCTCGGCTTCTTCACCCGGACGGGGTTCCCCTACCAACACAGCCTGGCCAAGCACAACCTGGGTCGGGCCCTGGCGGCGGTGGGGGGTGAGCGGGACCTGCTGCTCGGGCTGGTCGCGGTCGAGGACTCCGTGTCGGTGCTCGACCCCCGGCTGCACCGCACGGAGTGGGAGCACGCCCTGCACACCCTGGAGCAGATCGAGTCGTCACTGGCCCCGCACCAGCCCGCTCGGACGAGGTTGGAGCTGTTCATGGTGCTGTTCGAGATGAGCGAACCGGCCGAACGCTCCGCGCTCCTCACCTCCCGGCTCACCCGGCTGCTGGCCCTTCCTCGCGACGCCCGACACTCCGCCCTGCGCAACCTGGCGGCGGTCAGCACCGCCAGCCCGGCCGACCACGGTCTCGTCTACATCGGCACCGAGCTCACGGTCCTGACCGAGCTGCCCAACGAGCACCTCCGAGAGGTCCTCGCCGCCCGCCTCGAGGCCCACCGGCGGCTGCCCCCGACCACGCGGGACGATGCCGACCGCGCCCTCGACCAGGCCGTGGGTGACGCGCTCAACGGCCCGCAGCGGGTCTTCGTCCGCGACTTCCTGGCCGAATGCGGCTTCGAGCGACCATGAGGGCGAGCGAGATCGAGGAGGCACGGAGCTTCGTTGAGGCGGTGGCCTGGGGCGAGCACCGTCGGGTGTGGGCCCTGCTGTCGGCGGAAGGCCGTCGACTCGTGCTCGACGTCGCGGGTCGGAGGGGCATGGATGCCGCGCTGGTCGGCCAGCTCCGGGCGGGGACTGCGGACGAGCCCGCCTGGGCCTCCTTCCTGGTCGACCTGGTGAACGGGTTGCGGATGGATCTTCGCGGGACGGACCTGGACCACGTGGCCTACGAGGCCGCGGCCGCCCCGCCCGGCGGTCGCACCGCTCCAGATGGGGTCCATGCGCACACCTGGGTGACCATCGTGGAACCCCCGGGAGCATCCCTGGCCGCCCTGGGCGGGATCGCCCTGCCGGTCGCCACCGTGGAGCTCAGCGACGAGGAGGGGACGTGGCGGGTGACGCGGCTGGTCCCGCAGCGACGACCGTGACCGCCCATCGCCGCGACCACCCTGTCGGCATCTCAGCCGAAGCTCTCGCTCTGGCCTGGGCCCGACAGGAGCGGGCTCCCGCAGGGGCGACGGTCGTCGTGGGACAGGAGGTCAGCCCGCGCGGCTTCAGGGGCCGGCTGTGGACGACTGAGCCGGAGCAGACGGTCGCCCTTGCGGTGGTGCTGCGACCTGAGCTGTCGGCGGCCGCGGGCGACGGCATCTGGCTCGTCGCCGGACTGGCGACGCGGGAGGCCCTGGCCGACGCCCGCGGGCGCCAGTCGTTCGTGCGGTGGCCCGATGCGATCGTCGACCAGGCCGGCGCCGAGGTCGCCATGGTGAAGGTCGAGGTGCAACTCGGACCGGCCGGCGTGCAGAGCGCGGTGGTGACGGTCCGGATCGACCTCCGGGCCGCCGCCCTGCCCCCTCGGGCCCGGGCCGGGCTCACCGAGGCCGTCCCGACCAGCCTGGTGCGCGCGGCATCAAGGTTGGAGACCGACGCCGAGGGCGTCGCCCGCAGCTACAGCGAGCAGAGCGACCTCACCGGTCGACGGGTCAAGGCCGATCTGCTGCCCGACGGTGAGGCCCGTGGGATCGTCCATGGCTTCGACGGGAACGGGTCAGTGCTCCTCGGCGCCAGTCCGGACCTGTGCGATCGCATCGCCATCGATGCCGTGCGCCGATTGCACATCGTCGAGGCGTCGTGAACGGCGCCGTCCTCCCACCGTTCGGGCCGGCACCAGGACCCCGGGTGGGCGATGCGCAGGTGCTGGCGTCGTTCGCGCGGGACGAAGTCGCCGGGCACTCGCGCCGCCTCCACGTCGAGGCCGATGTGCTGCTCGTCGACGTGCTGGAGGTCCTCGCCCTCCGGCTGACCCCGCGCACCGTGTTGGTCCGCCGGGACCTGTCCGAGGAGGCGCGGGCGTTCTGGCCCGAGCTCGAGCGCGCCCTCGCCGCCTCGGGGTCGGTCTGCCTCGATGAGTGCTCACTGCTCGGGGTCCCCGTCGCCCTCCAGGTCGTCGGGCTTCGACTGTCCGAGTGGGACCTGTGGGGCGACGACATCGACGACGCCTTCGCGGTCCTGCGGTCGATCGCGACCGGCGACGCCTCCGGGCCCGTCGGGGGCGGGTAGGCGTCCTCCGGGTCGGTCCACCCTTCGCAGGGCGGGGCTCAGGTCTGGCGGACCGTGCTCACGGCGTAGTCGGCGAGGGTGGCGTTCAGCTCGACGCCGTGCTTCGACGAGGCGTGGGCCCGCACCTTCTCCAGCAGCTCCTCCTCGGTCGCCGCGGTGGTCGTGGCCCGACAGGCCACACCGACATCCTCACAACGGAACTCCAGTGTCACGGTGTTCCTCCCCTCAGGAGGCCTGGGACGACTCGACGGGTGTGGGGACGAGCCCCTCCAGGGCCTCCGCCACTGCCGTCAGGTTGGCGTTCACGTCGGCCAGCACCGGGGTGATGGGCTCCGTCCGGTGGGCGATGGCCCGCACGCCGAAGGTGACCTTCCCGAGCGTGTCCACTGCGTCACGGAGGATCAGGACCACGCGGACGAGGTAGAAGGCGATGGCTCCGGCCAGCACCAGGCCGAGGGCGATGGAAGCGATGGCGGCGATGGGCACAGCAGCTCCTACACGAGGGGTTCGAGGGCGTGGACGTAGCGCACGGCGTTCCCGGTCGCCGTCTGGACCAGCGACTGGGTGTCGAGCAGGGCCGGCACGGGATCGAGGTTCCCGCTCAGGCCGACGCCGTGCACGAGGATGTCGTCGGCGTAGTCGGTGATCTCGAGACCGGCCCGGATGACCCGATTGGCCAGCAGGATCACCACCGGGGCGACGACCACCAGCAGCAGTGCGTTGCCGATCCACCAGATGACCATCGAGGGCCCCTTTCGAGCGCTGACGACAAGTGTGCCCGAGGTGAGTGCAGATTGCCACTACCGTCCGGTCGGGCGCGGTCGCCGCGCGGTCGAGGCGTGCACCCGACGGATGGCCCGGGAGGGTGCGAGACTGCTCCCGGACACAGTGAGAGGAATGAGCCCATGAAGCTAGGAGTCGTCGGCAAGGGGGGCGTGGGCAAGACCACGCTCTCGGCTCTGATCGCCGATGCGTTCGCACGCCGCGGGCAGCGCGTCGTGGCCATCGACACCGACTCCAACCCGAACCTCGGACTGTCCCTCGGTTTGACCCCGGACGAGACCGATGCGGTCCCCACGCTGCCCCGATCGATCCTCGTCGGCTCGCGGGGCGACCTCACGGTGGACGACGTGCTGGACCAGTTCGGGTGGGCCACGCCGGCGGGTGTCACGCTCCTGTCAGCCCTGAAGGTGGAGCACGCCGCGGGTGGGTGCACCTGTGGTGGACACGCCACGGTGCGCTCACTGCTCTCGGAAGCCCTCGACGTCCGGGCCGACGTGACCATCGTGGACATGGAGGCCGGCCTCGAGCACCTCAGCCGTTCCGGCGGGACCCTTGCCCACGCTGATGCACTGCTGGTGGTCATGGAGCCGAGCCGCAAGGCGGTCGTCACCGCGGCACGGACCCTCGGTCTGGCCGCGGAGCTCGGCATCGGCTCGGTCTTCGGCGTGGGGAACAAGGCCGCGCCGGGCGATCGGGAGTTCTTCGCCGAGCTGTGCGCGGAGTACGGCGTGGAG
This sequence comes from Acidimicrobiales bacterium, assembly GCA_038233335.1. Classification (GTDB taxonomy): domain Bacteria; phylum Actinomycetota; class Acidimicrobiia; order Acidimicrobiales; family Iamiaceae; genus Iamia. Next base: position 1,392 of record JBBSME010000161.1, on the reverse strand, counting down.
CTGGCCGGGGTGGTCCCTCTCGACGACGACGTGTCCCGTGCCGCGAGGTCCAGCACAAGGGTGGCGACCGATGGCGCGGCGGCGGCGCGGGAGGAGCTGGATCGCGTCATCGACCGCATCGGACCTCTGGTCACGGCCTGACTACCACCCTCGGGCCAGATCCGCGGACGACGCCCGACAGGTTCAGACGGTCGCGACGCGGTCGGCGACGGCGACGAGGGCCACGACGGCGGGTGACCCGCCCGCCTGATCGAGCGGAGCCACACCGTCCCGATCAGCCCTCACGATCGCGGGATCGTCGGGCACCTCCATGATCTCGCACTCGGGGAACGCGGCGTCGATGGTGGCGCGATCCGTCATCGAGCGGATCCGGTTGGCCACGACGATGACAGCCCCGATGCCCTTGATCCTGGCGACCTCGGCGGCCCGTTGCCCGACCTCGATCGACTTCGGTGTCGCTTCGACCACGACGAGGGCGGCCTCGATGGTGGCCTCGTCGAGCCGGGTGAGCGTGCCGATCCCCGCCTCGAGGTCGGCGACGATGGTGACGTCGTCGGAGACGACGTTCCCGAGCAGCTGCTCGGGCGAGAGGCCGCAGCAGGGACACCCTGGGTCCGGGTTGTCGATCTGGCTCACCACCGCGAACCGGACACCGTCGGGTGCGGCGCTCCCGAAGCGGTCGATCAGGTCGGCCCACCCGGCGGCGTGGTCCTCGGCATCGGCCTCGGCGTCGAGGGCCTGGCGCATGCCCACGAGGCGTTCGGTCTCGTCGAAGCCGACGCCCAGTGACAGACCGAGGTTCGGGTTCGTGTCACCGTCGAGGGCGACGACCCGATGACCCGAACGGGCGAGCGCCCGAGCGACGACCGCCGACGTCGTCGTCTTGCCTGCTCCGCCCTTGCCGACGACGGCGATCTTCATCCGAGCACCCCTTGCAGCGAGTTCAGCAGCGACTCTATCGACGTGATCGCCGGACCGTCGGGCGCGGCGTCCAGTGGCGCCAGGCCCTGGCGTTCGGCCTCGGCGAAGGCGTCGTCCCAGGGGACCGAGCCGAGGACGCTGAGCCCGGTGCGCGCGGCGACCTCGTCGGCGTCGGAGCCCGAGCGGGCCTTGCTGACGACGGCGAAGAGGCGATCGGGCTCGACCACGGCCCCGGCCAGGTTGGCGAAGCGCCTCCCAGACAGCACCCCCTTGGCCGAGGCCTCCACGACCACGACGACCGTGTCGGCGAACCCGGCCCACCCGAGGAATGGTTGACGGGTGCCTCCGGGCAGGTCGCCGAGGACGTGCCAGGAGTCCCGAGGCAGTCCCTGCTTGATCTGGTGGAAGGCGTGCTGGGAGCGGGCGATGGCCGACACGTGCCCGCGCAGCTTCCCGATCTGGAGGAACCGG
>JBBSME010000160.1:0-5804 GCA_038233335.1 Acidimicrobiales bacterium | reverse complement strand
TCGTTGGCATCCTCCACGGCTGCCTCACCCACCACACCACCTACGACGAGACCACCGCCTGGGCCCACCGCCTCGAGAACAACCTCACCAACAAGGAGAGCCAACATGCCGCTTGACACCTACCGGCCCTGGGGTGTCTGATCGGGTCGCAGCGTCGACGCCTCCGGATCCGCCGGTCCCGCGCTACCGGTCCGAGGACCTGGTGCTTCGCCCCGCCGGAGAGCGTGGCTTCGAAGCGGTGGAAGCCGCGGTGGCCGCCAAGCTGGTCGAGCTGGAGTCGCTCCCTCAGCGGCTCGTCGCGGTGGTGAACGCGGGCGACGATGCGGCGGGGCCCTACTTCACCGGCGCGGTCGTCGACCCTGAGTTCGGCGCCCGCGTCGAGATCGATTGCGACCAGTTCTGGGGGCCGGGGCATGACTTCGACGACGAGCAACGCCGTCGGCTGGCGGCCCTCGGCCTGGCGCTGCCCGAGCAGTCGGAGCCCAACGTGCGCGTGGTGCTGGACGTACCGGTGGATCGAGCCCGCCTGGCCGCCCTCTTGGTCCGGCCGCTCGAGGTCATCTACGGCGCCCACGACACCTCCCCGATCGGGCTCCTCACCTGTGCCGGCGGTCCCTGCCGCCCGTTGGACGCGCGGTGATCCGGGTGAGCCAATCGGAGCCCCCTTTGGCGTCGGCCGCCAGCCGTTCGCCCCTCGGCGCGGTCGCCCTCAGCGGCCGGGGGCGATGTCTCCGGGCTTGGGCATGGTCGGGGCCAGGGAGGGGACGAAGCGGGCGGCGATCCCCCGGGCGGCCGCTCGGGCGATGTCGAGCCAGTCGAAGTAGTCGCGCCAGACGGTGATCTTGCCGTCGTGGACCTCGAAGCGGCCACACACCCAGAGCTGGACCTTCACGCCACGGGCCACGATCAGGTCGGTCCGCTCGGTGAGCACTGTCGGCCCGTCGGCCGCGATGGCGTGCATCGTCACCCCGAAGCCGCCGTCGGGCCCCTCGATGCCGGACAGGAACTTCCGCACCTTGGCCGCTCCGTTCATGGTCGGCAGCGACACGTTCGTGTAGGCGATGGAGTCGTCGACCAGGGCCATCGCCGCCTCGAGGTCGGGGCGGGACATGGCGGCGAGGAACGCCTCGACCACGGCGGTGGGGGAGTCGACGGCGGGCGGGGTCACGGTCTGAGCCATGGCGGCGACCCTACGTCGCCCGTCGCCGCCGCTCCTGAGCGACCGGGGAGGGAGGAGCGGGCGTGATCAGCGGATGCCCACCGCATCGATCCCAACCCTCCAGGGACCCGCTGGTCACAGTCCGATCGGCTGAACGCAGTGTGACGTCTGCCCCATCGTGGGTACCTGTGGCAGAGTGCAGGAGATGACGGACCAACAGCGAGAGGCAGGCCAGCTCTATCCCGTGGCCAAGGCCGTCATCACTCCGGTGTTCCGGTTCGGGTGGCGGTTCCACATCGAGGGCATGGAGAACGTGCCCACCGACGGCCCCGCCCTCATCTGCCCCAACCACACCTCGGTCATGGACTCCTTCTTCGTCCCCGCGGTGCTGCCCCGGCGCATCACCTACGTGGGCAAGTCCGAGTACATGGACTCCTGGAAGACCAAGCACCTCTTCCCGGCCATCGGCATGATCCCCATCGACCGGGACGGCGGCTCCGCCTCCGAACGGGCCCTGGCCGCGGCCCAGCGGGTCCTCGATCGGGGCGAGCTGTTCGGCATCTACCCCGAGGGCACCCGCAGCCGCGACGGCACCCTCTACAAGGGCCACACCGGTCCCGCCCGCCTGGCGCTGCGCACCGGCGCCCCCATCATCCCCGTCGGCCTCCGCGGCACCCGCGAGGTCATGCCGCCCGAGGCCAAGTTCCCGACCCCCTTCCGCCCGGTGGTGGTGCGCTTCGGCAAGCCGGTCGAGGTCAAGAAGTACATGGACCGGGCCAACGACCCCCTCGTCCTGCGCCAGATCATCGACGAGGTGATGTTCTCCATCCGCGAGCTGTCGGGCCAGGAGTACGTCAACACCTACGCGACCAAGAAGGCCGAGACGCTCCCGGCCGACGTCGCCCACGTCGGCAAGCCCCACCCCTCGCCCAACGGCCACTCCCCGGTCGACGGACACGGCTCCGACGATGCTGCTGACGCCGACACCGCCGAGGCCCCACGCAGCGCGGCGGCCGCACTGGCCGGCGCCCGCCGCCGCAGCTGACCCTCCGGTGACGGGCCGGCCCACCCACGGGCCGCTGCCCGAAGGCTCGCCCGAGCTTCACCCGGGCGCCGAGGCCGTCCTCGACCCTGCGCACGCGGCCGAGGTGCTCGCGGCGCACTCCGAGCGCATCGTGGTTGGGGGCGTCGATCGGCGTGGACGACCGATCGTGGTCAAGGTCGAGAGGAACACCGAGCGCCACCAGCGGGAGGTGTCGGTGCTGCGCACGCTCCGATCGGGCGGCGTGCCCGTGCCCGAGGTGCTCGACGCCTCCCGAGACGACGCGGTGGGGGCGTGGGTGCTGGTGCTGGAGCGGATCGACGGCGAGCCGCTGACCGGTGCTGATGATCCGGCGCGCTGGGCTGCAGTGGGGTCGGGGTTGGCCCAGCTCCACAGTGCGGTGGCGGACCCGACCGGGCCGCCGTTCTCCGGGCACGCGGACGGCACCTTCGCTGATCACCTTCAGGTCTGGACCGAGATCGAGCGCCGACAGGGCGTCGAGGAGGGGTGGATGACGCCGGCCGAGGGCGAACGGCTCGGCATCCTCTCGGCGGCCGCGACCAACCGGTCCGACGACGTGCCCCAGGTGCTGCTCCACGGCGACTGCGCTCCGCAGCACTGGCTGTTCGGCCCGGCGCCCGAGCCCCGACCGGTGGACCTGGGTGACGCGGGCGTGGGCGACCCCACCTATGACCTCATGGTCCTCACCCTCACCGCGCCGGAGCGGCTGGGCGACGTGCTCGACGGCTACCAGGCCGACGACGCGCTCCGGGACCACGTCGCCGCCGTCGTCCCCGGGTACCGGGCCCTGCGCCTGGCCGGCGAGGTGTCCTGGCTCCGCGAGCACCGCTTCGACCCGTCCCCCTCCCTCGCTCGCCTGTCCGCCGCCCTGGCCTGACGATGGGGCTGGCACGGCAAGAGTTGCTACGGCGTCTGTTCGTTCCAGTCCGACCAGTCCTCGGCTGGGCCCCAGGACGCGACATCAGCGAGTGCGGTGGTGTCTGGTCGGGTGGCGCTGACGATGATGATCGTTCCGTCCAGGGTGACGTGGCCGTCGGGGTCGAGGTGCTCTTGGTAGGCCTCGGTGATGGCGGCGACCATGCGGTCCCGGGCCTCGTCGTCCAGGCCGGTGGCCACCAGCCGGGTGGGGCCGAAGTCCAACGTCGCCACTGCCGCCTCGGCGGGGGAGAGGCCGCCACCCATCAGGAGCGCCACCTGCTGCTCGTCCCAGACCACCTCGGACCAGCCCGCGCCCCCCAGCAGACCCAGCACCTCGGCCGCGTCGCCCATCGAGAACGGGCCGCCATCGACCGGCGGGACATCGGCCCCGACCTCGTCGCCGACCGCGGCCAGGGCCACCTGCAACGGCAGCTCGAACAGCTCTGACTGATCTCGGCGGGCCCAGACGGCGACGTGCAGCCGTCCGCCGGGCCGGGTGGCCTGGGCCAGGGTGGCGAACGCGGCCGGCGGATCGTCGAAGAACATGACCCCGAAGCGGGACAGGACGACGTCGAAGCGAGACTTGCCCGGATCCCAGTCGGCGGCGTCGGCCACCACCCACTCGATGGTCGCGACTCCGGGCTCGGTGCGGATCTCCGCGGCCCGTTCCAGCATGGGCGAGGCCACGTCCAGCCCCGTCACCGCACCTTGGGCGCCGACGTCCCGGGCGGCCCGGCGGGTGGTGGGGCCGGTGCCGCAGCCCACGTCGAGCACCCGCTCGCCGGGCTGGAGCTGCGCGGCGGCGAACAGGGCCTCGGACACCGGTTCCAGCTGACGCTCCAGCCCGGCCGACTGACGGATCCAGCGCTCGACCCGCTCGCCCTCCCACCGATCGCCGGGCGTCGCGTCCTCGAGTGCAGCCATGGCCCCGGAGGCTACCGACCGGCTTGGCCGGTACCGGTGGCCCACTGCACGGTCAGCCGAAGCCGTCCTCGAAGCGGTCGGAGAAGGGGTCCAGAGGGGTGATCCCGTCGAACTTTCGCAGGTCCCGATCTCGGCTCCAGATCCGGGTGATGCCGTGCTGGACCATGAGGGCGACCAGGTGCGCGTCGGGCACGAGGTTGCCTCGGGGGGCCACGGGGCCCGCGACACGGCGGTAGGCCGGCCAGAACCCGTCGAGCTCCCCTGCTGCCCTGATGTGTGGTTGGGCCAGCAGTGCGTCGACGCTCGCCTCGGCCACCTCCGGACGAAGTGGCGACGCGAAGATGGATGGGTTCGTCACGATGCGCAGGTAGCCCATGAGCGTCGGCCACAGCAGGACCACCAGACCGGGGCCCTCGGCCAGATGGTCGAGCAGGGCGCGAGCCCGCTCGTGCTCGGCGGCCTGATCGTTCGATGCGTACACCAAGACGTTGGTGTCGACCGTTTCGGTCATGGGGCCGGGGTGTCGAGGGCCGCCCAGAGTGCCTCCTTGTCCTCGATGTCGACCAGCTGACCCATTGGAGCCGACGTCCAGGCGAGCTTGCCCAACTCCGGTTCCTCCCCATCCAGCGCGCGGCTGAGCAGCTCGGAGGCGATCTCCCCCATCGGTCGGGACTCGGCTTGGCGGCGCTGGCGAAGGCGGCGGAGCACGTCGTCGTCGAGGTCAAGGGTGGTACGGGCCATGCATCAGATGCTAGCAAGGCCCGCACCAGATGTCGCGGGGGACACCGTTCTCGCGACGGATCGTGCACGAAATCGTGTACGCATCGTCGCGAGAACGACGACGGGGGGGTGGCTGACAGTCGGCGGGAACGGATCGCAGGGGCAGGGACGGCGCCGGTACTGTCGACAGATGGCCGACATCACCATCTCCCTGCCCGACGGATCGTCCCGCCCGGTGGAAGAGGGGACCACCGTCGGCGGCCTGGCCGCATCGATCGGCCGAGGCCTGGCCAAGGCCGCGGTCATCGGCGTGGTCAACGGCACCGAGGCCGACCTCGTCGCCCCGCTGGCCGACGGCGACACGGTCGAGATCGTCACCGCCGAGAGCGACCGGGGCCTGTTCACCATCCGCCACTCCACGGCCCACGTCCTGGCCCAGGCCGTGCTGGACGAGTTCCCCGGAGCCACCTTCGGCATCGGCCCCCCGGTCGAGGACGGCTTCTACTACGACTTCCAGCTCCCGGCCGGCGCCGACGGCAAGCCGGCCACCTTCGAGCCCGACGACCTCGACCGCATCGACGCCCGCATGCGGGAGATCATCGACGAGACCCAGCCCTTCGTCCGCGACGACGTCCCCAACGACCGGGCCCGGGAGATCTTCGCCGACCACCCGTTCAAGCTGGAGATCATCGACGGCGAGGCCGAGGACCCCACCTCGGTCACCGGCGCCGGCACCGCCCGCACCTACGAGAACCCGCCGGCGCAGCCCAAGGACCGGCCCCCGTTCCGCGACTACGACGGGTTCATCGACCTGTGCCGGGGCCCCCACGTCCCGAACACCAAGGCCAACCTGGGCCACTTCAAGCTGATCCGCATCGCCGGGGCCTACTGGCGGGGCGACGAGTCCAAGCCCCAGCTCCAGCGCATCTACGGCACGGCCTGGGCCTCCAAGAAGGACCTGGCCGCCCACCTGGAGCGGCTGGAGGAGGCGGCCAAGCGCGACCACCGCAAGCTGGGGGC
>JBBSME010000159.1:0-5869 GCA_038233335.1 Acidimicrobiales bacterium | reverse complement strand
GAAGGGGAAGCACTACGAACACTAGTCCGTGACGTTCGTCATGCCAACCTTCGCCAGCATGACATTGGTCACATGTGCCGGGACCGCGCCCTACGACAGCTCGATGCGGGAGAAGAGGGCCCGGACCGGCTCGGCGGTGTCGGCGGGAGCCTCCACCCATGGACGGTGACCGGCGGCCGCGATGAGAACCAGCTCGCTGCCGGGCACCACCTCGGCCATCGTGTCCAAGGCCCGCGCACGCCGACCGCCGGACGGGCGACGACCCGGTGGCCCCCGGGCCCCACTGCCTGCATCGACAGGGCCCGGTAGGGTCCGGCGCCGTGACCGACCTGCCTGGACCTGGGACGCCGACGCCTCCGATCGCACTGGGTGATCCGTCCGCCGCCACCTCCCGACTCGGGAGCCAGGCGGTGGAGCTGGACGACACCTTCCTGGCCCGGCTGGGCAACGTGTGCGCCGAGGTGGTCGTGGACCCGGCGGCCACGGCCGAGGCGGGGCGGGACTGGTGGCCCCTGGCCATCGTCTGGGCCACGGAGAACCAGGTGCCGGCCCGGGCCGGCGCCATCGCCCGCCCGACGACCGAGGAGGAGGTGGCTGCGGTCGCGGCCGCCTGCCACGAGGCCGGGGTGCCCCTGACCACCGCGGGCGGGCGCAGCGGCGTGTGCGGGGCGTCGATCCCTGTGTTCGGCGGCGTGGTGCTCGACACCACCGCGCTGTCCGGCATCCGCGGCGTCAACGACGAGTCCCTGGTGGTCGATGTGGCCGCCGGCACCTTCGGCGACCTGTTCGAGGAGGAGCTCCAGGCCACCCACGGCCTCACCGTGGGCCACTGGCCCCAGTCCATGGCCCTGGCCACGGTGGGCGGCTGGGTCGCGTGCCGGGGAGCGGGCCAGTACTCCACCCGCTACGGCAAGATCGAGGACATCGTGACCGGCCTCGACGTGGTGCTGGCCGACGGCCGCCGCATCACCGCCGGGGGCCAGCCCCGCCAGGCCACCGGGCCGGACCTGACCCAGCTCTTCGTGGGGTCCGAGGGCACGCTGGGCATCGTCACCGGGGTCCGGCTCCGGGCCCACCCGAAGCCGCCCCATGAGGCACGCGCCGCCTACGCCTTCCCCTCCTTCGAAGCTGGCCTCGACGCCCTGCGCCGCATCCTCCGCCGGGGCGCCACCCCGGCCGTGCTCCGCCTCTACGACGACATCGAGTCCAACCGCAACCACCAGACCGAGGGCACCCACGACCTCCTCGTCCTCGACGAAGGCGACCAGGGGCTGGTCGACGCGGGGATGGCGGTGGTGGCCGAAGAGTGCGCGGATGCGGGCCCGCTCGACGTCGAGCTGGTGGGCCACTGGATGACCAAGCGCAACGACGTCGCCGCGCTGGAGGCGCTGATCACCCGGGGCTACGTGGTCGACACCATGGAGATCACCGGTCCCTGGGCCGCCCTGCCCGGCATCTACTCAGCGGCGACCGAGGCGATCCGCGGAGTGGAGGGCACGATGGTCGCCTCGGCCCACCAGTCCCACAGCTACACCGACGGCGGCTGCCTCTACTTCACCTTCGCCGCGGAGGTCGACCCCGATCGGCGCGACGCCTACTACCAGGCTGCGTGGGACGCCGGCACCCGCGCCGTGCTGGCCCACGGGGGCTCGCTCAGCCACCACCACGGGGTGGGGCTCAACCGGGCCCGCTTCCTGCGCGACGCCCTGGGTCCTGCCTTCGACGTGTTCGCGGCCACCAAGGCGGCCCTCGATCCGGCGGGGATCCTCAACCCAGGGAAGATGGGCCTGCCCTCACCCTTCGGCGAGCCTGGATGGCCGTGACGGCCGACGCACTGCCTTCGACGCACGGCGCCGAGGGGCGGGCCCCGACGGCCAGCCGGCGGCGCCGGTGAACGGCCCGCCGGACCGTCGACCGCCCGAGCGACCACAGACGCCGAGCGGGCCGAACGGCTCCGGGCCGCCGCCGGACGGCCTCGACCTCGGGCTGGCGGCGCGGGGTGGGCTCAACGGCCTGGTCTTCGTGGCGCCGGCCGCGCTGGTGGGCCAGCTGCTGGCCGACGACGCGGGAGACCTGAGCGGCGGCGCCGCCCTGGGCATCGTGGCCGTCCAGCTCCTCGGCTTCGCCTTCGCGGGCTGGGTCGTCCGACGGTTCGAACCCCGCTCCCCCGTCTCGACCTGCGCCACGGCGGGCCTCATCTGCTGGGCCATCCTCCAGGCGGTGGGCATCATCACCTCCGTCGTGCGGGGCCAGGACCTGACCCCTGTCACCTGGGCTGCCACCGCCCTGCTCGCCGCGGTGACCGCCTCCGCCGGCGGCCTGCTGGCCCGGGTCGAACGCGTGCCCCGACCCTCTGACCCTCCCAAGGAGCGCCCATGACCTCGGCCCCCGACCGCGTCCTCGTGATCGACGTCGGCACCAGCGGACTGCGCGCCGCCATCGTCGGCGCCGACTCGTCGGTCAGCCACGTCCACGCCCGGGCCCTCCTCCCCGACTCCCCCGCACCCGGCCTGGTGGAGTTCGACGGGGCCCGCATGGCCGAGGCGGTGCTCGAGGTGGCTCGGGCCGCGCTGGCCGACGGCGGCCCGGTGGCCGCGGTGGGCATCGCCGACCAGCGGGCGTCGACGCTGGTGTGGGACCGGGGGACCGGCGAGCCGGTCGCTCCTGGCCTCGGGTGGCAGGACCTGCGGACGGTCGGCACCTGCCTTGAGCTGGGGGCGGAGGGGATCCGCGTCGCCCCGAACCTGACGGCCACCAAGGCCCAGGCCCTCCTCGACCAGGTCGATCCGGAGCGCAGTCGCGACCTGTGCGTCGGCACCGTCGACAGCTGGGTGGCCTGGACCCTGTCCGAAGGCTCCCTCCACGTCACCGACCCGACCAACGCCGCCCTCACCGCCCTCCAGACCGCAGGGGGCGACGACTGGGACGACGCCGTCCTCGACCGGCTGCGCATCAGTCGCGACTCGCTCCCCCGCGTGGTCGACACCGTCGGGGTCGTGGGCGAGGCCACCGCCCTCCCGGGGGCGCCCCCGATCGCCGGGATCATCGGCGACCAGCAGGCGTCGCTGGCGGGACAGGGTTGCTTCGCCTCGGGTCAGGCCAAGGCCACCTTCGGCACCGGGGGGATGCTCGACGTCTGCGTGGGACCCGAGCGACCCGGCTTCGCGACCAGGGGCCCGGCCGGGGGGTTCCCCATCATCACCATGGGTCGCGACGGGGAGGTGGCCTGGGGGGTGGAGGCGGCCATGCTTTCGGCCGGCACCAACGTGGAGTGGCTCCGCGACGACCTCGGGATCATCGACCGGGCGTCCGACTCCCACGACGTTGCCTCGCAGTGCGACGACAGCGAGGGGGTGTGGTACGTCCCCGCCCTCCTCGGCCTCGGTGCCCCGCAGTGGGACTACGGCGCCCGCGGCACGCTGCTGGGCGTGAGCCGGGGCTCGGGCCGGCCCCAGATCGTCCGTGCCGTGCTGGAGGGCGTGGCCCACCGGGGCGCCGACCTGCTGGAGACGGCCGAGGTCGACGGCGGCTGCGACATCGCCACGCTGCGGATCGACGGGGGCATGAGCGACAACCCCACGTTCGTGCAGGCCCTGGCCGACGCCACCGGCCGGTCCATCGAGGTGTCGCCCGAGCGCGAGGCGACGACCCTGGGCGCGGCCTACATGGCCGGGCTGGCCACCGGTGTCTGGTCCGGCACCGACGAGCTGGCTGCGCTCTGGTCACCCCGCACCACGGTCGAGCCGGCCCGGGCCCTCGATCGGGACCGCTGGGCCGACGCGGTGCGGCGGGCCGAGCGCTGGATCCCCGAGCTCTCGGGCCTGGACTTCTGAGCGCGCGCCCGGAACGAGGCGGCCTCCGGGAACGACCCCGCTCTGGCTTCGGACCACGGGGGGTCGCGCACTAGACATGGACGACAGTGCTGCCACGCCGACCAGTGACCCCGCGAGGGGCGGCCGAACCCGAGGAGGACGCGTGGGGATCAGCCCGCCGCGACTGCCAGACCTGAACGATCCGACCGGCCCCACCGAGCCCGGGACGTCTCGCCGAGGGTTCCTCGGCCGCGTCGCCGTGGGCGGTGCCGCCCTGGCCGTCGGGAGCCAGATCGTCCCCGTTCCCGGCCTGGCCGGCATCGCCGGCGCCCAGGAAGAAGACGGTGATGCCGAGCTGACCGAGGACGAGAAGCTGGTGGCTCACCTGGCCAGCCTGTCCTTGGCCGCAACCCAGGCCTACGCCCAGGCCGTCGACCCCGAGACCTCACCGCTCCCCGAGCCGGTGGTCGAGATCGTGCGGGTCTTCGGCGTCAACCACAGCGCCCAGGCCGCCGCCCTCAACGCGCTGCTGCCGGTGGCCGTCGAGAACCCGAACGCCACCTACCAGGAGGAGCTGGGCATCGAGGTCAGCCTCGCCAGCGACCTGAACACCATGCTCGCCGTCCTCCGTCAGATGGAGGAGTCGATCGCCGCCACGCACTACGTCGCCCTCGGCGCCATCGAGGACCAGAACGACGCCAAGACGGTGGCCGCCGCCATGCCGGTGGTGGGCCAGCAGGCTGTGGTCCTGGGCAGCCTGGCCGAGGTGCCGGCAGCCGAGCTGGTCCCCGACCAGCAGGGCGCGACCGGCAACCTCCCCATCACCAGCTATCCCACCGGTGTGCCGGGGACGGCGGAGGAGGTGCCGTCCAACGGACCGCTCGGCAGTCCGGGCGGTGCTGGGCCTGAGGTCGGCGAACCCAACTCGGTCGACGGGGGCGAGGGATGAGAGGACCACACGCGGACATGCAGCCTGAGGACATCGACGCCCTGGTCCGCGCGGCGGAGCGCACCCCCCGGTCCGCGTTGGACCAGTGGCGGTGGACCGCCAGTCGCATCCTCTCCCGCTCGCCCCAGGCATCCTCCGATGCCGACGGGCGCCGTCAGTTCCTCCGCCTCGGTGGCGGTGGCGTGCTGGCCGCCGCCGTCCTGGCCGCCTGCGGCAGCAGCGAGGAGGTGCCGCCCAGCGAGACCGGCGTGACCACCCCGGACCAGGCCACCACCACGATCAACCCGGCCCAGACCACCTCTCCCGAGGAGGGGGCGATCCAGGACTCGGTCGTGGCCCGGACGCACCGCTCCTTCGAGCTGGCCGCCATGCAGGTGTACGCCGTGCTGCTGGGCGAGCCGGTCCCCTCGGAGGTGGGCGACATCGGCCTCGACCTCGAGCTGCCGGCGCCGATCGACTACGACGAGCAGACGCAGAACATGCTGACCCTGCTCCAGAACCGGCACCAGACCCACGCCGCCTACCTGGAGTCCGTGGTGGCCGCCACCGGCGGCGATCCGATCGGCGAGCCCAACCGGGGCGTGCTCGATGCGCTCCTGGGTGCTCAGATCTCCAGCCTCACCACCGAGCGCACCGTGCTGCAGTTCCTGCTCTCGCTGGAGACCATCGGGGCCTCGACCTACGCCTGGGGTGCCGGCACCATGACCTCGGCCGAGCTGCGCCAGTCCCTCATGGCCGTCGGGGCCATCGCCGCCCGCCAGGCCACCCTGCCCGCCCTGCTCCTCGAGCCCGACGGCTCGAGCGCCGTGCCCGAGGCCGTCCTCGACACCTCCGGGCCGGCCCGCCTGCCCGACCAGATGTTGGTCATGGCCGAGATGGACGGGGGCGACACCATGGCCGAGCCCCCCGAGCCCGGCGCCACCACCGACGAAGAGGGCGAGGGCGGCGAAGGGGACGACGCCGAGGCCGAAGGCAGCTAGCCCTCCTTAGCCCTGATCCACCGATGAACTGGGCAGCTTGAGCGTGGACCATCCGCGAGAAAGGTGCCCTGACCTGGGAGTATGGCGGTTGCGATACCAGCCATGGATCCCCAGTCGGAGGGCACCTT
>JBBSME010000158.1:0-5958 GCA_038233335.1 Acidimicrobiales bacterium | reverse complement strand
CTCCTTCCGTCGCCACCCCCGGGGTCGGCGGGACCGACCGATAGCGTCCGGGGGCGACCGGGTCTGGTCGGCCGTGGCCCCGGAGGCAGCACTGATCGATGCGGTGGTGGTGGGGGCAGGACCCAACGGCCTCGCCGCCGCGGTGGCCATCGCCCAGGAGGGCCACTCGGTCACGGTGCTGGAGGCAGCCGACACCATCGGCGGCGGCACCCGCACCGAGGAGCTCACGGTCCCCGGTGTCCTCCACGATCTGTGCTCGGCCGTCCACCCCTTCGGCGTGGCCTCGCCGTTCCTCTCCACCCTGCCCCTTGCCGACCACGGACTGGAGTGGGACTGGCCCGAGGTCGACCTGGCCCACCCGCTCGACGGGGGCGCCGCCGGGGTGCTCCTCCAGTCCCTCGACTGCACCGTCGCCGGGCTCGGTCCCGACGGCGCCGCCTGGCGTCGTACCGTCGGCCCGCTGGCGGCGCGCTTCGACGCCGCCGCCGAGGATCTCATGCGGCCGGTCCTCCACGTCCCGCGGCACCCGCTCCTCCTCGCCGGCTTCGGCACCCGGGCCCTGCAACCGGCCACGCTGCTGGCCCGTCGCTGGGAGACCGATGAGGCCCGGGCCCTCTTCGCCGGTGTCGCCGCCCACGCCATCCACCCCCTGGAGCGGCCCACCACGGCGGCCATCGGGCTGATGCTCACCGCCTCGTGCCACCACGTGGGCTGGCCGGTGGCCCGCGGGGGCTCGGCCCGCATCACCGATGCCCTGGCGTCGTTGCTGCGCGCGCGGGGCGGCACCATCGAGACGGGGGTGACGGTCCGCGCGCTGGCCGACCTGCCCCCCTCGACCGTGTCGTTGTTCGACGTGGCCCCCGGACCGTTCGCATCCATCGCCGGCGACGCCCTGCCGGCCCGGGTGCGGAGGGCCTACCGGCGGTTCCGGCGGGGTCCCGGGTCCTTCAAGGTCGATCTCGCCGTCGAGGGCGGCGTGGCTTGGACCGCCGAACCCGCCCGCCGAGCCGGGACCGTGCACCTGGGCGGCACCCTGGAGGACGTGGCCGCCACGGAGCGGGCGGTCCACCGGGGCGACATGCCCGAGCGCCCGTTCGTGCTGGTCGGCCAGCAGTCCCTCGCGGATCCGTCCCGGGCGGTGGGCGACGTGCACCCCGTGTGGGCCTACGCCCACGTCCCCCACGGCTGGGGCGGCGATGCCACCGACGCCGTCCTCGACCAGATCGAGCGCTTCGCCCCCGGGACTCGGGACCGGGTGGTGGGGATCCACACCCGGAGCCCGGCTGAGATCGAAGCCGACAACGCCAACTTCGCCGGCGGCGACATCACCACCGGGGCCAACGACCCCTGGCAGGTCGTGTTCCGGCCCCGGCTGGCCCTCGACCCGTACACCACCGGCATCCCGGGCGTGTTCCTGTGTTCGGCCGCCACCCCTCCGGGGGGCGGCGTCCACGGCATGTGCGGCGCCGGTGCCGCCGCCTCCGCGCTGAAGCTGCTGTCCCGCTGAGGGCGTCGGTGGGACGGCAGGCCACGGTCGTCGCCCTCACCGTCCCACCTGAGCGACGCATCCGAGACCAGGTCGCCCGCCGGCCAGGGCCCTCAGCGGCCGACCCCGTCGTGGGTGGGGATCTGGTCGCCAGGGCGGCCAGATCCCAGCCCAGGTCGGTCCACCGGCCCGCTGTGCCCCGGCGCGGAGCTCGGTTGACCGGCCGGTCCTGAGCGGGCGACCCTTTCCGGCGTGGGCAACCCGTTCGAGGAGACGACGACGGTGCGCGCCGCCGGGCCCGGGCGGTGGCAGGCCGACATCGACCCCGGATGGGACCTGATGCCGGTCCCCCAGGGTGGGATCGTGGCCGCGGTCGCCCTCCGCGCCCTGGAGGCGGAGCTCGACGACCCGGCCCAGCGGCTCCGCACCTTCCACACCACGTTCGCGGCCCAGGTCGCCTCGGGGCCGGTCGAGGTCGAGGCCGAGGTGCTCCGCCACGGCCGCACCACGTCCCAGGTCCGCGGCGAGCTCCGCACCCCCGGCTCCGCCCGCGGCCGCCTGACCACCGCGGTGTTCGGCCGGTCCCGACGGGGGTTCGACTTCACCGACCTGCGTCCGCCGGCCGACCTGCCAACCCCGACGAGTGCCCGTCCTTCCGCGACCCCCCACCGCCCGGGGTGCGCACCTTCGAGCCCATGGCCTTCTGGGCCACGCGCCTGGAGGACCGGCCCGCGACGGGCCTGGCCCCGTGGGAGGAGGGCCAGCGGGATCGGGCCGACCGGGCCCAGTGGTACCGCTTCGACGATCCGCCTCTACGCGCCGACGGCGCCATGGATCCCTTGGCCATCGTCGTCCCGGCCGACGTCATGCCCGGCGCGGTGGGGGAGAAGGTCGGGCCCAGCGAGGACATGTGGTTCGCGCCCAGCGTCGACCTGACCATGCACCTGTTCGACGAGTGGCGCTCGCCGTGGATCCTGGCCCACAACACCGCTCGCCACGCCGGCGACGGCTACGCCTCGGCCGACATGGCCCTCTGGGATTACGGCCCCGACTGCGACCAGGACCCCCGTCTCGTCGCCTACGCCACCCAGGTCTTCCTCTTCACCTTCCCTCCCGGCTGACCGTCGGCGAGGTGCGAAGCGCCTCGGCCCCTGACATGTTCGCGGCTCGTGCGGCCCCTCAGCCGTCGTCGCGCTGGTCGCAGCGGGCGTCGAAGCTGAAGGGAACCGGGTCGGCGGACGTCGGCTGCTCGTTGATGTCGAGGGGCTGGGCGTCGCCCGCGGCCTGGATGCGCGCCCCCTGGACCCGAGCTGAGGTGATGTCGCCCGGCGGCGGGCCCTCCTCGCTCCGTCGGGCCCAGGACTCGGCACCGAACGCGGCCACCGGAACGTCGGCCTCGGTGACGGTCAGCCCGGTAGAGGCGGGCACGCCCGTCGCACCGTCGGCCTCGACGCCTACCACGGCTTGGAGCACATCGCCATCGTCGGTCCGGCCCAGGACGAAGACCGTCGTGCCGTCGAGCCCGCAGCCGTCGACCTGGAAGGTGGTGGTCTCGCCGTCGACCGTGACCCGCGCCGTCCGGTCCTCGAACCCCGGCTCCCGGGTGCACGCCGCCGCAGAGACCAGGACCACGCCGGCCAGGGTGGCAGCGGAGAGGAGGCGCACGATCCCAGGGTACGGACGGTGTGCGCCCGCGCACGGGCCGGACCCCAGGGGCCGGCGGGGGAGTTGACCCGACCCTGACGGGGGGTGGGCTCCGTTCTTGGTACCCGTGACCGGGAAACCCAGGTACTTCCATACCAAGAACCGCCAGGCCGTGTCCTTGGTGAGGATCCGGCCAGAAGCGGGCGACATCTGGACCAGCGACCGTGACCGCCCTGGCGAGGCGCGCGCCGGACGGCGGCTCCCGCCAGGCTCCCGGCTCAGCCCAGGGCGCGGACCTCGGCGGCCAGCACGTCGGGGGCCTCCAGCGGGGGCCAGTGGCCGACGTCGGCCAGGCGCACGATCCGGGGCGTGCCCCCGACCCGCTCCTCGACGCCGGCGATCATGTCCCGGCCCGACACCGGGTCGAGCTCGCCCCAGACGTAGGTGGTCGGCAGGTCGGTGGTGAGCGCGCTCGACCAGCGCTCGGCGTGGGTGCGGCGCTCGGCGATGTAGCTCAGCAGCTCGTGCATGAGGGCCACGCCGCCGCGCTCGGCCATGGAGGCGTGCATCTCGGCCGTCTCACCGCGATCGAACGGCACACGTTCGCCCCAGGTGCCCTCGATGGCGTCGATGAAGGTGGCCTCGTCGATGGCCGCCGCGAACTCGGCGCCGTGCTCGGGGTCGAGCAGCAGCTGCTGGCCAGGCGTCTGGTGGTGGAGGTCGGGGAAGAGCCCGCCGTTCATCCAGGCCACGCCAGTGAGGGAGGCCGCCAACGCTCCCTCGTTCCACCGGGCCACCAGCTCCTGACCCACCGTCGCCCCGTAGTCGTGGGCGGCCAGCAGCGAGGAGGTGATGCTGCGCTCGGCCCACATGGCCTCCACCGCGTCGGCCGCGCCCTGCACGGTGGGCGGCGTGCCGGGGGTCTTGGCCGAGGCCCCGAAGCCGGGCAGGTCGATGGCCAGCACCCGCCAGCCCTGGCCGAGGTGCCCGAGCAGCGGCGCCGCATCCAGCGATGACGACGGGTAGCCGTGGAGGAAGGTGACCGGTGTGCCCTGTGGATCGCCGTGGTCGTAGGCGGCGACCGACCGACCGTTGAGCTCGATGTGGACGGCGGTGGCCCGCCAGGAATCCCAGGTGCGCATGGCCCGAGCCTGCCACCGATGCGCGCCCCCGACCTCCGCCTCCGCCGGCCGGGTGCGCCCTTGGCCGGACGACCCGCGCCAGGGACCCCGCTCCGGCGCACGGCCCATGAGCACCGTCTGGGCAAGGTGGCGCCTTCGCGTCGCCGACCGGCCCTCGCAACCCTGAGCAGAGTCCGCCGCATGTGACGCACTTCCACTCGAAGCTGCCGACGACCGAGCGGGAGCGATCGGGGAGAGGATCTGCGACCCTTGACCACGGACCGGTCCCACCACCCCCGAGGTGACCATGCCCCGCCCTCACACCCTCACCGTCGCCGTGCCGACCGAGATCAAGCCCGACGAGCGCCGGGTGGCCCTGACCCCGGACGGCGTGCGCGAGCTGGGCGCCCACGACGTCGACGTGGTGGTCCAGGCCGGGGCCGGAGAGGGGGCGGGCATCGACGACGACGCCTACCGGGCCGCCGGCGCGGAGCTGGCCGCCACCGCCGAGGAGACCTGGGAGCGCGGTCAGCTGGTCTGCAAGGTGAAGGAGCCCCAGGCCGAGGAGTCGACCCTGCTCCGCGACGACCTGGTGCTGTTCACCTACCTCCACCTGGCCGCCTACCCGGAGGTGGCCCACGCCCTCCTCGACGCCGGCACCACCGGTGTGGCCTACGAGACCGTGCAGCGGGCCGACGGCCAGCTGCCCCTCCTCGCCCCCATGAGCGAGGTGGCGGGACGGCTGGCCCCCCAGGTCGGGGCCCGCTTCCTCGAGGCCCCCCAGGGTGGGCGGGGCGTGCTGCTGGGCGGTGCCCCCGGGGTGCAGCCCGGGCGGGTGGTCGTGATCGGCGCCGGCAACGTCGGGTGGAACGCGGCCTGGGTCGCGGCGGGCATGGAGGCCGAGGTCAACCTGCTGGACAAGGACCTGGACCGCCTCCGCTTCACCGACCAGATCCACCGGGGGCGCATCTCGACCCTGGCCTCGAACCGGGGCACGCTGGAGCGGGCGGTGGCCGCGGCCGACCTGGTGATCGGCGCGGTCCTGGTGGCCGGCGACCGTGCCCCGGTGGTCGTCACCGAGGAGATGGTGGCGTCCATGAAGCCGGGGTCGGTGATCGTCGACGTCGCCATCGACCAGGGCGGCTGCATCGCCACCTCCGAGGAGACCACCCACCAGGACCCGGTGTTCGAGCGCCACGGCGTCCTCCACTACTGCGTGGGCAACATCCCCGGGGCCGTGCCCCACAGCGCGACCCTCGCCCTCACCAACGCCACCCTCCCGTACCTGCGGGACCTGGCCCGGCTCGGCGTCACCGAGGCCGGTCGGACCGATCCCGAGCTGGCCCTCGGCGTCAACACCGAGGCCGGCAAGGTGGTCAACCCGGCCGTGGCCCACTCCCTCGGCTTGGACGCCGCACCGCCCAGCTTCGTCGCCTGATCCGAGCCGCCGCACCGCCTGCGCTGCGCCCACCCCCCGGCGAACCGGCGGTGCTGATCCCGCAAGACCGCTGACAGGGGTCGCAGGGACGCGTCGGGACGGCGCCGGAGCATCGCCCGTGGCTCGGGCGGGGACCCCGCGCGCTCTGGTAGACGACCCGGGCGGTGAGCATCATGCCGATGGCCGATCGGTACCAGCGCCCGGACTGGGTCCGAGGACTGAACGCCATGGGACCGGCCTCCGGGGGCAGCGAGCGGATGGTGCCGCTG
>JBBSME010000157.1:0-6035 GCA_038233335.1 Acidimicrobiales bacterium | reverse complement strand
GCAACGCGCCGACACCCGCTGGTATCGGTTCAGCGCGCGCCGCGTCCCCGCTCAGACGCGCGGGAACGGCGGGAGCGAAGCGACCGAGTGACGGCGAAACCCTACGGAAACCACAACTTGATCTCGCGGTCGGCGGACTCGGTGCCGTCGGAGCCGTGGACCAGGTTCTCGTTGGTGGTGGTGGCGAAGTCGCCCCGGATCGAGCCCGGCTGGGCGTCGCCGACCTTGGTCTTGCCGATCAGGATGCGGCACAGCTCCCAGGTGTCGTCGTTGGGGCCCTCGACGACCATGGCGAACACGGGCGAGCGGGTGAGGAAGGAGACCAGCTCGCCGTAGAAGGGCTTGTCGGCGTGCTCGGCGTAGTGCTCCTGGGCCAGCTCGGCCGACACCGACCGCACCTCGGCGGCCACGAGGGTCAGGCCCTTGCGCTCGAGGCGAGACACGACCTCGCCCACCAGGCCGCGCTCCACGGCGTCGGGCTTGGCCATCACGAAGGTGCGGGAGGTCATGGCGCGCAACCTAGCAACGCCCCTCCGCTCCCCCCGAACCGGCGCGCGGGCCAGGATCAGCCGGGGCAGCCGCTCCAGGCGCCGTCGGGGTGGAGGGTCAGGATCTCGGCCCCGTCGGCGGTCACGGCCAGGGTGTGCTCGAACTGAGCGGTCCGGCGGCCGTCGGTGGTGACGGCGGTCCAGTCGTCGTCCCACATCCGGTGCTGCCAGGCGCCGAGGGCGATCATGGGCTCGATGGTGAAGGTCATGTCCTCCTCCATCATCACCACGTCGTCGCGGGGTTCGTCGTAGTGGAGGATGTGAAGGCCGGTGTGGAACTCGCGGGCGACGCCGTGGCCGGTGAAGGCTCGGACCACGCCGAAGCCCTGGCTCTCGGCGTGGGTCTGGATGGCCCGGCCGATGTCGCGGGTGGGACGGCCCGGTCGCACCGCGCCGATGCCGGCCTCCAGGCACTCCCGGGTGGCGCGCACCAGGGCCTGGCTCAGCTCGTCGACGGTGCCGATGCAGAAGGTGGCGTTGGTGTCGCCGTGGACACCCTCGCGGAAGAGGGTGACGTCGAGGTTGAGGATGTCGCCGTCGCGCAGGGGCCGGCTGTCGGGGATCCCGTGGCAGATGACCTCGTTGACCGAGCTGCAGATCGACTTGGGGTACGAGGGCTGGCCGTAGTTGAGGGGGCTGGGGTAGCCGCCAGCGTCGATGCAGAGCTGGTGGCACAGCGCGTCGAGCTCCTCGGTGGTGACCCCGGGCGTGGCGGCCTCGCCCACGGCGCGCAGCACCTCGGCCGCGGCCCGGCCCGTGCGGCGCATGGCCGCCAGGGTCTCCGCGTCCTGCACGTCGGAGACGTCGCGCCGGCTGACACCACCAGCCTCGGCGTAGTGGGGCCGGTCGATCTCGTCGGGGACGGGGCGGCGAGGGCTGACGCGGCCGGGGCGGACTCGCTCGTAGGACGGTCCGTGGCAGCGCTTGAGCTTCCGACCGGAGCCGCACCAGCAGGCGTCGTTGGCGCGCAGCCGGGTGGGATCGAGCAACGCCGACGGACGGGTGGGAGCGGTCATGCCGAGACCTCCATCTCGCGCAGGGCGGCCCGCACGGGGCCGGCGACGTACAGCGACCCGGCGATGAGCACCAGGTCGTCCTCGGTGGCGACAGCCAGGGCCCGGCGCAGCGCCTCGACCGGGTCGGGCACCACCTCGACCACCGCGCCCAGGCGCTCGGCGGCCGCCGCCACCTTCGCGGTGGGCATGGCCCGGGGTGATGCCGGGGCGCAGACCACCAGCAGTCCGGCATCGGCCGCGCCCAGGGCGGCCAGCAGCTCGACCGGGTCGCGCCCGGCCAGCAGCCCGACGACCATCAGGACGGAGCCGGGCAGGGTCATGTCCTCGGCGAGGGTGGCCGCGGTGGCGGCCGCGCCCTCGGGGTTGTGGGCGGCATCGACGACCACCGTCGGGTGGCGACCGACGACCTCGAAGCGACCGGGCAGGGTCAGCTCGGCGAAGGCCTCCTCCACCACCTCCTCGGCCTGGGGGCGCCCGAGGAAGGCCTCAGCCGCGGCCACCGCCACCGCTGCGTTGTCGGCCTGGTGGGCGCCGTGGACCGGGACGTAGACCTCCTCGTGGAGGGCGCCCGGCGTGCGGATGTCGACCAGCCGGCCGCCGACGGCGACCCGGTCGGCGGCGGCACCGAAGTCGACGTCGCGCCGCCAGGTCTCGATGGCCCCGGCGGCCGCGAACACCGACTGGAGGACGGGGTCGGTCTCGCCCAGCACCAGCACCTCGGTGACGTCGGCCTTGACGATGCCGGCCTTCTCGGTGGCGATGGCCTGACGCCAGCCGTCGGCGCCGTCGGTGTGGTCGCGGCCGACGTTGGTGCACAGCGCGACGGTGGCATCGGCCACGTTGGTCGCGTCCCAGCGGCCCAGCATCCCCACCTCGACCACGGCCACGTCCACCGCCACCTCGGCGAACCACCGGAACGCGGCCGCGGTGAGGATCTCGAAGTAGGAGGGGACGACCCCGGACATCTCCTCGATCGCGGCGATGGCCCCGATGGCCTCACCCAGGTCGTCGTCGCCGATGGGGGCCGCGTCCCACTGGATCCGCTCGTTGATCTGCTCCATGTGGGGACTGGAGTAGGTGCCGACCGACAGGCCCTGGGCCTGCAGCAGGCGGGTGACCATGCGGGCCACCGATCCCTTGCCGTTGGTGCCGGTGATGTGGATCACCGGATAGGCCCGCTGGGGGTCGCCGAGCACGTGGACCAAGCGGGCCATCCGCTCCAGCGAGAGGCCCTCGGCCCGGCCCGCGGTGGCCTCGAGGTTGGTGTGGGTGTCGAGGTAGCGGAGGGCGGTCGGCAGGTTCACAGCCCGACCACGCTACCGGTGGGGGCGGTCAGGCGACGCGGTCGCGCACCTCGGACCCGGCCTCCGCGGCGCGGTCCTTGGCCACCTCGGCCAGCTCCTCGGCCCGTCCTCGGGCCCGCTTGGCCAGAACCGGTCCACGCTCTCGAGCCGTGTCGACCGCGGTCTCGGCCAGCTCGCCGGCCCGGTCTCGTGCCGCCTTGGCGTGGGGGCGGGCCGACTCGATGGCCACCTCGGTGAGGTCGAAGGCCTTCTCCCGCGCCGTGTCGGACAGGGCCCGCACGTGGGGGCGGGAGGCATCCGCGAGCTCGTAGATCGAGCTCGACGCCCGCTCGGCCAGCTCCTCGACGTGGGGCAGGGCGGCCTCGGCCGCATCCAGGGCCCGGTCCACCGCCCCCTCGACCCGGCGTCCGATGAAGCCGAAGCGGCGCTTGGCCTTGACCACCTTCGCGACCTTGGCCGCCTTCCGGCCGGCCCGCCACTGGAGCAGGCAGCCGACGGTGCCGCCGACCGCCGCCCCCTCGGCCGCACCCTTGAGGATGCCTGGCATGGGGTCGCGGTCGGGATCCGGGGCGCGCGACGCCTGGAGTCCGGCGACGCCTGCGCCGACGACACTTCCGATCAGGGCACCCTTGATGGCCTTGTGCACGTGTGGTCCTCCGACTGTGGCTGGGTTGCGGTCTCGCTCCCCCGAACGACCCAGGCCGACGCTAGTCCCTCGTCATCTCTGGGTCCTCCGCCTCGCAGGCGGCGGCCAGGGTAGCCGTACTGCCGGGGGCTCACCAGTCGCAGCGGACCACCGTGGCGCCCCTCGATCGGTCGGCCGTCCAGGGCCCAGGCCAGGAGCACCTCGGGCTGGAGCAGGTCCTCCCGCCGGAGCACCGCCAGGTAGCGATCGGCACCGACGGCGACCACATACGGGTGATCAGCCGCCGCCCCGACCCTCGGAGCCACGCGGGCCGACCAGACGTCGACCAGGGGTACGCCCGTCCAGCGTGCGCCGCGGTAGGACCAGGTGGTGACGCAGTGGAGGTCGTGGCGGCGATCGACAGAGCCGACGTCCATCAGGTCGTCGAGGTCCAGGGCGATGCCATCGTCGCCTCGGGGGCCGATCCGCAACCGGACCGGGCCACTCGTCGGGGGCGGCACCTGCGGGGTGGCCGAGAACCGGGGCATGTCCTGGAGGAGCCGTTGACCGGGGGGAAGGCCAGCGGCCCGTCGGGGCCAGAGGGCGGTGGCCCGCCGGATCAGCGAGCCCACGCGACCACCCCTGTCGCGAGACCGAGCCCGAGCGCGGCCGGTGAGTAGAGGCGCAGGTCCCAGTGCCGGAAGGTGGGGGTGGCCCTGCCCAGCTCCCTCGCCGACGCCACCAGGCCGCCGGCGCCGCGGGCGACCAGCACGGCCGCCGCAACCCGAGCGCCGAGGCGGGCCACCTTCGACTCGATGCCGCCACCGGACCCCTCGCCCGGCGGCCGGACCGTGGCGACCGCCCACGCCGTCACCCCCAGCAGACCGACGACCACTCCCGTCGGGCCCGGCCCCGGCATCGGTCGCCGGCCCACCACCAGGTCTGCGAGCTGGTCTCGGTCGGGCGCAGGCCAGGTGGCGCCGGCGGCCCAGGCGGCGTGGAGCACGGCCATCCCGGCCGTGCCTGCGACCGCCACCCGTCGACAGATCGTGATCGTCGTTGCTTCCGTACGCATTCGTATGGTCATGTCCGTACGGTACCGTACTGTGATGAGCCCGACCACCCGGAACGCTCCGTCGCCCCGATCCTCCGAGCCGCTCTCGGCGGAGGCATGGGCCAGGGCGGCTCTCGACGTCATCGCCGGCGGCGGGGTCGACGCCATCGCGGTGGAGCGGATGGCCCGCCAGCTGGGCGTGACCAAGGGCAGCTTCTACTGGCACTACGCCGACCGCTCGGCCCTGGTCGCAGCGGCACTCGGGCTGTGGGAGCGCCGCGGGACCCTGGATGTCATCGCACGGCTGAGGGAGCTGGCCGATCCGACAGAGCGCCTGCGGGCCCTGTTCTCAGAGTGCTTCGGCGATGACCCCGACGGGGCGGTGGACGGCGCCCTCCTCGCCCGCATCGAGGACCCGGTCGTCGGTCCCGTCGTCCGCCGGGTCACGCAGCGCCGCTTGGCCTTCGTCGAGGAGCTGTACCAGGACCTGGGGCTGGGTCCGGTCCGGGCCGCCCGCCAGGCCCGGATCGCCTACAGCGCCTACGTGGGCCACACCCAGGTCCGACGGTCGCTGCCCGACGACGAGGTGCTGGCCGATCCATCGTCGGCCTACCTGCGACAGGTGCTCGAGGCCCTCGCGCCGCCAGGCTGAGGGTCCGAAGCCAACGCCTCGGGCTGGCACCTGGCGGTCAGCTCGTCCGCGCTCAGGACGCGGCGCGGCGGGGGCGGGAGGCGCGGCGCTCGGAGTCCCGCGGGACGAGGGTGGGGTTCACCTTGTCCTGGACGACCTTGGCGTCGATCACGCAGCGCTCCACGTCGTCGCGACCGGGGAGGTCGTACATGGTGTTGAGCAGGACCTCCTCCAGGATCGCCCGCAGGCCCCGGGCTCCGGTGCCCCGGAGGATCGCCTGGTCGGCGATGGCCTCGAGGGCGTCGTCGGTGAGCTCCAGGTCGACGTTCTCGAACTCGAAGAAGCGCTGGTACTGCTTGGCCAGCGCGTTGCGGGGCTCGACGAGGATCCGCACCAGGGCCTCGCGGTCGAGGTGGGACACGGCGCCGATGACCGGCAGCCGCCCGATGAACTCGGGGATGAGGCCGAACTTGAGCAGGTCCTCGGGCAGGACGTCGGCCAGCACGTCGGAGTGGTCCTTCTCGTCGGAGCGGCGGATGTCGGCCCCGAAGCCGACGCCCTTGGCGCCGGCCCGGCTCTCGATGATCTTCTCGATGCCGGCGAAGGCCCCGCCGCAGATGAACAGGATGTTGGTCGTGTCGACCTGGATGAACTCCTGGTGCGGGTGCTTGCGCCCCCCCTGCGGCGGCACGGAGGCGACGGTGCCCTCCAGGATCTTGAGCAGTGCCTGCTGCACGCCCTCGCCGGAGACATCACGGGTGATCGACGGGTTCTCGGCCTTGCGGGCAACCTTGTCGATCTCGTCGATGTAGATGATGCCGGTCTCGGCCTTCTTGACGTCGTAGTCGGCCGCCTGG
>JBBSME010000156.1:0-6407 GCA_038233335.1 Acidimicrobiales bacterium | reverse complement strand
CGGGTGGACTCCGATGGCCCGCGGCGGGGCGCCCCGGACCCGGGCCCTCCGCCTCCCCATCAGCCCGACGTCTGGGTGCGCGACGACGCTCCGCCCCCTCCGCCGGCGAAGAAGCGCCGAGATCGCTCCGTCCCGGTCGACATCGACCTGGCCGAGGGCGAGCTGCGCAAGGCCCTCGGCCCGACCAAGGGCCCCCGAGCGGCGGGTCGGGTCGCGGATGCGGCCAAGGCCTTCGCCAACGAACGCCTCGAGGACGCCCGACGGGTGCTGGCGCCGATCGCCAAGGACGCGCCCGGTGCAACCGTGGTGCGCGAGCTGCTGGGCCTCACGCTGTACCAGCAGGGTCGGTGGCGACCGGCGGCCAAGGAGCTGGAGGCGTTCCGTGACCTGACCGGCTCGGTGGACCAGAACCCGGTGCTGGCTGACTGCTACCGGGCCCTGGGCCGCCACCGCGACGCCGAGGCGCTGTGGGAGGAGCTCCGGGAGTCCTCGCCGGGAGCGGAGCTGGTGGCCGAGGGCCGGATCGTGGCCGCGGGGTCGCTGGCCGACCGAGGCCGGCTCGACGACGCCATCCGGCTGCTGGAGAGTGCCCCTCGCGGCAAGAAGGTCCGCGACCACCACCTACGCACCGCCTACGCCCTGGCCGACCTTCGGGAGCGGGCCGGCGACGTGAGTCGGGCTCGGGAGCTGTTCGCCTGGATCGTCGGGGTCGACGCCGGGTTCGCCGACGCCCACGATCGGCTGGGCAGCCTCACCTGACCCGCGCTGTCACACCCCCTCCGTAGGGTGTGATCACCCCGCGGACCGGCCCTGCCACCCGGTCCGGTCACTTCCCCTCACCTGTCGAGATTCTCCGCGTGAGGAGCCCACCATGAACGTCGTGATCCTGTGCGGGACGCTGTCGCGTCCCCCATCGACCCGCCCGCTGCCCTCCGGTGACCAGCTGGTCACCCTGGAGGTCACCACCCGTCCGCCCGAGGGCCGAGCCGAGTCGGTGCCAGTGGTCTGGCCCGCCGGCCCCGAGCGGCTCCTGCGTCTGGAGGCGGGCGCCGAGGTGGTGGTCACCTGTCGGGTGCGGCGGCGGTTCTTCCGGGCCGGCGGGGCGACCGCCAGCCGCACCGAGGTCGTGGCCGAGGCGGTGTGGCCCGCCCACCACGCCGCTCGGGTGGCCCGCGTCCTCGACCAGGCGGTGGAGCGGATCGGGGTCCCGACCAGCCGCGAGTGACGCCGGGCCCGTCGGTTGCGCCTCCGGCCCCGGGGTCGGCCATCATGAGGGCTGCCCCAGTCGGTCGAACGCGAGGACGCAGACCCACCCATGAACAGCGAGCAGCTCGACAAGGTCCGGGACGGGAAGGGCTTCATCGCAGCCCTCGACCAGAGCGGCGGCAGCAGCCCCAAGGCCCTCGGCCTCTACGGAGTGGGGGAGGACGAGTACTCCGGCGACGCCGAGATGTTCGATCGCATCCACGAGATGCGCACCCGCATCATGACCAGCGCCAGCTTCACCGGCGAGCGGGTGCTCGGCGCCATCCTCTTCGAGGACACCATGGACCGCCAGGTCGACGGGCGCGACACGGGTGACTACCTGTGGTCGGTGAAGCAGGTCGTCCCCTTCCTGAAGGTCGACAAGGGCCTGGCCGACGAGGCTGACGGCGCCCAGGTCATGAAGCCGATGCCCGGCCTCGACGACCTCCTCACCCGAGCGGTGGACAAGGGCATGTTCGGCACCAAGATGCGATCGGTGGTCAAGCTGGCCAACCCGACCGGCGTGGCCGCGGTGGTCGACCAGCAGTTCGAGGTCGGCCTCCAGATCCTGGCCGCCGGGCTGGTCCCGATCATCGAGCCCGAGATCGACATCCACAGCCCCGAGAAGGCCGAGGCCGAGGCGCTGCTGTCGGAGGCCATCGCGGGCCACCTGTCGGGCCTGGGCTCGGACCAGCAGGTGATGCTGAAGCTCACCCTCCCCGAGTCCGATGCCTTCTACCAGCCGCTGGTCGAGCACTCCAACGTCCTCCGGGTGGTGGCCCTGTCCGGCGGCTACAGCCGTGACGAGGCCAACGCCCGCCTGAGCCGCAACCCGGGCGTGGTGGCCAGCTTCTCGCGAGCGCTGACCCAGGGTCTGAGCGCCCAGCAGTCCGACGCCGAGTTCGACGCCGCCCTGGACGCATCCGTGCAGGGCATCTACGACGCCTCCATCGCCTGATCGAGGCCTGCCCCCCGTACTGAGCTGAGATCTGCTCGCGCTGACGAGCGGATCCCACCCCGGCACAAGGGCGGTGCGCTCAGCGCCGACCGGGGTCGGGTGCTCCCGAGCCGTCGGAGGCGACCCACCGGGTCAGGTCGTCGCGGGTGTCGATGTCGGTCGGGTCCCCGAGACAGCTGACCTCGGCGACCAGGTCGGGCCGATCGCGGAGGAGCCTGCGGGCCCCGTGGTCCCCGGATCGGGGCAGCAGGGACCAGATCTCGCTCCCCAGGCGCACCGGGTGGCCCCGCGACCCCCCGTAGGTGGCCACCGCGATCGGGGTGTCGGCCGCCGCGGCCACCGCGGCCCAGGCCGACGCGGTGAGGCCGGGCTGGTCGCCCAGGCCCATGGTGAGCGCCGGCGCGCCCTGGGCGCGGGCCCAGTCCACCGCGACCTGGAGCGAGCTGGCCTGCCCCTCCGTCCACCGAGGGTTGACCAGGACCGTCACCCCGGCGGGGAGCGGCCCCAGCTCGACGGGGGAGAGGGTCCCGACCACGACCGCCACACCGTCCAGGTCGGCCCCCGCCGCCGCGGCCAGGGCGCGACCGAGGAGCGTCGTTCCGTCGGGCAGCGGGGCCAGGACCTTGGGTCCCTCGCCGGTGAACCGCCGGCCCGCACCGGCGGCCAGGACAGCGCCGACCCCCCGGCCGGGTGACGGCGGGGGTGTGACGGGGATCTCCACCGGCTCAGGCTGCCACGCCGGCACGCCTCGTCGGCGTCGTCGTCCGCAGCGGACCGTGGGGTGCCGTCCCCCGAACCAGCGACCAGGCTGGTCGCCAGGGCAACCAGATCGGTCGCCGGTTCGGCCCCGCAGGCGTTGCTCGACCTGGGGGGTCGGGTCGGCCCGACAGGTGGCCTCGTCAGCTGGGGTGGAGGCTGCACCACGCGACCCCACCGGCCATCGACGTCGAGACGTGCCACGAGACCTGCTCCTGGAGCCGGGGACGACCGAGCCGGCGCCCCGCAGGGTAGGTCCGCGCCGACGGGGGCCACCGGCGCAGGACCTCTGGTGACATCCGTCGCAGGGTGGGTCGGCGTCGCTACCCTGACCCCAGCAGTCAACGTCGACGCCGCCAGGGGGCACCCGTGACCGCCACCGACCCCACCACCGATGCCAAGAGCTCGGGCTCCGAGCCCGTGGAGCTCGACCGGGTGATCATCCGGGTGGCCGGTGACTCCGGTGACGGGATGCAGCTGACCGGAGACCGCTTCACCGACGCCAGCGCGGTGTTCGGAAACGACCTGGCCACGCTGCCGGACTTCCCGGCCGAGATTCGGGCCCCGGCCGGGACGCTGGCCGGGGTCAGCGCCTTCCAGGTGCAGATCTCCGACCACGAGATCACCACCCCGGGCGATGCTCCCGACGTGTTGGTGGCCATGAACCCGGCCGCCCTCCGCAAGGAGCTCTCCCGGTTGCGCCCCGGGGGCAGCCTGGTGGTCAACACCGACGCCTTCGACGATCGCCACCTGACCAAGGCCGGCTACCGCACCAACCCCGTCGACGACGGCAGCCTCGACGGCTACACCGTCTACGAGGTGCCCATGACCAGCCTCACCAAGGATGCGGTGGAGCCGGTGGGGGTGAAGCCCCGCGACGCGGAGCGGTCCAAGAACTTCTTCGCCCTCGGTCTCCTGTCGTGGATGTACACGCGCCCGCTGGAGCCCACCATGGAGTGGGTCGAGACCAAGTTCGGGGCCAAGCCCAAGGTGCGCGACGCCAACCTGGCCGCCCTCCACGCCGGGCACGCCTTCGGTGAGACGGCCGAGCTGTTCGACCACCCCTACCGGGTGAAGCCGGCCTCGCTCACCCCGGGCACCTACACCAACATCACCGGCAACACGGCCCTGGCCTGGGGGCTCATCGCGGCCAGCCAGCTGTCAGGCCTGCCCATCTTCCTGGGCAGCTATCCCATCACCCCGGCCTCGGACATCCTCCACGAGCTCAGCCGCCACAAGGAGTTCGGCATCCGCACCCTCCAGGCCGAGGACGAGATCGCCGGCATCGGCGCGGCCATCGGGGCCGCCTTCGGTGGCCACCTGGGCGTCACGACCACCAGCGGGCCGGGCCTGGCCCTGAAGGCGGAGGCCCTGGGCCTGGCTGTGAGCCTGGAGCTGCCGTTGGTGGTGATCGACATCCAGCGGGGCGGGCCCTCCACCGGGCTGCCCACCAAGACCGAGGCCTCTGACCTCCTGCAGGCCATGTACGGCCGCCACGGCGAGTCACCGGTCCCGGTGGTCGCAGCCAAGAGCCCGTCGCACTGCTTCGACGCCGCCATCGAGGCGGCCCGGATCGCCCTGCGCTACCGCACGCCGGTGATCCTGCTGTCGGACGGCTACCTGGCCAACGGGTCCGAGCCCTGGCGGCTGCCCGACGTGGCCGACCTCCCCGACATCTCGGTCGACTACGCCACCGAGACCAACCACACCGCGGACGACGGCACCGAGACCTTCTGGCCCTACCAGCGCGACCCCGAGACCCTGGCCCGCCCCTGGGCCGTGCCCGGCACGCCCGGTCTCGAGCACCGCATCGGTGGGCTCGAGAAGGAGGACGGCAGCGGCAACATCAGCTACGAGCCGGCCAACCACGAGCACATGGTCGAGCTGCGGGCCGCACGCGTCGCCGGCATCGCCCACGACATCGAACCGGTCACCCTCACCGGTGACGTCGACGACGCCGACCTGCTCGTCCTGGGCTGGGGATCCACCTGGGGGGCCATCGACGGCGGTGTGAACCGGTGCCGGAACCGGGGGATGAAGGTGGCCCACGCCCACCTGACCCACCTCAACCCGTTCCCTCCGGACCTGGGCCCGCTCCTGGCCCGCCACGACCGCGTGCTGGTGCCGGAGATGAACCTGGGCCAGCTGTCCCGCCTGGTCCGGGCCGAGTTCCTGGTCGACGCCCGGTCCGTCACCAAGGTCCGGGGCGTGCCCTTCACCGCGCCGGAGATCGAAGCCGCCATCACCAAGGAGCTGGGCCAGTGACCCCCCCGACCCGCACCGTCCCCGAGAGGCAGAGCTGATGGCCGACGTCCTCGTCCCCGATCCGACCACCAGCGCCAAGGACTGGAGCAGCGACCAGGAGGTGCGGTGGTGCCCGGGCTGTGGCGACTACTCGATCCTCAAGGCCGTTCAGATGCTGATGCCCGACCTGGGGGTGGCCCGGGAGGACACCGTGTTCCTGTCCGGCATCGGCTGCGCGGCCCGCTTCCCGTACTACATGGACACCTACGGGATGCACACCATCCACGGCCGTGCCCCCGCCATCGCCACCGGACTGGCCATGGCCCGGCCGGAGCTCGACGTGTGGGTCGTCACCGGCGACGGCGATGCGCTGTCGATCGGGGGCAACCACCTCATCCACGCCCTGCGTCGCAACATCGACCTCACGATCCTGCTGTTCAACAACCAGATCTACGGCCTGACCAAGGGCCAGTACTCACCGACCAGCGAGCAGGGCAAGGTCACCAAGTCCACCCCGTTCGGCAGCCTGGACAAGCCCTTCAACCCGGTGAGCCTGGCCCTGGGGGCCGAGGCCACCTTCGTGGCCCGGACCCACGACATGGACCGTCCCCACATGATGGAGACCATCCGCCGGGCCCATGACCACAGGGGCTCGGCCCTGGTCGAGGTGTACCAGAACTGCAACGTCTTCAACGACGGTGCGTTCGGCGCGGTGACGGCGCGCGCCAACCGCGAATCGATGCTCATCCCGCTCCGCCACGGCGAGCCGATCCGCTTCGGACCCGACGGGGAGCGGGGCGTGGTGCTCGACGGCCAGGACGGGGCCCGCATCGCCGACGTCGCCGAGGTGGGGGAGGAGGCCGTCCTCATCCACGACGAGACCCGACCCGACCCGGCCCTGGCCTTCCTGCTCAGCCGGCTGGCCACCGGGCCTACCGAGCCCACCCCGATCGGGGTGTTCCGGGCCGTCGAGTCGCCGGACTACGGGGCCGAGACCGACCGCCAGCTGTCTGCGGCCCAGGCCGGCACCCACGCCGACATCGAGACCCTCCTGCGGAGCCGACCCACCTGGGACGCGTAGTTCGTTGTCGATGCGGAGCCTCTCCAACGAGCTGAGCGTGCGACCCTCGGCCGCGCTGGCTCCGCGCTGATCGACCAGCAAGCTGGACCGATCAGCGGGCGAGGGGGCTCCGGCGGAGCCTCT
>JBBSME010000155.1:0-6453 GCA_038233335.1 Acidimicrobiales bacterium | reverse complement strand
GCCTCGACCCAGGCCATGAACGAGTCCATGACCGCGTCCGGGTCGTCGTCGGGCAGCGGACCCGACAGCGTCGGTGGAGCGGTCACCTCGGTGTCGGACATGGTCTGATCGTAGGGATCGCCCCGCGCAGCCGGTGCGGGTGGGGGAGCCGTCCCCTGTTCCACGGCGCGCCTCCACGATCCATACTGCGGGGGTCGCCGGATGGCGGCTCGCGTCCCGGGGGCGCGGTGGGTGAGCGATCGGGGACGAGTATGGGACGAGTGACCGGAAGGGCGATCGCCGTCGTGGTGGGCCTGGCCCTGAGCGTGACGGCCTGCACCTCGAGTGCGGGCGAGCCCGACGCCAGCGTCCGCAGCACCGAGGACGCGCCAGGCGGAGACGCGTCCACCCCGTCCGGCGACGGGGAAGGCGGGCAGATGCGTCCCGGGGACCTCGATGTCGACGAGCCCATCCGACCGACCGACGACATCTCCGTCATGGGTGGTGCCGGGGGGCCCAACAGCGCTGACGACGTGATGCTGGCCGCAGCGGTGTCGGTGCAGGAGTTCTGGGTCCGGGCCTTCCCCGACACCTACGGCACGGACTTCGAGGAGGTGGACGGCGGGTTCTGGACCTACGGGCCGGACACGCCGCGGGGGTCGCTCCCGCCGTGCGAGGGGATCCAGTCCTACGACGACGTGGCCCAGAACGCCTTCTACTGCCCGGACGGGGACCTGATCGCATGGGACAGCGAGGCCCTGGTCGCTCCCCACATCGACGAGTTCGGCGAGTTCGGCGCCGCGATCATCATGGCCCACGAGATGGGCCACGCCGTCCAGGCCCGCACCGGTGACTTCGACACCCTCCCGGGGGTGATCGCCGAGCTCCAGGCCGACTGCTTCGCCGGTGCGTGGATCGCCGACGTGGTCGACGGCGGCAGCGACGACTTCGAGGCCGACATCGAGGAGCTCGACCTGGCCGTGGCCGGCCAGATCTCGATCCGCGACGACCCCGGTTTCGACCCCGACGACCCGGCGGCCCACGGCTCGGGGTTCGACCGGGTGTCGGGTCTGGCCGACGGCATCTTCGAGGGCACGGACCGGTGCGCGGGCTACGCCGAGGAGCCCCCGGTCGTGACCGAGGCCGCCTTCGACCCCGAGGACGCGGCCAGCGGCGGCGACCTGAGCCCGGATGATCTCCTCGAGCTGCTCCTCCCCGACCTGGAGGACTTCTACACCGCCCTGTTCGCGTCCGAGGGCCAGGAGTGGGACCCGGTGGACGATGTGATCTTCTTCGATCCGAGCACCGACGACGTGCGCTGCGGCAGCTCCCGCCTGACCGAGGCCGAGGCCGAGTTCGCCATCTTCTACTGCGGTGCCGACGACACCGTGCAGGTGGACGGCGCGGGCCTGGTGCCCGCGCTGCAGGAGATCGGGGACTTCGCGGTGGGGGCCGAGGTGGCTCGCCAGTGGGCCTTCGCGGCCCAGGCGAGGAACGGGCTGACGGAGAACAGCCGGGAGTCGTCGCTCAACGCCGACTGCCTGACCGGCCTGTACGCCGGTGACCTCTTCCTGGGGTCCGACCTGCGCGAGGGCGGTGTGCTGAGCCTGTCGCCCGGTGACCTCGACGAAGCCATCATCTCGTTCCTGGCGGTGGACGGTGACGACGAGCAGAGCGGGTCGGCCTTCGAGCGCAGCGACGCCTTCCGGATCGGCTTCCTCGGAGACCTGGCCCAGTGCGACGCCCTGCTGGAGTGATCGGCCGCCCGGTCAGCCCGAGCGGCGCTCCCGCTCCTCGTTGAGGGCGTCGGCCACGTCGGCGCCCTGCGTGCGGGGTCGCAGCCACCGGGCCAGGGCGGTCTGGCCGAGGCTCTGGACCAGGACCGGGGCCCCCGTCGCCGGGAGCAGGACCAGGCCCTTGGCGTCGGCGACCGCCCCCACCAGCTCGGCCCACGGGATCCGATGGGTGCGCACCAGGCTGAAGGCGGTGACCCCGCCATCGTCGACCCGGACCCGGAGGCGGGCGCCGCGCAGGAGCACGAGCGCGACGACCGCCGAGATCAGGTACAGCTCGGTCGCCGATCCGCCGCTCGGCGACGCGCCGGCATCGCCCACGGCGAGCAGGACGAACAGCACGACGAAGACCGCGCCGAGGATCCCGCTGGCCGCCACCAAGGGGAGGTTCCTGTACGTGCGGGGGGCCACGTCGGGAGTCTTGCCGACCCTCTCGGTCGGCCCCTGGCTCAGGACACGACCTGCAGGGCCACGTCGATGTTGCCGCGGGTGGCGTTCGAGTACGGGCACACCTCGTGCGCTCGGGCCACCAGGGCCTCGGCCTCGTCGCCGCTGACGTTCGGCAGGTCGACGTCGAGCTCGACGGTGAGCCCGAACCCGCCACCCTCGGTGCTCCCGATGCCGACGCTGGCCGACACCGCGCTGCCCTCCACCGACGCCGCGTCCTTGCCGGCGACGATCTTGAGGGCGGAGTGGAAGCAGGCCGCGTAGCCCATGGCGAACAGCTGCTCGGGGTTGGTGGCCCCCCCGGGGCCGCCCATCTCCTTCGGGACGCTCAGGTCGAGGTCGACCAGGCCGTCGTCGGTGGTGGCGTGGCCGTTGCGCCCGTCGCCGGTGGCGTGGGCGGTGGCGGTGTAGATGACCTGCACTGGGGACCTCCTTGGAAGGGGATCTCCATCATGGTCGGGCCGGGGCCCGCCTGCACCGGCCGTCCCCCCCGACCACGCCGGTCCGGGCAGGTCCTAGGCTCGGCCGCCGTGCTCGCCCTCACCAACGCGGTCCAGGCCTACGCCTGGGGGGCGGTCGACGGGTTGGCCCGCCTGGTGGGCACGCCTGCGACGGGCGGTGCCGAGGCGGAGCTGTGGGTCGGCGCCCACCCGTCCGCTCCGTCGCGCACGAGCGCCGGCCGACCGTTGGACCAGGTGATCGCCGAGGACCCCGAGGGCGTGCTGGGCCGCGAGGTGACGGACCGCTTCGGGGGCCGCCTGCCCTTCCTGCTGAAGGTGCTCGCCATCGGTGCTCCGCTCAGCATCCAGCTCCACCCCTCGCCGGAGCAGGCCCGCGACGGGTACGCCCGAGAGGAGGCCGCGGGGGTGGCCCGCGACGACCCCCGTCGCAGCTACCGCGACCCTCACGCCAAGCCTGAGGTCCTCGTCGCGCTCGAACCCACCTGGGTGCTGGCGGGGTTCCGCACCGGCGTGGCGGCGGCCGACGCCCTGGAGGTGGTGGCTGGAGGCGCGCCGGCGGTGGCTGACCTGCAGGCGCGGGTGGCCGATGCCCCCGATGCTCGGGCCGGGCTGATCCACCTCCTGTCGGCGCCGGATGCGGAGCGCTCCGCCCTGGCCGCCGCCGCAACGGGCGCCGACCCCGCGGACGGACCTGCCGCTGGCTGGACCGCCGCCCTGGCCGAGGCCCACCCCGGCGATCCCTCGGCCCTCAGCCCCCTGCTGCTCGAGCTGCGGCGACTGGAGCCGGGTCAGGGCATCTTCCTTCCCGCCGGTGTGCCCCACCTCTACCTCCACGGGGCCGGTGTGGAGCTCATGGGAGCGTCCGACAACGTGGTGCGCGGGGGCCTCACCGCCAAGCACGTCGACCGCGACGAGCTGGTGCGCCTCCTCGCTCCGCCCGGGGTGGGACCGGACCTCCTCCCCGGTGTCACCACCGGCGACGGCGCCACCGCCTACATCACCGGGACGCCCGAGATCGCCCTGCACCGGATGGACCTCCGGCCGGACGGGGTGGCCATCGCCCCCGAACCTGCGGGGCCGGCCCTGGTGCTGGCCGTCCACGGGACGGCCCGGCTGGCGGCCGACGGCGCCCGCGAGGACCTCGGCCACGGGCGAGCGGTGCTGGTCCCCGCCGGCGAGCGGGCCGACGTGCGAGCGGAGGGCTCGGGCACGGCGTGGTGGGCGACGGTCGGTCCCTCCACCGGGCGGTGAGGTGGCCCGCCGTCGTCGCCTGTCCCGGGCCTTCTACGGGCGCGATCCGCGGGCGGTCGCACCAGACCTCCTCGACAAGCTGCTGGTGCACGGGCCCCGCTCCGGTCGGATCGTCGAGGTCGAGGCCTACGCCGGGTCCGAGGACCCGGGGAGCCACGCCTTCCGGGGACCGACGCCACGGACCGAGGTCATGTTCGGCCCGCCGGGGCGCCTGTACGTGTACTTCAGCTACGGCATGCACTGGTGCGCGAACGTCGTCTGCGGCCCGGCCGGCACCGCCGGCGCGGTCCTGCTCCGGGCGGTCGCTCCGGTGACGGGCATCGAGGCCATGCGGGAGGCGCGGCCCGCGGCGCGCCGTGATCGCGACCTGTCCTCGGGGCCGGCCCGGCTGACCCAGGCCCTGGGCCTCGACGGCTCCTTCGGCGGGGCCGATCTGGTCACCGCCGACCGTGGCGTGTGGCTGGCCGATGACGGCCACCGGGCCGACGCCGCGCCTGATCAGAGCACGCGGATCGGGCTGTCGTCGGGCACCGACCTCCCATGGCGCTGGTACCGCGCCGGCGATCCCAACGTGTCGGGACGGCCCCGATGACCGACGGAGAGCCGAACCCCTCGGCGGACGGATGGGAGGTGCTCGAGCCCGACGACGGTCGCCTCCGTCCCGGCCCGGGAGACCGTGACCAGGCCGAGCGCCACGTCGTCGCCGCTCAGCTGGGGCCGGAGGCGGAGCCGCTGCGGGCCCGGGTCCTCGCCCTGTTCGGCGCGTCGGATGACCCGTTGGACCGAGCCAGCCTCCCGGACCACCTCACCGCCTCGGCCGTCGTGGTCGACCCGGCCCGCGGGGCGCTCCTGCTGCACCACCGCAAGCTGGGTCGGTGGTTCCAGCCCGGTGGCCACGTCGACGGCGACGGCAACCTGCTGGCCGCGGCCTGCCGGGAGGCGGGAGAGGAGACCGGTCTCGTCGGTCTGGCGCCGGTGCTGCCGGCGGTGGACCTCGACGTCCACGGCGTGGCCTACCCCGACGGGTCGTTCCACGTCCACCACGACCTCCGGTTCCTGCTCCTCGCCCCGCCGGGGGCCGGCCCCGCGCCCAACCACGAGTCGACCGGAGCCCGGTGGGTGACGGGGCCGTCGGACCTGGACGCGCTGGCCGCCGACGCCAGCACCCGCCGGTTGGTGGCCCGGGGCCTGGCCCTGGCTGCCGTCCTCCGACCCCCGGTCTGAGCGCCGCCGCGTTCCTGCGACGTTGGGCAGCGGTCTTGCTTGGCGGGCGTCGCAGGTTGGAGGGAGCCCTCCGTCAGCCGACGTCGCCGGCGGGGCCGCAGCTGGGCATGTCGTTCACGTCGGCGAAGACCTCGATCACCTTGTCGAGGGGATCGCTGAACTTCTCGGTGGTGAAGAACTGGGCGTCGGGGTTGACCCGGATGGCGTCGGCGTAGGTGCTCCGGTCGACGAGCAGCTGGTCCCAGTCGGACAGCCACTGGTCGACCAGCGCTCGATCGTCGGCGTCGTCGGGACCGGGCGAGCCGAGGTCGGCCAGCATCACCCGCAGGTCCTCGGTGGACGCGTCGATGGCATCGGCCCGGGCGGCTTGGTCCTGGCGGCCCGCCGGCGCAGCCCGGTCGTCGATGGTGGCCATGGTGGCCGCGCAGGTGACCTCGGCATCCTCCACCCAGGCTCGGTCCGACAGGAAGTCCGGGTTCTGCTTGCGGGCGGCGCCGGAGAAGATCCACAACCAGAACAAGGCGATGGCCAACAGGGCCATCACCCCGACGACCCGCCAGGTCAGGACCCCCCGACCGGGGGCCTCGCCCGCCGGGGCGGGGGGCGCATCGGTCGGGTCAGTGGTCGTCACGCGGTCCAGCCTCGCCCCGGGTGAGGGGCTCCGTCCACCCGACGACCGACCGCTCGACGGGCTCGGCCGAGGCTGTCGGCCGGAGCGAGCAGACTGGCCCGGTGACGACCGACGTGCTCGCCGACCTCGAGGCCCGGGGCCTCGTCCACCTCACCACCGATCGCGACGCGCTGGCCGCCGCGCTCGCCGCCGGTGCCGTCACCGCGTACTACGGCTGCGACCCCACGGCCGACAGCCTGCACGTCGGCAACCTCATCGGCCTCCTCATCCTGCGCCGTCTTCAGGACGCCGGGCACCGGGCCATCGGGCTGGCCGGCGGGGCCACCGGGCTGGTGGGCGACCCCTCGGGGCGCTCCGACGAGCGGAACCTGCTCGACGAGGAGACCCTGGCGGCCAACGCGTCGGCCATCGCGGGCCAGATCCGACACATCGTCGATCCCGAGGGGACGGCGGGGACGCTGTTCGTGGACAACCGGGACTGGACTGTCGACCTCACCCTCATCGACTTCCTCCGCGACGTCGGCCGCCACGTCACGGTGAACCAGATGGTGGCCCGAGACTCGGTGCGGAGCCGGCTGGAGAGCGAGCACGGCATCTCCTACACCGAGTTCTCCTACATGCTCCTCCAGGCCAACGACTACGCCTGGCTGGCCGAGCACGAGGCGTG
>JBBSME010000154.1:0-6616 GCA_038233335.1 Acidimicrobiales bacterium | reverse complement strand
CGGGCTCGCGGGCCAGCCTGGTCCGCCAAGGGGGCCCCATGGACGACGTCGAGGTGGCCCGCTTCGCCGACCTGCCCGCGGCGCCCGATGCCATCCGGCTCCGGGCCTGGGACGATGCCGGCAAGGCGCCCGACGTCGAGCCCGCCCCGGTGGCGTCCTACCGTCCTCTGCTCCTCCGGGTCGCCCTCACCCCCTGACCGCACGTGCCAGTGAACGCAGCCGTCCGCCACCGTCACGGCTGGCGCCGACCCGTGGACGGCGGGTGACGGGGGGCCGGTAGCGTCCGCGGCGTGAGCGAACCTGCCGACGACGAGGCCCGGCTCGAGCTGCCCGAGATGCCGCCGGGGCTGTGGGAGGAGCAGGCCGGCTGGTGGCAGGAGGGCTTCACCGAGGGGGCCGACGAGGAGTACGTCGAGCAGATCATGCCCCTCGCCGCCCGATGGCTGGCCGGGGCCGACCGAGTGCTCGACGTGGGCACGGGCGAGGGCCAGGTCGCCCGTCAGACCCTGGCCGGAGGGGCCCGCACCGTGGTCGGGATCGATCCCACCCGTGCCCAGGTGGTGGAGGCGGCCGTCCGAGGCGGTGGCCCGTCCTACGCCTTGGCCGGGGCCGCGGCCCTCCCCTTCGCACCGGCGTCGTTCGATGCGGTGGTGGCCTGCCTGGTGTTCGAGCACGTGGTGGCCGTCGATGCGGCGCTGGCCGAGGTGGCCCGGGTCCTGGTCCCGGGTGGCCGCTTCGCCTTCTTCCTCAACCACCCCCTGCTCCAGACCCCGAACAGCGGCTGGATCGACGACCACGTGCTCGACCCGCCCGAGCAGTACTGGCGGATCGGGCCCTACCTCCGCGAGGACCTCAGCCTGGAGGAGGTCGAGCCGGGCGTTCGCATCCCCTTCGTCCACCGGCCGTTGAGCCGCTACCTCAACGCCATGGCCGCCAACGGGCTCCTCCTGCGCCACATGGACGAGCCGTCCCCGCCGGTGGGCTTCCTGGGGCGCTCTCCCGAGTACCCGCAGGGTGCCGACTACCCCCGGCTGCTCCTTCTGGTGGCCGAGAAGGTCGAGGGCCTGGGTCCCGTGGCATGAGCGCAGGCAACGGCGCGGTCGACGCCCCGGCCGCCGGCTCATCGACGTTGCCCGACAGCCGATGGCCAGGGACATGCGAGGACCGGCGGCGATGAGTGAGAGCGACTCCGACGCTGAGCCGGCGCCCGACGTCCCGCTGTCGGCGGAGGGACCGGTGGCCGACACGCCCATGTGGCTCAGCCACCACTGGCCCGCCCAGTACGAGCGCTGCGTGGTGGTCCGGGGCCGTCACCTGTGCCGCCGCTGCCTCTGGCTCTACCCGGTGGCGCTGCTGGCAGGGGTGCTCGCATCGGTGGGCCCGTGGTGGCCTGGCGAGGCGGATGCGTGGCTGATCCCGCTGCTGCCGCTGCCGGCGGTGATCGAGTTCGTCCTCGACAACCTGCGCATCGTCGCCTACTCGGCCCGTCGCCAGGCCGCGCTCACCGTCCTCGGCGCGGTCGCCGCCGGCGCCGGCTACCTGCGCTACCTCGACCGCCCCGGCGACCCCCTGGTCTGGGGGACGGTCCTGGCCTACGGCGCGGTGTGCCTGGCCGCGGTGATCGTCGGCCACCGCCGCTCGGCCGCCTGACCGTCCGGTGACCGGGCGCGACGCCAACCCTGGACGGTCGTCGCCCTCACCGGCGCACTTCCATACGGAGTTGGAACGATGGGCGAGCCAGGCGGCCCGAGGGGGCTCGTACACTTGGACCGTGACCGACTTCGTCCTCATCACCGGCATGTCCGGCGCCGGGCGCTCCACCGCGGCGGGGGTCCTGGAGGATCGCGGCTGGTTCGTGATCGACAACCTGCCCACCTCCCTGATGGGCAAGGTGGCGGAGCTGGCCTCGGCGCCGGGATCGACCATCGACCAGGTGGCCCTGGCCATTGGCCCCGGGGCCATGTTCGAGGACCCGTCAGCCCTCCTGGGCCCGCTGCGCGAGGCCGAGGGCAGCCTGCGGGTCGTGTTCCTCGACGCCACCACCGACGCCCTGGTGCAGCGGTACGAGGGCACCAAGCGCCGCCACCCGATGGGGGGCGACACCCTGGCCACCTCCATCGAGCGCGAGCGGAGCATGGCCGAGGGCCTGCGCTCCCAGGCCGACCTGGTGATCGACACGTCCGACCTCTCGGTGCACGACCTGCGGAGCAGGATCGAGGAGCTCATCGAGTCCGGGACGGCCGACACCATCAACCTGTCGGTGATGTCGTTCGGCTATAAGCACGGGCTGCCCCGCGACGCCGACCTGGTGTTCGACGTCCGCTTCCTGCCGAACCCGCACTGGGTCGAGGAGCTGCGCCCCCGCACCGGCTGTGACCCGGAGGTCCGGGCCTACGCCTTCGACCACCCCACGGCGCAGGCGTTCCTCGACCAGGTGGAGTCGATGCTCCACCTCCTCCTCCCCGAGTACGAGCAGGAGGGGAAGGCGTACCTCAACATCGCCTTCGGCTGCACCGGTGGCCACCACCGCTCGGTGGCGGTGGCCGAGGAGGTGGCGGCCCGGCTCCGGGCCGAGGGCCACGACCTGAGCATCACCCACCGGGACATCTCCGAGTGACCCGGCGGCGCCGTCGACCCCCGAGGACCGGGCCATGACGGCGGTGGCGTGCGTCGGTGGAGGTCACGGCCTGGCCGCCACCCTCCGGGCGGTGAGCCCGTGGGCCCAGGAGCTGACCGCCATCGTGTCGGTGGCTGACGACGGCGGATCCAGCGGTCGTCTGCGGGACCAGCTGGGGATGCTCCCTCCCGGTGACCTGCGACGCTGCCTCGGCGCGCTGGCCGACCCGACGTCGGTCCTGGGTGCGGCCCTCGAGCACCGCTTCGATGCGGGCGACCTCAAGGGGCACCCCCTGGGCAACCTGCTCCTGGCCGGCCTGGTGGACCAGGGCCTCGACGTGGAAGCCGCGCTGGCCGAGGTAGGTCGGCTGATCGGCGCCCGGGGACGGGTGCTGCCGGCCGCCACCGTCCCGGTGACCCTGTGCGGGGAGCGGGGTCCGGGGCTCTCGGTCGAGGGCCAGGTGCGGGTGCAGAGCTCGTCGGATGTCCATCGGGTGGCGGTCACCCCCGCTGACCCACCCACCCCCGCCGCCGTCGGCCGCGCCCTGCGCGACGCCGACGTGGTCGTGCTCGGGCCTGGATCGCTGTTCACCAGCGTGCTGGCCGCCGCCGTCGTGCCCGGGGTGGCCGCGCCCCTGTCCGCCACCGAGGCCACCCGGGTGCTGGTGCTCAACCTCGGCCCCCAGGTGGGCGAGACCGAGGGCCTGGGCCCCGATGACCACCTGCGCCTCGCCCTCGACCACCACCTGCCGGTGGACGTGGTGCTGGCCGATCCCCGCTTCGCCCCGGAGACGGCCCCGGAGGGGGTCGACCTGGTCGTGGTCCCGGTGGGGGCGGACGGACGGGCGGTCCACGATCCGGGCCGACTGGGCGCCGCCCTGCGGGACCTGCCCCGGCGCTGAGGGCCCGGGGCGGGGGAGGGCCAACCCTGCGCCGCTGGGCTACGGTCCGACGGTCATCCACCTCGGGGGGCGGGCCCGCCGCGCCACTCCGTCAGACTCACCGAGAGGTCCCCTCACCATGAGCATCCGCGTCGGCATCAACGGGTTCGGTCGCATCGGCCGCAACTTCTTCCGGGCGGTGAAGTCCTCCGGCGCCGACATCGACTTCGTGGCGGCCAACGACCTCGGCTCGCTCGACGTCATGGCCCACCTCCTCGCCAACGACTCCGTGGGCGGGAAGTTTCCCGGCACCGTGAAGCAGGTCGACGGCGGCATCGAGGTCGATGGCGACGTGGTCAAGATCCTGGCCGAGCGCGATCCGGCCAAGCTGGCGTGGGGCGACCTCGGCGTCGACGTGGTGATCGAGTCCACCGGATTGTTCACCAGCCGCGACAAGGCCGCCGCGCACCTCGACGCCGGCGCCCCCCGGGTCATCGTCTCGGCCCCCGCCTCCGGTGCCGACGCCACCTTCGTGGTCGGCGTCAACGACGACACCTTCGACGCCGAGCAGCACAAGGTCGTGTCCAACGCGTCCTGCACCACCAACTGCTTCGTGCCGATGGTCAAGGTCCTCGACGACGCCTTCGGGCTCCAGAAGGGCCTGATGACCACGACCCACGCCTACACCGGCGACCAGGCCCTGGTCGACGGCCCCCACAGCGACCTGCGCCGGGCCCGGGCTGCGGCCATCAACATCGTGCCC
This sequence comes from Acidimicrobiales bacterium, assembly GCA_038233335.1. Lineage (GTDB taxonomy): Bacteria > Actinomycetota > Acidimicrobiia > Acidimicrobiales > Iamiaceae > Iamia. The sequence continues at coordinate 2,356 of JBBSME010000154.1, read as the reverse complement.
ACCTCGACCGGCGCCGCCCGCGCCACCGGACTGGTGCTCGAGGCCATGCAGGGCAAGCTGGACGGCACCTCGATGCGCGTCCCGGTGCCCACCGGCTCGATCACGGACTTCGTCGGCGTGCTGGACCGCGACGTGACCGTCGAGGAGGTCAACGAGGCCTACGCAGCGGCGGCCAAGAGCGGCCCCCTGGCCAAGGTGCTCGTCTACTCGGAGGACCCGCTGGTCAGCTCGGACATCGTGGGCAGCCCGGCCTCGGTCACCTTCGACTCCGGGCTCACCATGGCCATGGGCAACCTGGTCAAGGTGCTGGGCTGGTACGACAACGAGTGGGGCTACTCCAACCGCCTGGTGGACCTGGCCCTCATCGTCGGCGCCGCCAACAAGTAGGCCCGGTGGCCGCATCTGACGTCCCTCGGTTGGAAGACTTGGAGTCCCTCCTGGGCGGCCTGGAGGGCAAGCAGGTCCTCGTCCGGGCCGACCTCAACGTCCCCCTGCGCGACGGTCGCATCACCGACGACCTCCGCATCCGCGCCGCGGTCCCCACCCTGTCCTGGCTGACCGAGCGCGGCGCCCGGGTGACGGCCTGCTCCCACCTGGGTCGGCCCCAGGGCGCGCCGGACCCGACCCTGGGCATGGATCCGGTCCGGGATCGCCTGGCCGAGCTGGTCTCGGGGGTCGAGGTCATGGAGAACCTCCGCTTCGACCCGGGCGAGACCGGGAACGCCCCGGCCTTCGTGGACCGCCTGATCGAGGGCCAGGACGGCTACGTCAACGACGCCTTCGGCGCGTCGCACCGGGCCCACGCCTCGATCGTCGGCCCGCCCCAGCACCTGTCCAGCGCTGCGGGTCGCCTCCTGGCCGAGGAGGTCGACGTCCTCCTCGGCTGTCGCGACCGGCCCAAGCGCCCGTTCGTGGGCATCCTGGGTGGGGCCAAGGTGAGCGACAAGCTGGGCGCCATCACCGCCCTGCTGGAGGTGTGCGACAGCCTGATCATCGGCGGCGGCATGTGCTTCACCTTCCTCGCCGCCCAGGGCCACCGGGTCGGCTCGTCGCTGCTGGAGGAGGACCAGATCCCGCGGTGCAAGGAGCTGCTGGACTCCGGCGCCGCCCTCCACCTCCCCTCGGACATCACCGCCATGGGCCCGGGCGGGAAGATCGGTGACCCCGACGCCGGCGGCGAGGTCCGCCAGGTCGGCCGGGACGTCCCCGACGGGTGGATGGGCCTCGACATCGGCCCGGGCACCGCCGCCGAGTTCGCCGATGTCATCGTCGAGGCCCGCCAGGTGCTGTGGAACGGTCCCATGGGCGTCTTCGAGGATCCCCGCTTCGCGGCCGGTACCCGCACCGTGGCCGACGCGGTGGCCGACTGCCGCGGCTTCACCATCGTCGGCGGCGGCGACAGCGCCGCCGCGGTGGCCCAGTTCGACCTGGCCGACCGCATCGACCACATCTCCACCGGGGGAGGGGCCAGCCTCGAGCTCCTCGAGCAGGGCGACCTCCCCGGCCTCGAGGCCCTGCGCCAGGGTCCGACCCCCACCTGACGACACCACCCACCCCGACTGCCCCGGAGGCACCGATGGCCACCCGCACCCCGCTCATGAGCGGCAACTGGAAGATGCACCACAACCACTTCGAGGCCCTGGCCACGGTGCAGAAGCTCTCGTACCTGCTGGGCGGGGAGGACCCGGACGTCGACGTCGACGTCTCGATCCACGCCCCCTTCACCGACCTCCGCAGCCTCCAGACGGCCATCGAGCAGGACAGGATGCCGATCGCCCTGGGCGCCCAGCACTGCCACTGGGAGGAGAAGGGCGCCTTCACCGGCGAGGTGGCCCCGGCCATGCTGGCCAAGCTCCACGTCGCCTACGTGATCGCCGGCCACTCCGAGCGGCGCGAGGTGTTCGGCGAGACCGACGAGTGGGTGAACAAGAAGGTGCTGGCCATCCTGGCCAACGGGATGACGCCCATCCTGTGCTGCGGCGAGACGCTCGAGGAGCGCGAGGCCAGTGGCACCGACGACAAGGTCGCGGGTCAGGTCCGGGCCGGGCTGGAGGGCGTGAGCCCCGAGCAGGTCGGTGGCCTGGTCGTGGCCTACGAGCCCATCTGGGCCATCGGCACCGGTCGCACGGCCACCCCCGAGGACGCCCAGGCGACCTGCGCGGTGGTGCGGTCCACGGTGGCCGACGTGGCCGGGGCCGAAGCCGCCGAGCGCGTCCGGGTGCAGTACGGTGGCTCGGTGAAGCTGGCCAACGCGGCCGACCTCATGGCCCAGCCCGACATCGACGGGGCCCTGGTCGGGGGCGCATCCCTCGACGCCGACGACTTCGCCCAGATCGTCCGCTACTCCGCGTGATCT